>DASXMU010000290.1:0-28639 GCA_036495485.1 Streptosporangiaceae bacterium
TTCATGCACGCACTCGGCGTTGACATCGGCGGCACCGGGATCAAGGCCGCTCCGGTGGATGTGGCGACGGGTGAGCTGGTGAAGCCGCGGCAGAAGATCGCCACGCCGCACCCGGCGACCCCGCAAGCGGTCGCGGACGTGGTGGCTCAGCTGGTCAAAGCGTTCGAATGGTCCGGGCCGGTGGGTATTACGTTCCCCGGCGTGGTCGTGGACGGTGTCACCCGGACCGCGGCCAACGTCGACCACGGCTGGATCGAGCTGGACGCCAGGGGGTTGCTGGCCAAGGCCACCGGCCAGGAAGTCAGCGTGCTCAACGACGCGGACGCGGCCGGGATGGCGGAGATGGAGTTCGGCGTGGGCAAGGACGTGACCAGCACCGTCCTCATGCTGACGCTGGGCACTGGGATCGGCAGCGCGCTGTTCGTCGACGGCATCCTGGTGCCGAACACCGAGTTCGGCCATATCGAGATCCGGGGCAAGGATGCCGAGAAGCGGGCGTCTGAGATCGTCCGCGAGGAAAAGGATCTGAGCTGGGGCAAGTGGGCCGGCCGGGTGGATGAGTACCTGCGGCACATGGAGGCGCTGCTGTCCCCCAGCCTGTTCATCATCGGCGGCGGCATCAGCAAGCAGTCGGACAAGTTCGTGCCCCTGCTGACCGGCATCAAGGCGAAGATCGTGCCCGCGAAACTGCTCAACGACGCCGGGATTGTCGGAGCCGCCATGCACGCGCATCCGGACTACACCCGGCACAAGCGCGGCACCGGGAGCGACGCCGCCAGCGCGAGCTGACCGGTTTCCTACCGGACGGTATGGCCGGCCGCGCGCAGCGCGTCTTTGACCTCGCCGATACGGACCCGGCCGAAGTGGAAGATGCTGGCGGCCAGCACGGCGTCGGCGCCGGACTCGACCGCTGGCGGGAAGTCGGCGGCGGTCCCGGCGCCACCGCTGGCGATCACCGGCACGTCCACGGCCTGGCGGACTGCCCGGATCAGCTCCAGGTCGAACCCGGCCGCGGTGCCATCGGCGTCCATCGAGTTCAGCAGGATCTCACCGGCGCCGAGATCCGCGCCACGGCGAGCCCACTCGACGGCGTCGATGCCGGTGCCCTGGCGCCCGCCATGCGTGGTCACCTCGAACCCGGACCCGCCGACGCTTTCTGTGCGGCGGGCGTCCACGGACAGCACCATGCACTGCCGGCCGAACCGCTGGGCCGCCTCGGCGAGCAGCTGGGGCCTGGCCACGGCCGCGGTGTTCAGCGAGACCTTGTCCGCGCCGGCCCGCAGCAGCCGGTCCACGTCGGCCACGCTGCGGACCCCGCCGCCCACGGTCAGCGGGATGAACACCTGCTCCGCCGTCCGGCTGACGACGTCGTAGCTGGTCTGCCGGTCGGCGCTGGACGCGGTGATGTCCAGGAAGGTCAGCTCGTCGGCACCCTCGGCGTCGTAGGCGGCGGCCAGTTCGACCGGGTCACCGGCGTCCTGCAGATCCCGGAAGTTCACCCCCTTGACCACCCGGCCGGCGTCCACGTCCAGGCATGGGATCACCCGGACCGCGACGCTCACCGGGCCACCGCGCGCAGGCCGGCCAGACGGTTCACGACGCCACCGCCTCCAGGGACTGCTCCAGCGTGAACTTCCCGGCGTAGAGGGCCTTGCCGACGATGGCGCCTTCGACGCCGAGCGGCGCCAGTGCGGCGACCGCGCGCAGGTCGTCCAGGCTGGACACGCCGCCGCTGGCGATGACGGGCCGCCCGGTGTGCTGGCAGACCAGGCGCAGCAGGCCGGTGTTGCAGCCGGTCAGCGTGCCGTCCCTGGCCACGTCGGTGACCACGTACCGCGGGCAGCCCTCGGCCTCCAGCCTGGTGAGGACGTCGAGCAGCTCGCCGCCGTCCGAGGTCCAGCCGCGCGCGGCCAGCCTGGTGCCGCGCACGTCGAGCCCGACCGCGATCCGATCGCCGTGCCTGGCGATGATCTCCCGCACCCAGTCCGGCCGTTCCAGCGCCGCGGTGCCGATGTTCACCCGGGCGCAGCCGGTAGCCAGGGCGGCCGCCAGCGAGCCGTCGTCGCGGATGCCGCCGGACAGCTCGACCGCGATGTCAAGCTTGCCCACCACCTCGGCGAGCAGCCCGGCGTTGGAGCCGCGGCCGAACGCGGCGTCCAGGTCGACCAGGTGCACCCAGCTCGCCCCGCCGCGCTGCCACGCCAGGGCGGCCTCCACCGGGTCGCCGTAGGAAGTCTCCGAGCCCGCCTCGCCACGGACCAGGCGCACCGCCTGGCCGCCGACGACATCCACGGCGGGCAGCAGGGTAAAGCTCATCTCAGCGTCTCCAGCCAGTTGGCCAGCAGTGCGGCGCCGGCGTCGCCCGACTTCTCCGGGTGGAACTGGGTCGCCCACAGCGGCCCGTGCTCGGCCGCGGCGATGAACGGCTCGCCGTGCTCGGCCCAGCTCAGCAGCGGCCCCGGCAGCCTCGCCGCGGGCTCCCATGGGCACGAGGTCGCGGCGTAGGAGTGCACGAAGTAGAACCGGGTGCCGGGGTCCAGGCCCTTGAACAGCGCCGAGCCCGGTGCCGGGCACACGGTGTTCCAGCCCATGTGCGGCAGCACCCGGGCGCTCAGCCGCCGGACCGTGCCCGGCCACTCACCGATGCCCTGGGTCGCCGCGCCGTGCTCGTCGCCGGTCTCGAACAGCACCTGCATGCCGACGCAGATGCCGAGCACCGGCCGGCCGCCGGCCAGCCGGCGGTCGATGATCATGTCGCCGCGAACCGAGCGCAGCCCGGCCATGCAGGCGGCGAACGCGCCCACGCCGGGCACGGCCAGGCCATCGCAGGCCATCGCCTCGTCGAAGGCTGCCGTCACCGTGACCTGCGCGCCGACCCGCTCCAGCGCCCGCTGGGCGGACCGCAGGTTGCCCGAGCCGTGGTCCAGGACGACGACCCTGGGCCTCACAGGACACCTTTGGTGCTGGGCACGCCGCCGACCCGCGGGTCCGGCGCGGCGGCGGCGCGCAGCGCGCGGGCCACGGCCTTGAACTGCGCCTCCACGATGTGGTGCGGGTTGCGGCCGGACAGCACAAGCACGTGGATGCAGATCCCGGCCATCATGCCGAGCGTCTCAAAGAAATGCCTGGTCAGCGTCGTGTCGTAGGTACCGATCAGGGGCGGCATCGTGTCCGGCTCCTGATGCACGACGTACGGCCGCCCGGACAGGTCCACCGCGGCCTGCACCAGCGTCTCGTCCAGTGGCACGAGCGCGTTGCCGAACCGGGAGATCCCCGACTTGTCGCCGAGCGCCTGCCGGAGCGCCTCGCCCAGCACGATCGCGGTGTCCTCCACCGTGTGGTGCGCGTCCACCTCGATGTCGCCGCTGGCCCGCACGCTCAGGTCCAGGCTGCCGTGCCTGCCGAGCTGGGCGAGCATGTGGTCGAAGAACGGCACGCGGGTGGCGACGTCCACCACCCCGATCCCGTCCAGATCCAGCTCCACCAGCACCTGGGTCTCGTTGGTGAGGCGCTCCACCCGCGCCACCCGGTTCACCGCCGGGTCCTGGCGGTGTCGAGCACCGCGCTGAGCGCGGTGCGGAACACGTCCATCTCGGCCGGCGTGCCGATGCTCACCCGCAGGCACCCCGGCGGGCCGGTCTCGCGGATCAGCACCCCGCGGTCGAGCAGTCCCTGCCAGACGGCATGCCGGTCGGCCAGGCCGCCGAACAGCACGAAGTTCGCATCGGATTCGGCCACCTCGAGGCCGAGGCCGCGCAGCCAGTCCACCATCTGGTCGCGTTCGGCGCGCAGTTGCCCGACGCACTGGAGCAGCTCGCCGCGCCGGCGCAGCGCGGCCCTGGCCGCTGCCTGGGTGAGTGCGGACAGGTGGTAGGGCAGCCGGACGACAAGCAGGGCGTCGATCACCGGTTCGGCTGCGGCCAGGTAACCGACCCTCGCACCAGCCAGCGCGAACGCCTTGGACATGGTCCGGGTGACGACCAGCCGCGGGAAGCTGGGCAGCAGCTCCAGTGCGCTGTGCGTGCCCGGCCGGGCGAACTCGGCGTAGGCCTCGTCCACCACGACCATGCCGGGAGCGGCCGCGGCGGCCGCCTCGATCACCTCCAGCGGCAGCGCGGTGCCGGTGGGGTTGTTCGGCGAGGTCAGGAACACGACATCGGGTGCGGCCTCACGGACCCGCCCGGCGGCGTGCCCGGCGTCCAGCCGGAAGTCGCCGGGCCGGCCGCCGTCCAGCCAGGCGGTGCCCGTGGTCCGGGCGATCAGCGGGTGCATCGAGTAGGACGGCTCGAAGCCGAGCGCGGTGCGGCCGTGCCCGCCGAACGCCTGCAGCAACTGCTGGATGATCTCGTTGGACCCGTTGGCCGCCCAGACCTGCCGCCAGGTCAGCTCGTGCCCGAGGTAGCTGGCCAGGTCGGCGCGCAGCGCGGCCGCGTCCCGGTCCGGGTAGCGGTTCAGCGAGGCCGCGGCGCCGGCCGCCGCCTCGGCGATCTCCCCGACCAGGGCCGGGGACGGCGGGTAGGGGTTCTCGTTCGTGTTCAGCCGGACTGGCACGTCGAACTGTGGCGCCCCGTAGGGTTCGAGCCCGGCCAGATCCGGCCGCAGCGGCAGGATGTTCGCGGCCATCATGGGGTGCCTTTGCTGGCACTGGTGCCTCTGCTGCCCCGGGTGGCGACCGCGGCCACGTGGGCGGGCAGGTCTTCGGCGGCGCCGAGAGCGGCCACGTGCGGCAGCGTGGCCGCGAGCGCGTCCTGGCTGCACTCCACGACGTTGACCAGGCGCAGGAACGGCAGCACGGACAGGCCCGCGGTGTGCCGGGCCGACCCGCCGGTGGGCAGCACGTGGTTCGAGCCGGCCAGGTAGTCGCCGAGCGAGACCGGCGCGAACGGCCCGGCGAAGACGGCCCCGGCGCTGCGCACCCGCCGGGCCAGCTCACCGGCGTTCCTGGCCTGGATCTCCAGGTGCTCGGGCGCCCAGGCGTCCGCGACGGCCAGGGCGGCACCGATGTCGTCGGTGATCACCTGGGCGGACTGCCCGGCCAGGGCGGCCTCGATGCGGTCGCGATGGCTGGCCCGCGGGACGCGCTGCGCCAGCTCGGCTTCCACCAGGGCGCCCAGCCCGGCGTCGGGGGTGATGAGCAGGCAGGCGGCGAGCGGATCGTGCTCGGCCTGCGCGATCAGGTCGGCGGCCAGGTAGCCCGGGTCGGCGGTGCCGTCGGCCACGATCGCTATCTCGGTCGGCCCGTTCTCGCCGTCGGTGCCGACGACGCCGCGCAGCACCCGCTTGGCCGCGGCCACATAGACGTTCCCTGGGCCGGTGACCACGTCCACCGGATCACACCCGGCTGTGCCGTAGGCGAGCATGGCGAGCGCCTGAGCGCCGCCGGCCGCGTGCACCTCGGTGATGCCCAGCAGCGCGCAGGCGGCAAGGACCGCCGGGTGCGGCAGGCCGCCGTAGGCCGCCTGCGGCGGCGACGCGACGGCGATCTCGCCCACCCCGGCGACCTGGGCGGGAATCACGTTCATGACCACCGACGACGGGTAGGCGGTCAGCCCGCCCGGCACGTAGACACCGGCCCGGCCGACCGGCACGAACCGCCCGGTGACCGTCAGCCCGGGGGCTGCCTCGGTGGCGATGTCCCCGCGCAACTGGGCCCGGTGCACCAGGGTGGCGCGCCTGGCGGCCTCGGTGAGGGCCGCCCGTACCTGCTCGTCCAGCTTGCCGAGAGCGTCATCGAGCGCACCGGCCGGAACCCTGGTCGAGGTCAGATCCACCCCGTCGAACCGGCGGGTGTACTCGCGCACCGCCGCGGCGCCGCGGCGCCGCACGTCGTCGCAGACCGGCCGGATCTGCCCGGCCGCGGTGGTCACATCGAGGACGGCTCTGGGCAGCACGCCGTGCAGGGCGGCCCTGGTCAGCTCGGGTGCGGCCCGGCCCCGCAGGTCGATCGTGGCAAGCATTCGCTCAGCCTATCGGGCCATCCCGCAGCGTGACCGGATGGTTTCACATCGCGGACACGCCGTAGGGTGGGTTTCCGGCCAGGAAAGCATGGCAGTCTTATCGGCAACCAGCGCCGCGACCTCAGACGAAAGTGAACCGCCGGTGACCGACCAGCATGACACCAGCAGCCAGGCCGACCTCGCCTTCACCGAGCTGGCCACCGCCTTCCTCGACGACGCCGGCCAGCGGCATCCCGAGTTCGCCACCGCCCTCGGCGATCACCGGTTCGACGCCCACCTGCCGGTGTTCACCCAGGCCGCGCTCGACGCCGAGCAACGGGCCCTGGACGGCTTCATCGCCAGGGTCGCGGCCATCGACGACGCCGCGCTGAGCCCGGAGAACCGGGTGGACGCCGCCATGCTGGCCACCGCGCTGAAGCGCCGGCTGTTCGAGCTGGACTCGCTGCGGGAGCACACCTGGAACCCGCTGATGGGCAACCCGGGCCGGGCCATCCGCTTGCTGCTGGCCAGGGACTTCGCCCCGCTGCCCGGCCGGCTCGCCTCGGCGGCGGGAAGGCTCGCCGAGGTCCCGGGCGCGCTGGCCGGCACCCGCGGTCTGCTCGGGCCCATGCCGCAGGTGCACCTGGAGACCGCCATCGGGCAGTTCGCCGGCACGATCGCACTGGTGACCGCCGAGATCGACCGCGCGCTCGAGGACGCACCGCAGTGCGCGGCACAGATCGGCGCCGTGCGGCCGGCCGCACTCGAAGCGCTGGCCGGGCACCGCGACTGGCTGTCCGCCAAGCTGGCCGAGGGCAACGCCAGCGGCGGGTTCGCCGACCCGCGGATCGGCCCCGAGCGGTTCGCGCGCAAGCTGTCGCTCACCCTGGACGCCGAGGCGGACGCCGACGCGATCCTGGCGCGGGCGCACGCTGACCTCGACCGGATAAGCGAGCAGATCGCCGAGCTGGCGGCCGAGCTGGCCGGCCGGGCGGGCGGCGCTGACGGCGCGGCAGTGGTCCGGCAGGTGCTCGACACGCTGGCCGATGACGCGCCGGATGACAAGACCATCCTGGAGCTGTGCCGCGACGCGCTGGCTACCCAGATCGCCTTCGTCGGTGCGCACAATCTGGTGACCGTTCACGACGATCCGGTCG
The DNA here is from genome assembly GCA_036495485.1 of Streptosporangiaceae bacterium. Classification (GTDB taxonomy): domain Bacteria; phylum Actinomycetota; class Actinomycetes; order Streptosporangiales; family Streptosporangiaceae; genus PALSA-505. Next base: position 7,094 of record DASXMU010000290.1, read on the forward strand.
ACCTGATCGAGATGCCGGAGATCGACCGCGGCGTGGCGGTGGCCTACTGCGACTCGCCGGGCCCGCTGGAGCCCCCGGGAGTGCCGACGTTCGTCGCGGTCTCCCCCACCCCGGCGGCCTGGACGGCTGACCGGGTGGCCTCGTTCTACCGCGAGTACAACCGGCACATGGTGCACAACCTGATGATCCACGAGGCGATGCCCGGCCACTTCCTGCAGATGCAGCACTCCCGGCGGTTCACCGGCTCGCCCACCCCGCTGCGCTCGGCGCTGCGGTCGGGGTCGTTCATCGAGGGCTGGGCGGTTTATGCCGAGGAGCTCATGGCCGCGCACGAGTACCCGGGCCTGGGCGATCCCCGCACGGTGCGGATGCAGCAGCTCAAGATGCAGCTTCGCATGATCATCAACGCCATCCTCGACGCCCGGGTGCATACCCAGGGGATGACCGAGGCCGAGGCGATGAGCCTGATGACCGGGCGCGGGCACCAGGAGGAGGGCGAGGCGGCGGGCAAGTGGCGCCGGGCGCGGCTCACCTCCACCCAGCTGTCCACCTACTACGTCGGCTACACCGAGGTCGCCGACCTCGCCGCCGGTCTCAGGGCGGCCACCCCGGCGATGCCGGAGCGGGAACTGCACGACCGCATGCTGGACCACGGCACACCCCCGGCCCACCGCCTCCGCACGCTGGTCAGCTAGCCCCGGCCCGGCGCCTTGGCACGCGTGACCGGTTAGCCCCCGGTCACGCGTTTCGCCGGGTCAGCCGGCCACCATCCGGATCCGCCCATTGTCTGTGCCGGCGATCAGCAGGCCGCCCCAGCTGGTCACTGCCCCCTTGACAGCCACCGGCTCAGCGGATCTGTCAGTTACGACGCACCGCCCCCAGGAACGGATTACCTCCGTGAAGAGATCGTTTTCTTTCTTTGAAAATGAAAAAAAATATGACGAGGGGGGGAGTTAAGGACAGCTCACTACGCAGGCTGGAGCAACCGCTGGTCCGGCTAGTCCTAGGTCTCCGCGGCGCCAAGACCGGTTCCGCCTTCGGTGGGGCGGGGCGGTGGTGGCGGTGTTTGCACGGCCAGTTCGGCGCGTTTACGTTCAGCCGACTGGCTGACCAGCTCGATCGTGCCCACGGTGAGGGCGGCGAACAGGGCCCAGAACGCCAGTGGTCCATGCCCGGCCAGGGCGAGCGGCTCGTGCAACTGGGTGCCGGCCGGGCTGGCAGCCAACTGCGCCCGGAATCCGGCCAGTCCCTGCTGCTGCCCGGCCCACATGGCCAGCAAGGCCGCGGCCACGCCGCCGAGGACGAGGCCGCTGACCGCCACCGCGCCGTACCGGCGGACCACGAGGAAGTAGCCAGCCACCCCGCACAGCAGCCCGGCGGCGGCGGTCAGCAGGCAGAACCACCCTTCGGCGGCGATGAAAGCGCCGGTCTCCGCGTTCACGACGTAGGCGACGCCACGACTCTGCACGATGAGCAGTGCCCTGGGCGCTATCGCGGACCAGAGGAGCCCGGCGAGCAGGCCCAGTAGTGCGCTCGCCGCGACGGTGCCGAGCAGGGCGGCAGCAGCGCCGCCGAACCTGGCCGCCGTGCTCCGCCCCCCGGCGGCATGGGCCGGGCCGAAAGCAGCGGCGGGCACAGGCCCGCTGCGCGGTGCGTCGGGGTATTGGCCGGGTTGCGTCATTCTGGGCAGCAGGGTACGCGACACTGCTCCGGTGCGGACACAATGTGCCCACACTGAACAGGATCTGGTACTGCCCCCTCCGGGGTGGGCCGTTCCGGCGAATAGGACGGAAGAACCTGGCCGCCCTCACCGGAATACCGGTGAGGAAGCATCCCAGTGGATGAGGTGACCGATGAGACGGCTTCGATCGGCGACGGTGATTGGCGGGGCGCTGGCGCTCACCCTGAGCGTGGGCCTGCCCGGCAGCGGGCAGGCCATCGCGTCGGGACATCCGGCGGCCCGGCCGGCCGTGGCGGGCAGCGCGCTCCCGGCCGGGCACGCCTGGACGGTGCGGCTGGTGACCGGTGACATCGTGCACGTGCGGACGGTCGCCGGGCGGCCGCCAATGGTCGCCATCCAGCCGGGACCGGGCCGCAAGCACGTGATCTTCAGTTCGTTCGTCAGCTCCGCCGGGCTGATCGAGGTCGTGCCGCAGGACGCCATGCCGACGGTGAACCCGGCCCGGTTCGACGTCACCGTGCTGATCCGCGGGCCGCTGCGCCCATCCCGTCCAGCCCGCCCGGCCGCCACGACCGATCCGCTCACGCTGAAGGCCACTCCCCTGCCCGGGACCGCCAGCGGCGATATGAACGCCGGCGCCTTCGTGGTGAACCTCAGCAATCCCAGCCTGTTCGAGAAGTTCGTGAACGTGAGCGCCACCGGCACCACGATCCACGTCCCGGCCGGGCATTACTGGGTGGCGGGCGAGGTCGACGACATGACCAACCCCGCTCAGGAGCGGTCCGCCTACACCGGGCAGCCGGAGGTGGCGGTCGAGCACCCCACCACGCTGACCCTGAACGGCGCGGCGGCGGTCCCGGTCACGGCGTCGGCGGCTGAGCATCCCACCCAGATGACCCAGGGCAGCATTCACGTCGAGCGGACCTTCGACGGCCAGGTGTTCGCCACTGACATCTACAACTTCAGCACGCCGCCGAAGAAGCCCGTCCTGTTCGCCCAGCCCAGCGGCACCGCGCAAACGGGGACCTTCCGCCCGTTCATCGCGTTCCGGCTGAACAGCCCGCCCGGCGCGGCACACGCCTACGTGTACGACCTGTACCACCTGGCCGGCGACCGGATCCCGGCATCCATGACGTATACCGTCACCCCGGCCGCACAGCGCGCCATGGCCCGGGTCAACGCGCGGTTCTACGCCGTGGACGGGAACACCTCCACCGTCATGGACACCCGTTATGGGCTCACCGCCACGGGCTTTCTGGCTCTCCAGAACATCAGCAACGTGGCCGGCGGCACGACCCGCACCGACTTCCTGTCCACCGAGGCGGGAATCACCTGGGACCAGGAGGCCTCGCCGCCGCTCAGCCTGCCCAGCTCGGCCGGGCTCTGGGTGACCGAGCTACCGCGGTTCGTGCACTACACGCCGGGCAGCACCCAGACCGCCGACTGGGCGCGCGAGCCGTTCCGCCCCGGCCCCTACTCGGCCACCATCCCGTCGGTCAGCGACTGCGCGCCGCCGCCGACCACCCGCAACCGCACCGTCCTCAGTGTCTCCCTCGTCGACCTGCAGAACCTCCCCGACGGCTTCGACTGCCTTGGCGGCGTCCTCCCGCTCCCGGAGTGGCAGAAGGCCACCTCACGGTCCCTGCGGCTGTACCGGAACGGCCAGCTCCTGGCCAGCGACCACCAGTCCTACGGCAACTTCAGCGTGCCGGTCGCGGCGGGCAGCTACAAGATCTCCTACACCGACGACACCGCCGCCGCCCTGCCGGTCTCCACCAAGACGATGACCGCCTGGACGTTCACGTCGGCGGCGCCGGCCGGATCCGCCGCGGTGCGCATCCCGCTGCTGGTCGTGAGCTACGCTCTGCCGCTCGGCCTGGACAACCACCCAGACGGCAGCAAGGCTGAGTTCTCGGTCGCCCGCATCGCGGGCATCCCGCGCGCCAAGGTCACGTCCTTCGAGTTGTGGGCCAAGGCCGGCACCGGCGGCTGGCAGCGTCTCGGCGTGCACGCACTCGGCGGCGGCCGGTTCAGCGCCACCCTGCCGCACGCGGCCGCCGGCCAGGCGGTCAGCCTGCGGGTCAAGGCCGCCGACAGTGGCGGCAGCGGCATCGACCAGACCATCCTCACCGCCTACCACGGCTGACCACATGGCCGCTGTGATGGCCACCGGCGCCGTCCCGGTGGAGGAGTGCCTGGTCACGACGGACGCGGAGCTGATCCGGCTGTCGGGCAGAGTGAACAGGTCGGTGCCCGCGCGCAGGTGGGCCAGCAGGTCAGCAGATGCGCTGACTGACCAGGTGGTCAAGAGGCCGGGTCTGAGGTGACTGCGTGCTCTGGCGATCCCCAGTCTTTGGTGCGGCCGACGCTACCGGCCGTTGAGGGGTGCTGGGCCGCCGGTTCGCGGGCAGACGGTGGGAAAGCTGGCGAGGGTGTCCCATCGTTCACTGTTGGCACCGATATCGCATAGCTCCAGTGCCTGGGCTGGCGTGCTGCTGGCGCTAGCGAGTGCTTGACGGCCGATGGCGGTGGCGTCGGCTTGGTCGTCGCGGTCGAGTTTGGCCAGGGAGATGTGGGGGGTGAACGCGTCGCGGATGTAAGGGCTGCCGAACGGATCGCCCGGGAGATTGTGGCGTGCTTGGGCGGCGGCGCTGAGAATGGTCTCGTGCAGGGCCATCACCGCTGGGGTGCGTTCGATGGTGAGCATGATGTAGCCGCCCCCGGACGGCTCGACCCCGATGGGGGTGATGCCGGGTAGGCCGGCTGCGGCCAGCCGCTCCAGCGCGGCCGTGACCTGGCTGAGGGCGGCGCGGGGGATGGTGCAGATGTGCAGGCTCAAATGCGGGGGGAAGGTCTTGGCGTCGATGATGTTGGCGTTGTAGTAGTACTCGTCGGTGATTGCCTGACTGGCGGTGATCACGGCGTCGAACAGGGGGTTGGCGGGGATCAGGGCGAAGTCGGCCCGGACCAGGTCCACGGTCTCCACCTTCCGTTTGGTGTGCTAGGTGATGCGGTTGCTTTGGGTCAGCAGCCGGTCGAAGTCGTGCCGCATGAAGGCCAGCAGCCCTCCGTCGGAGGCTAGCAAGGCGGGAGTGGGGATGCGTTCGCTGCACAGCGCGTACAAGGCCAGGATCGCCTGGTGGGTGAACAGGTAGAGGGCGTGTCGGAAGACGGTGGTGGTCAGGTAGATCTCGACATGGCGCTGTGGACCGATGGCGCGAAAGTCCTGGATCGCTTCGGTGACCCGGTTGCGGAAGTCCTGGGAGGTGATGCCCAGGGTGTGCGCGTACAGCGTGATAAGCGGGGAGCTGGGTGAGGGCTCGGGCAACACGACCCGGAGGCGGCCATCGGGGCGGCCGGCCAGGGCGGTGAGGTTTTTGCGGTAGGTGTGGCGCCAGGTCGCGCCATACATGATGGCCAGGTCCAAGCTGGACGAAGCGGCGAACAGGTTCTCCCAGTCCTCGCTGATATCCACGAAGTCGCTGTAGAACCGGGCAATCCCCGGGTCGCCCTGCGCCCTGGTGGGCATGCCACTGGCGGAGACCGCGTCACCGGAGATGGCGTCCAGGGCGCAGATCACGTCAGCCAGGTCGCGCAGCAATGGTTTTTCGTGGTGCGCCCGCCAGCCATCACCCGACAGCAGGCCCATGGCCTGGGCGGCGGAGGTTCGCCGGGTCTTGCTCTTGACCCGTTCTGAGCCAGGCCGCAGCGCCAGCGCGGTCCGCAGGGCCTTCACCGGGTCGGCGGCGGTCGGTGAGGGCAGGCCCGCGTTCGCTGGTGCGGCGGTCATCGCCGCCAGCCCACGATTGACCACAGCCTCGATCGCGTCGGCGGCTGAGGCTGCCCCGTTCTGAAGCTCGGCCCGGACAGCCGTCATACTGGGCAGCACGGTCAGGTGGGTGCGGGGGGAGCGCAGCCCGGGATTGATCAGCCTGGCCAGGTCAGCAGCGACCAGATCCGGGCCAGGGTGAGTCATTTGGCTCACCTCGCGCGCAAACGGCGCGCGTTCGGCACAGCATTGGGCCTCGCGCCCGCTCGGGCGGCTGAACACACACTCGTGACATGAGCCACCCAGCACCTCCGGTAACGGCATGGTTACCCATTCAGCATAAGGCTGTCCTGGCCCGCCAGCCGGGATCGGCGACCTCTGAGCCGGTGCACGGGGCTGGCTTTCCGCCTCGTATGGATAGGAGGAGACGATGACCACCACCATCACGCCAACGGCTATCAGCGTCGAGCTGCCCGAGCCGTTCGACCCGCGCTGGGCGCGCCTGCCCGGCATCACCGTAGAGGGCCGGCGGATCACCATCGACCCGGCCGCTTACTTCTTCCGGTTCAGCTCCGCCTTCTGGCTGGTATGCGACTGGGACACTGTCCGCACTGGACTCCTGAATATCCAGGAGTCCAGCGAGACCGCGCTTGAGCAGGCCGCCCTGGACTTCATCCGCACCCACGCCCACACCACCCACGACGCCGCCGAGGTGCTGTCCATCGCCTGGAACGTGTACTCCTACCTGTTCCGCGAAGAGCTGCTGCCGGTGCCCGGCTTGGACCGAATCGGCTCGGCCGAGCTGCGGATCCTGCGGGAGGCCGCCACGCTTATGGCGCTGAACAAGGTCGATCTGGACGGGGCGATCAGCAACGTCGGCCCATGCTGGTTCTTCCCCGCCGCCACCTCGGTCGTGTTCGACATGGACGAGCAGCAGGGCGGGATGCTGGATGAGGTTTATCATTCGACCTGGTTCAACGAGTCCCGCCGCATCGAGTCGGTCAAGGCCCATGCCGCGCTCGGCGGACGGCTGGTGCACGGCTGCCAGTCGGTACCCAACCAGTCTGGCGGCGCTTGTGTGCCCTATGGCGCTTCTATTGCGCGGTTCCGCGATGAACTCGGCCAGTTCCGGGAGCAGTGGCTGACCGCGGTCTACGCTTGCCGCGTCATCGCCTAGAAAGAGCTGCGGCCATGAGCATCACAGACGCCTGCCGACTGTTGCCGTCCTTGCTGGCCGATGCGGGCCTGGCCGCTGACCCGGTCCGCGCACCGCTGCGGGTCTGGGCGCATTCGGGTGTGGAACGGCTGCAGTTGGGTCGCCAGGCGTCTGTGGTGCTCAAATACGCTGACGCCCCGTTCGACCGCGAGCACTTGGCGCTGCGGCTGGCCGAACGGTACGGCATCCCCGTCCCGCATGTGCGCGCCGCCCGGACCGCACAGGGCACACTGGCCATGCTGCTGGAGGATCTCGGCGACCCTACCCGCCAGGCCAGCGATCACGACGGCGCCCGTGCCGCTGTCCGACTCCATGCGGTCGATCCAGTGGCCGCTCCGTGGCTGCCCCGAGTGGACACCGCCACGCTGGCCGCGATGCCGCACCGGATCGCGGCCCGCCTGGGCCACCTGGCACTGGATGAGCTGGCCCAGCTCATCCAGTCACTGCAGGCTGCCGCCGCGCACCGGGCCCTTGGAGCCGAGTTGCCACCGTTCGGGCTGTGCCACTCCGAATACCACCCCACCTCGCTGCATATCGGCCCACGAGGCTGGCACCTGCTGGACTTCGCCCGCGCCTTTACCGGTCCCGGGCTGCTGGATCTTGCGTCCTGGCACGGCACTGTGAATGATCCCGATCCGGCACGCACCACCAGCCTGATCCAGGCTTACGTCGCCGCCGGCGGGCACGAGCAGGCTCTGGCCGTGCGCGGTGGGCTGGATGCTGCCTCGTGGGCATTGGGCTGGCACCGCATCTGGGCAGCGGACTGGTTCACCGAGCAGATCGAACTCGGCTGGGCCAGCGGAGCCGAGGACACATGGATCACCGCGATCACCCGGCATCTGGCCGAAGCAGCCAGCCTGCTGCACGCCTAACCGTCCCCCACCGGTTCGAATGGACCCGCCAGCCAGGAACCGGCCCAGGCATGGCGATCCTGGCACCGCCCGCTGGAGCGACTGTGATCGAACTGGGCTGCGGCGGCGGCCACAACCTGGCTTACCTGGTCGCTCACTGTGGTGCCGTCGGCGTCGGTGTCGACCACGACCCGGCCAAGATCGACCGGGCACGGGCCGGGTATGGGCACTTGCCCGGCATCCGTTTCACTCTCGCCGATGCACACCGCTATTTCGCCACCGCCGCGCCCGGATCAGCGGACCTGGTTGTGTCGATCTTCGGAGCATTCAGCTTCACCGACCCGCTGCCTCTGCTGACCGAATCAGCCCGCGTGCTGCGCCCGGCCGGGCTGCTGGCCATCACACTGCGTGCCGATGACCACCACGACACCGTTGTCGTGCTGCGCCGCCGCTGACCTTCTCAACCCCAGGGAACTGCCATGTTCTTGTTTTGCGACATCGATGGCGTGCTCATCCCGTTCCCCGCCGCAGACGGCACCACGCCCGCGACCCACCACCGCGACCACGTCCTGCCCACCGGGTATGACAAGCCGGTGACCATCTGGCTCAACCCGGCCCACGGGCCGTTGCTCGCGGAACTGGTCGCCGCCACCGGGCTGCAACCGGTCTGGTGCTCCAGTTGGCGCGGCGATGCCTCCCACCTCATTGGCCACTGGCTCGGCCTGCCACCCTGGCCATACGTCGCACTGCCTCACCTGCCACTGGCCACCAGCCGCCCCAACGGCTACCTGTGGAAACGCGACTACGTCGCCGCCCACGCCAACGGGCAGCCGCTAGCCTGGATCGACGATGACTTCGCCCGCCCCGCCGACCACGATTGGGCCACAACCCGCACCGCTACCGGGTGTCCCACCCTTCTCATCCAGCCCGACCCCAGCACAGGCATCCAGACCGAGCACACCAATAGCATCCGACGATGGGCACTGACCCTCGAACTACCCCGCAGCGCGTGACAGCGCTTCAGCGGGCCCCACACTGTATCCAGGCTCCCGGCCCGGCCGGCACCTCAGGAACCCAGAAGCTATTTATTAGTGAGGTCCCCGGGCCACCCGCCCCTGATCAAGGCGACCCCTCAGGCATCTGACGGTTAGGGCGAGCCGATCGCGAGCGTCTGCGTCGTCGCATCGCTGCCGCGCGATAGTGTTGGCATCGTCGTTCAACCGGCAATCCTGCTGGGGTGATGAGCGCGCGCTTCGGGGGTTGGCAGTGAATGCAGCGGACAGGCGTGTGCTGTGCTCGCCTGCCCGGTGTGCGGGCGGCCGCTGACACGCTCCGGCGGGACCTTCCGCTGCGGCAGCGGGCACTCGTTCGACATTGCCAGGGACGGCTACGTGAACCTGCTGCTGCCGCGGCAACGTCACTCCAGGAACCCCGGCTACAACCAGGCGATGATTGCTGGACGACGGGAGTTCTTCGCCACCGGCCACTACCAGCGGCTGGCCGATGAGATCGCCGGGCTCATCCGGTACGCCCTTCCCCCAGTAGGGAATCCGGCGGTGATCGACGCTGGCTGCGGCGAGGGCTACTACCTGCGGCGGCTGCGCTTGGCGCTGGCCGGGCCGGAGCCGGCGGCCCGGCCAGTGCTATGCGGGCTGGACATCTCCCGGTACGCGGTCAGGGCCGCCGCCAGACGCGACCCGGAGGGCCTGTACGCGGTGGCCGGCACCTACCAGATGCCGGTCCTTCCCGGCCGCGCGGACGTGCTGCTCAGCCATTTCTCGCCGGTCAGCGCCGACGACTTCCGCCGGGTGGTCCGGCCTGGCGGAACCGTGCTGATCGGCGGCCCCGGCTCTGGGCACCTGTACAGCTTCAAGGAACTGATCTACGACACCCCGGCCGCGCATGAGCCGTCCGAGCCGCTGGCCGGGCAGGAAGGCTTCGAGCCGGCCGACCGCCACCAGATCCGCTACAAGATTGCCCTGCGCGGTCCCGGGCAGGTCGCCAGCCTGCTCGCGATGACGCCGTACTACTGGTCGGCCGGTCCTGAGACCCAGACCCGGCTCGCCACCGTGGAGAGCCTGGACACCGAGGTCGACGTCATCGTCCACGCCTACCGCCGCACCAGCGCCGACACCGGGACAGGAGGACCCCGGCGTTGATCGCGGTCCCAGGCCAGGCGGATCCGTGGCTGCGGCGGCTGATTGCGGCCAGACCGCGACGCTGGGGGCAATGCGCTCCACGGCGGGGGACTAATTGTGCTAAATAAGAGATTGGTTAACCACCATGTGCGTCCGGACCGGGAATGGTTAACCAGTCAACTGGGGGTTCCATGATCGAGGCTCGTGTTCTGACGAAACGGTACGGTCCCAAGGTCGCGGTGAACCAGCTCTCGTTCACCGTCGAGCCTGGCAAGGTCACTGGATTTCTCGGCCCGAACGGGGCGGGCAAGTCCACCACGATGCGGCTGATACTCGGCCTGGACCGGCCTGACGGCGGTAGCGCGACCATCGATGGCAAGCGCTACCACGACCTGGCCAACCCGCTGCGCACGGTGGGCGCCCTGCTCGAGGCGCGCTCGGTGCACACCGGCCGGACGGCCTTCAACCACCTGCTCTTCCTGGCCCAGACCCAGGGGCTGCCCCGTCAGCGGGTGCAGCAGGTGATCGACCTGGTCGGGCTCGGCGCGGTGGCGAACAAGCGGACCGGCGGTTTCTCGCTGGGCATGAGCCAGCGCCTGGGCATCGCTGCCGCTCTCCTTGGCGACCCGCAGGTGTTCCTGCTGGACGAGCCGGTGAACGGCCTCGACCCCGAGGGCATCCTGTGGATCCGCAACCTGATGAAGCGGCTGGCCGCCGAGGGCCGCACCGTGTTCGTCTCCAGCCACCTGATGAACGAGATGGCCGTCACCGCCGATCACCTGATCGTGATCGGCCGGGGTGAGCTGATCGCGGACTGCGGAACGCAGGAGTTCATCGGCAGCAGCCGCACCCAGCGGTCGGTGCTGGTGCGCACCCCCGACCCGGACCGGCTGGCCCGCGCGATCACCGCCGACGGCGGTCACGTCTCGGTAGCCGCGCCACCCGAGAACGGCCAGCCAGCCGCGGCGGGCGCGCCCTTGGCCGCCGCGCTCACCGTCACCGGCATCCCTGCGCCCCGGATCGGCGAGCTCGCGGCCGCATCCTCGGTGGTGCTGCACGAGCTCACCCCGCAGATGGGTTCCCTGGAGGAGGCGTTCATGGAACTGACCGCCGACAGCGTCGAGTACGGCCAGCACCAGACCCCCGCCCAGCACCCCCCCGGCGTCGCGGCCTCTGCCACTACCGCGCCGGGCGAACGGAGCGGCTCATGACCTCCACAGCTCCCCCGGTCCAGATGACCCCGCTGCCGCCTGGGCACGCTGGCTTCGGCCGCCTGCTGCAGAGCGAGTGGACCAAGCTCCGCTCGGTCCGCTCCACCATGTGGTCGCTGCTCCTGCTGGTGATCCTCACCCTCGGGCTGACTGCACTGATCACTGGCATCACCGCGGCGCAGTGGAGCAAGATCGGCGCTGCCTCGCGGGCCACGATCATCGGCGACCCGGTCAGCACGATCCTCGGCGCCTCGGTCGAGTTCGGCCAGCTCACGATCATCGTTCTCGGCATCCTGGTGATCTCGTCCGAATACTCGACCGGCGCGATCCGCACCTCCCTGCTGGCCGTTCCCCGCCGCCTGCGCATGCTGGCCGCCAAGGCGGTTACGTTCACCGGGCTCATCTTCGTGCTGGCCGAGGTCGTCTGCTTCGTCGCGTTCTTCCTTGGCTCGGCGTTCCTGCACAGCCACGTCCCGGTCTCGCTGAGCGGCTCGCACGTGCTCCGTGCGGTCCTCGGCGCCGGGCTCTACCTAACCGTCCTGGGCCTGTTCTCGATGGCCATCGGCGGCCTGATCCGGCACACCGCAGGCGCGATCGCCGGCGTCATCGCCTTCGTCATCATCCTGGAGCCGCTGTCCACCCTGATCCCGGGCACCTGGGGCAACCACATCCACGACTACCTGCCCACCGCGGCAGGCCGCCTGGTCTACCAAATCCGCCCGGTCTCCGGCCAGGTCCTCCCCGCCTGGGGCGGCTTCGCCGTCTTCTGTGGCTGGACCGCGGCCCTGCTCATCGCCTGGGCCCTGACCCTCAACCTCCGCGACGCCTAGCTGGCCATCCCCACGCACCCCGGCCCCAGCAGCTGCTTCAGATCCCCGAGCAAGGCAGGTGACGGCGCCACGCGCAGCTTGTCATCCAGCCGGACGACGGTGGTCTTCTGCTTCCCAGCGAGCCGCAGGTGCACCTCGGTGGCTCCGGGATGCGTCCGCAGCACCTCGCGCAACTGGTCGACCACCGGGCCCACGCACCGGGTCACCGGCATGTCAACCACGAAAGGGCCGCCCTCACCCGGTGTGGTGTCCGGCACCTTCACGTCCATCGCGATCAGCTTCGGCGCGTCGTCGCGCCGGTCCAGCCTGCCCTTGACCACCAGGATTGCGTCCTCGGCGAGGTATGGCGCGCAGGTCTGGTAGGTGGCCGGGAAGAACAGCACCTCGATGGCACCCCCGAGGTCCTCCAGGATGGCCGCCGCCCAGGTGTTGCCCTGCTTGGTGACCTTGCGCGTCAGCCCGGACAGGATGCCGCCGACGGCGACCACCTGGCCGTCGTCGCGGCCGCCCCGCCTGCGGTCGGGCTCGCCGTACTCGGCGCCCGTCTCGGTGGAGCCGAGCAGCTGGGCAATGGAGCAGTCCGTTCCGGTGGCCAGCACGTGCTCCAGCCCGAGCAGCGGGTGATCGGAGACGTACAGGCCGAGCATCTCGCGCTCGAAGGCGAGCAGGACGGACTTCTCCCACTCCCCGGACGGGATAGGGATGTCGAACATCGTCTCGGCATCGGTGTCCCCGTCGAACAGCGAGAACTGGTTGTTGGCCTCGTTGCGCTTGACGTCGATCACCTGATCGACGGCCTGCTCGTGGATCAGCACCAGGCCCTTGCGCGGGTGGCCGAGCGAGTCGAACGCACCGGCCTTGACCAGCGACTCGATAACCCGCTTGTTGCACACGGTGACCGGTACCTTGCGCAGGAAGTCGGCGAAGCCGGTGAACGCCCCCTTGGACCGCCTGGTCGCCACGATGGCGTCCACCACGTTGATGCCGACGTTGCGGACCGCGGCGAGGCCGAACCTGATGTCGGTGCCGACCGGGGTGAAGTTGGCCGCCGAGGCGTTCACGTCCGGGGGCAGCACCTTGATTCCCATCCGGCGGCATTCGCTCAGGTACAGAGCGCTCTTGTCCTTGTCGCCGGAGATCGAGGTGAGCAGGGCGGCCATGTACTCGGACGGGAAGTTGGCCTTGAGGTAGGCGGTCCAGTAGGACACCAGGCCGTAGGCGGCGCTGTGGGCCTTGTTGAACGCGTAGTCGGAGAACGGGACCAGGATGTCCCAGAGTGTCTTGATCGCCGACTGGGTGTAGCCGTTCGCCTTCATGCCTGCCGCGAACGGTTCGAACTCCTTGTCGAGAATTTCTTTCTTTTTCTTACCCATGGCGCGGCGGAGAAGGTCCGCGCTGCCCAGCGAGTACCCGGCCACCCGCTGGGCAATCGCCATGACCTGCTCCTGGTAGACGATCAGCCCATAGGTGCCGTCCAGGACGTCGGCCAGCGACTCGGCCAGTTCCGGGTGGATGGGGACCACCGGCTTGCGGCCGGTCTTGCGGTCGGCGTAGTCGTTGTGCGCGTTCGCGCCCATCGGGCCCGGCCGGTACAGCGCGCCCACCGCGGAGATGTCCTCGAAGTTGTCCGGCCGCATGCTGCGCAGCAGCGCCCGCATCGGGCCGCCGTCGAACTGGAAGATCCCCAGCGTGTCGCCGCGGGCGAGCAGCTCGTAGGTGAGCTTGTCGTCGAGCTGCAGGTCCTCCAGGACGACCTCCTGCCCGCGGTTGTCCTTGATGCCGGCCACCGCGTCGTCCAGGACGGTGAGGTTGCGCAGGCCCAGGAAGTCCATCTTGAGCAGGCCCAGGTCCTCGCAGGCCGGGTAGTCGAACTGGGTGATGACCGCACCGTCGGCCTCACGCTTCCACACCGGTACGTGGTCGACGATCGGCTCGCTGCTCATGATCACGCCGGCCGCGTGCACGCCGGCCTGGCGGATCAGCCCCTCCAGGCCCTTGGCCGTGTCGATGACCTGGCGGATCTCGGACTCCGCCTCGTACAGGGCGCGGATCTCACCGGCCTCGCCGTAGCGGGAGTGGGCCTGGTCGAAGACGCCGGACAGCGGGACGTCCTTGCCCATGACGGCCGGCGGGAACGCCTTGGTGATCCGGTCGCCGAGCGCGTAGGGGTAGCCGAGCACCCGGGTGGCGTCCTTCACCGCGGCCTTGGCCTTGATCGTGCCGTAGGTGATGATCTGGGCCACCCGGTCGTCGCCGTACTTCTCGGTGACGTAGCGGATCACGTCACCGCGCCGGCGCTCGTCGAAGTCGATGTCGATGTCGGGCATGGAGACGCGTTCGGGGTTGAGGAACCGTTCGAACACCAGCCCGTGGTCGAGCGGGTCGAGGTCGGTGATGCCCAGCGCGTAGGCGACGATGCTGCCGGCCGCGGAGCCGCGGCCGGGGCCGACCCGGATCCCGTTGTTCTTGGCCCACATGATGAAGTCGGCCACGACCAGGAAGTATGAGCAGAACCCCATCGTGGTGATGATGCCCATCTCGTACTCGGCCTGCTGGCGGCGCTGCTCGTCGTAGCCGCCGGTGTAGCGGCGATCCATCCCCTGCCACACCTCGGCGCGGAAGCAGCTCTCCTCGGTCTCGCCGTCGGGCACCGGGTACTTCGGCATCAGGTTCTGCTTGGTGAAGCTCACCTCGCAGCGCTCGGCGATGAGCAGCGTCGAGTTGCAGCCGGCCTGCCACTCCTCGGCCGTGCTGACCGCCCGCATCTCATCGGGGGACTTCACGTAGTAGCCGGTGCCGTCGAACTTGAACCGGCTGGGGTCGGCGAGGTTGGACCCGGTCTGCACGCACAGCAGCACCTCGTGCGCCTGCGCGTCGGCCGGCCTGGTGTAGTGCGAGTCGTTGGTGGCCACCCAGGGCAGCGAGAGCTCGGCCGCGATCTGGCGCAGGCCGTCGCGGACCCGCAGCTCGATGTCCAGCCCGTGGTCCATGATTTCGACAAAGAAATTGCCCGGGCCGAAGATGTCCCGGTAGGACGCGGCCGCCGCCACGGCCTGGCGGTACTGGCCGAGCCGCAGCCTGGTCTGCACCTCGCCCGACGGGCAGCCGGTGGTCGCGATGATTCCGCTGGCATGCTGGGCGAGCAGCTCACGGTCCATCCGCGGCTTGCGGAAGTACCCCTCGATGGAGGCCAGGGAGGACAGCCTGAACAGGTTGTGCATGCCCTCGGTGGTCTCAGCCAGCAGCGTCATGTGGGTGTAGGCGCCGGCTCCCGAGATGTCGTCGCGGGACTGGCCGGGGCTGCCCCAGCGGACCGGCTGGCGGTGCTTGCGGTGCTCGGGCGCCAGGTACGCCTCGATCCCGATGATCGGCTTGACCCCGGCGGCCGTGGCCTTCTTCCAGAAGTCGTAGGCGCCGTAGAGGTTGCCGTGGTCGGTCATCGCGATGGCTGGCATGCCGGCCTGCTGGCACTGGGAGAACAGGTCCTTCAGCCGGGCCGCGCCGTCCAGCATCGAGTACTCGGTGTGCACGTGCAGGTGGACGAACGAATCCTTGGGCTCCACCCCGGCTGCCGTCATGAGTGACACCGCCTCCTTCGGGCATGCGTAAGAACGCCCTCACGGGCGTTCGTCAACGAACCGGGGGAAGAGGCCAGTCCCGCTCGCCCACGGATCGACCCTCCGCGAACGGCAGCACTGGTCCGGCTGATCCAGACTATCGGGCGTTGGGCTTGGCGCGTGTACTCGACACTCCGCGATCCCGGCGACGCTCAGATCATCGCGGTTGCGGTGCTCTTGGCAGGACGAGAACGACCTCAGCATCGCTGATCTGGATGCCCAGTTCTCGTCCAGAACTCTCGCGCAGCAACCTGGCGATCCGGCGGATACCCGTCCCTGCCCGGGTGGCAAGCTGCGCATCCGCCACTCTTGAGTAGATATGCGGATTGCGCGGCACGTGCACCCCCGCGCGCATCGCGTCAGCATCCACACTGTTCGGTGGCCGACCGGGTGACCTGACCTCGACGCGGTCGGCCAGCACGAAAATCCTGACCGCTCCCGGGATGGTGTAATCACGATGCACGAGCGCGTTCACCGCCGCCTCCCGGAGCGCCGCGACCGGTATCTCCTCACTCCTCTCTGGTTCGAAGCCAGTGATCTCATGAGCGGTGCGGAGGTGAAGGCGCAGGAATATCTCGATCTGGTCGACAACCGTGAACAGCCCGCCACCGAGGTCTTTGCGGTCCACGAAATCGCTGCCGATATCCGTGCCGGACAGCGCACCAGCCACGACCCGTGACGACTCCAGTGCCGCCTGAGGATTGCGCCCGAACAGGACGACACCGGCCACAGTTGGGTATTCACCGTCATACAAACGCCACGCCCGCAGGAGCCGAGGCAGATCCTCATCGAGATCCGCCTGCCCGGTATCGGCCATGTGGCGCGATATGGCGCCGAGGTCGAGACCATCAAGGCTCAGCCGGGAGAGTGGCTGCTCGTCATAGAACAACGAGCTTGTCGCCTGGAACATACGCAGCATTTCCTCACGGCTTGGACTGTGGCAGCGTGTCCCCGAGCGCACGTAATAACGGCCGTCAGAGGTGCGATATGGGCGCTGATCTCCCTTGGCGACGTTCAGGACCACAACGTCTTCGTCGTCGAGCTTCACTACCTCCGCGCCGATGCTGATGGGAGGTGAGCAGAGGTTGAAGGCTACGTCGTCTGCTTTGAGCAGCAGCCCGTCGACATCGGGCACACTGGTGACGTTGCGGTCCTCGCCGACGCCGATGATGATCTGCCCGCCGTCGCCATTGGCAAAGCACACCAGGTCCTTCGCCAGCTCCGCATTGCTGCTTACCTGCCGTTTGAAGTCGGTGTGCGGGTCTTCCCAGCGCAGTATGCGCTCTCTCAGCTCATCGGGTGTCATCCAGCCCTCCGTACTTCTCTGCCCGCCGACGGAAGGCTTCAGCGCCGCCTTCCAGCACCGTCCGGATCTCTCCCCTCACCTCGGCGTCATCGATGGATGCCCGTGTCCGCACCTGGCACCTGCCGCCTTCGTCGGCGAGGCTCAGGACAAGCTCCGCGTCGCCGTTGACAGGGATATTCGCGTTGTGCGTGGCCGCGATGATCTGCCGTCGGCGTGCGGGATCGGTGGTTCCCTTTTCGGCCCGCAGCAGTGTGACCACATCCTCGTAAACGAACCTGTTATCAAGATCATCTTCGGGCTGGTCGAGGATCAGCGGCCGACCGCTCTGCGCGAAGAGCAAGAGGAGCAAGGCTGTTGCCTTCTGTCCGCTGGACAGTTCCGCGAGATCGCGTGGTGAGCCGTCGACGTCAAGCGCGATAGCCACCCGGTCACTGGGTGCCAGAATCTCGAACTGGCGTATCCGTCCCGGGTCAGTCAGCCACGCCACCAGTCGGTGAGCCATAGCTGTGGTGATCCCAAATTGCTTGACCACCTCGGTCTCCCCCTGTGCGACCGTACGCGCAATCTCTACGCCATCGGTCCCCGGTTCCCGCCCTATAGCTCCGATAGCGTCTGCAGTAACCCCGGAGCCTTTCAGGACCGCTGACAGCCTGCTGCCAAAATCTTCGGCATCCCCTAGGTAGTCCACGTCCATCCGTAGCCGGTCGGCGAGTACGTTGTTCACGGTTGCCGCGGCTTGCTGGCGCAGCTCGAAACCACGGTGCCGTTCGTCTTGCAGGCGGCGCAGGAGCGCATCACGGTCCTTGCGCAGCCGACTTCGCGTCTCATCGTTGCGGCTCATCCCATCGATGATGGGCATCAGCGCGGTCCGGTCCCGGACCGCTTCCATAAAGCGGGTGGCGTCAAGCTGACCCACTCCCAGCGTTTGCTGAATGCGCCTGAGATCTTCTTCGAGACCGGCTGTCAGGCTAGGCCAGCTGCGCACGGCAGAGCCGACGCGATCCCGCAGTGGCGCAAGCTGCTCGCTGACGGTCTTCTGAGCATCCGCGACACGTTGCCTGACGGCCACAATGTCCACGGAAAGTTCCCTCAGGGTGCTGGCCTGCTCGCTCTCTGCCTCATTGAGCTCGGCGTCGGCAGCGTCGAGCGCATCGGCCACAGCATCTGCACCGTCCAGGTGGGCTCCAAAGGCATCGCTGATTAGGGTGAGCGCAGTCTCAAGGCGTGCCTCGTCAGAACTTATCTTGCTGTGCCGCTCAAGCTTTTCCGCCACTCCCTGCTGTTCGTAGTATGTGATCTCGGCGGTGAGCCGGTTAAGCCGCTCGGTGTATTCATCGCGCCGGTCGAGCTGGCGCTCCAGCTCCTCAATGGCCGCACCATTACGGCGTAGCTCCTCAAGCGTGCGCCGTACGGCTGCGTCGGCCTGCCTCGCCCGGATACCGATGATTTCGTCGAGCAGGCGCCGTCGGAAGTCATCGTCCCTGGCCACGGCCTGAATCTCGCGCTGCAGAAGGATGACCGGTGTCCCGCCCTCGCCGAAAAGCTCCAATGGCGGTACGTCTACCACAGTGCCAGCAGCCAGGTCGGTGACCCTCGGCCGCTGGTTGAGCACCCTGGCAATTTCGTAGCACTGTTGCTGGCTGGGTCCGGGCCGCTCGATGATAACGCGAACCCGGCCGCCGCTGCCGAGCGCGTGCCCGACAAGGGACATACGCTCGGACTGATCGGAGTAAGCCTCGCCGCCAAGCGCGTACCGCAGTGTTTCCAGAATCGCCGACTTGCCTGCGCCACGACCTCCTATCAGAGTGGTGAGGTCGTCGCTGAACCGCAGCCTCAGCCCGTCGAGGAAGCCCCCGGTTACCTCCATCGCGAGAATGCGCGAATGCCGCACCGGCTCCGGTGGACGGGTGAGCACCCGCGTCTGCGGATCATGCAAGGCTAGCCGGAGCGCGTCAGCGTTGACAACGCTCAACTTGATCCAGGTGAGCCGCCGACGGCCAGCCGAAAGTTCTTTGGTGCCGATCTCGCCGAGGTTGTGTGAATCACTGCTCAGCGTGCAGGCGAGTGAAGCAAGTTGCTCCTTGGTGAGCACACCCGTGCTCCGCAGACTCTCGATAGCCGACTCACATTGATCGATCGCGTCGATCAGTCCATCGCGGATAAGTTCTGCGGTCAGCTGCGCGCCCAGCACTTTGATAACTCCGCTTGAGCTCTTTGCATGGGCAGCTATGACCGCACAACCAAGCTGGTCTCTTATGTGCTTCAGCGCGTCCTTGGTCGATCCCTTAAGGTCGAGATCCTTGTGCTTGGACCGTGCCTCGCCGGGATAGAGGGGGTCAGGGCTTTCACCCTGGTGGCAGATCACCTGTGCGATGCGCGGCAGCTCCGTGTCCGGGCTGCAAATGAGCAGCAGGTGAATGCCCTTTCCACCACCGCCCCGAATCGACATCTCAGCGCCAGGAAGGACAGTAATGCCGACAGCCTTCGCCCCGTCCCGGATCAGCGTGAACCAAGGCTGCCGGACTCCCTGGTAGTCGGTGATGGCAGCCACACTGATGCCAGCGTCTGCCAGCCGCCGCACGTATTCGCCTGCCAGTCGCTCACGGTCGGCAGCCTTGTTCACGTCTGTGCCGGGTGGCAGCACAAAGCTGTGGACACCGGGGGTATGCAGATGAAAGTCGGCGCAGCGCCATGTGGCGCCGACAGGTACGTCTGGCAAGTCCGTCACGAAGCCATCTTCCCGCTTGCGGATGGCAGGAGGGTGGAGCCACTCCCAGAAGGTCTGTCTCTGGTGCCACGAGCTAGCCCTCGGCTCGCAGGATATCCAGGGCGTGGGCCAGATCGGCCGGGTAGCCGCTGTGGAACTCGGCCCGCCGGCCATCCGCCGGGTGGGCAAAAGCCAGGTTCGCGGCGTGCAGCCACTGTCTGGTCAGGCCGAGCTGCCTGGCAAGGACCGGGTCGGCGCCATATAGAAGGTCGGCCACGCAGGGGTGCCTGATGGCCGCCATGTGGACGCGGATCTGGTGCGTCCGCCCGGTCTCCAGGCCCACCTCGGTCAGGCTGGCGCCGCGGAAGGCCTCGATGGTGTCGTAGTGGGTGACGCTCGGCCTGCCGCCGGCGACGACGGCGAACCTGCCGTCACCGGAGGGATGCCTGCCGATCGGCGCGTCTATCGTGCCGCGCAGCGGGTCGGGGTGGCCCTGCACCAGGGCGTGGTAACGCTTTTCCACCTCCCGCTCCCTGAACGCCCGTTTGAGCGCGCTGTAAGCGGTCTCGCTCTTGGCAACGACCATCAGGCCGGTGGTGTTCGCGTCCAGCCGGTGCACGATCCCCTGCCGCTCGGCGGCGCCGCTGGTGGCGATCGAATGGCCCGCGGCCAGCAGGCCACCGATGACGGTGGGCCCGGTCCAGCCCGGCGTGGGGTGCGCGGCGACACCCACCGGCTTGTCCACGACCAGGATGTCGGAGTCCTCGTAAACAACCGTGAGGCCGGCGACGCGCCCGTGCCCGGCGGCCTGGTCACCCCAGCCGCCGGCGGCCTGGCCAGGGGCGGCCGGTGGCAGCGTCACATCCAGCCATGACCCGGCCTCGACCCGGTGCGACTTCTGCGCCTGCTGGCCGCCGACGAGCACCTGGCCATCGGCGATCAGATCGGCCGCCTTCGCCCGGGACAGCCCGAACATCCGGGCCAGCGCCGCGTCGAGCCGCTCGCCGTCCAGGCCCTCGGGGACGGGCACCCGGCGCTGATCCAGGGTCACCGGCTAGTCCGCCGCTCCCGGCCGGGCGGCCTGGTTCGCCGGGCCGGCCTGGTTGACGTGGCCGGCCTGGTTGACGTGGCCGGCCTGGTCGTGGGGGCCGGGCGGCTGGGGCGGCGGGGCCATCTCCCTGGTGCCGTCGAGCCGCAGCCCGCGGACGGCCAGCAGGACGGCCAGCACGCCACCGCAGACGATGGCCGAATCGGCCAGGTTGAACACCGGCCAGTGCGGCAGTTCTATCCAGTCCACCACCGAACCGCGCATCGGCCCCGGCGCGCGGAACAGCCGGTCCGACAGGTTGCCGGTGGCGCCGCCGAGGAGCAGCCCGAGCGTGATCGCCCAAGGCAGGCTGCGCAGCTTCCGCGCGGTGCGCAGGATAAAGACGATCACACCGACCGCGATCGCGGTGAATACGAACGTCATCGAGGTCCCGATGCTGAACGCCGCCCCGCTGTTGCGCAGCAGCCGGATCGTCAGCAGCCCGCCGAGCAGCCGGATCGGGGCATGGCCAGCCAGGTTCGCCACTACGGCGATCTTGGAGATGGTGTCGGCTGCGAGGACGAACACGGCCACGCTGACCAGGACGGTTACGTAACGGCGGCCTGGCCTGGAAAGCTTCGGGGGGCCAGCCTCGCCGGGCTGCCCCGCGGTTGGCTCCCCGGGTTGCCCCGGGGCTGGGATGTCCGCGCCAGTATCAGTCATCGGCTTGTCAGCGGCGCTCTTCACGCTGCTTGCAGGAGACACACAGGGTGGCACGGTAGAAGGCCTGCAAACGCGCCTTCCCGATGGGCTCACCGCAGGACTCGCACACCCCGTAGGTCCCCGCCACGATCCTGGCCAGCGCTCGCTCGTTCTGCGCGAGAAGCTCCTTGGCGTTGTGGGTCAGGGCAAGCTCATGCTCGCGCTGGTACGTCTTCGCCCCGGCGTCGGCCTGGTCATCCCCCGCGTCGGCGACCGCGTCCCCGATCCGGTCGGCGATCTCGGACTCGGCCTTGGCGATCTCTGTGCTCAGCTCGGCCACTTCGGCCTCAAGCTCCTTACGGACCTCGTCGAGTTCGGTTTCGGTCCAGAGCTTCTCACCCGGCCGGACCGGAAGAGCGGCGGCGCCGGAACGGGTGGCTTCTGCCATCTCGGACCTCCCGTGGCGCGAAATGTCGGCAATCCTTGTGCTG
>DASXMU010000291.1:0-12593 GCA_036495485.1 Streptosporangiaceae bacterium
CACCAGTTCCCCAGCCGTCGACAGCAAGATGGCCCTACGACTGCTGAACCAACCGCAAACCACGCAACGTAACCAGCCACCCGGCCCAGGGGTCAGATTTCACCCGTTGGAAAGGGGTCAATTTTCAAACGGTGTTGACAGACGAGCGCGCGGCGGCTGCGGCGCCCTACGTTACGTTCGATCTCGAACGTGATCCGGTAACTGCGCTGGCTGTCGAAGTCCTTCGCACGGTAGTCAATCGACTCATGACAGACACCGTCGACGATCCGCGCCGTCGCATGAGTTTGCCCCGCAGCCATAGCCATGGCCCAAGTCTGGCAACAGCGATCTTCTGGTACAAGGCGTGTCCAGTGGGCAGGCAGGCACTCAGGTCGGTCGGCGGATCTTGAATGCTGACCCGGCCCGTGTTGCGTCACCTCGGCCGCATCGCTGCGTCAGCCGCAGCGCCATCAGGCCCAGGGTCTCCCGGTCGACCTTGGCACATCCGCACAGTCCGCTCCGACAGCCCCGGTGCCGCAGAGCAGCGCCCACGCCGCTGGAAGCGGATAGGGGACGCGTCGAGTACCCGAGAGAACTCCTCGACGCTCATCGCCGACCACTCGCAAGGTCATGCCCGCTGGCCAGGCAGCAGATCTTCGGCGGTCAGATGAACTCGCAGGACGTCTGGGCCCCCGCCATCACGTGACTTTTCAACCCTGGCCTAAAGGATCGCGTCTGGTCCGCGGCGCGGGCACGCTGTCGACGGGCAACCATCCTCCAGGAGGTCCAGAAATGAGATTTCGTCACATCGTCGGCGGCCTGGCCGTGGCCATGGTGGCCACGTGCGGTGTGCCTGCCGCAGCCAGCGCAACCACGGTTACCACCCCGCCCCGGCCGCTTCCGGGAACGGCCCAGTGGCAGCAAGCGCCCGCCGCAGGCAGTGACGCCGCAGCCAGTAAGGTTCCCTGGAAGCGCTACCGGACGAAGCCGTGGCACGACGCGCCGGGCAAGGTCTGCGCGTTCGGTGTAAACGCCACCATCGTCCGCGAACGCGAGCAGTTCCGGACGCTGTCGAGCTACCCGGACGGCCGCCCCCGGCTCCAGGAATTTCGTGGGCCGCTGTTCGTCCGGTACACCAACGCCAGCACCGGCAAGTCCGTGGTGGGCAACCTGTCGGGCTACGGCTGGTTCTACTACCCGGTCGGCGGGGGATCCGACGCGTTTGCCCCCAGCCACATCGGCGTCACGGTTCCCGCCGGCAACCGTGGGTTCCCTGCGGGCGAGTGGATAGTATCCGGCCGGTCGCTGCTGATCGTCGGCAGCACCGGCGCGATCAGCATCGTGCTCATCCACGCCACCACCCAGAATATCTGCCGCACGCTCTCCTGAGGGTGGGGGCGCCGGGGATCAATGGGATCCTGTAGACCAGACCCGAAACGCTGCGCCCCGGAGACGAGGTGCCCCGGCCTTGCTGCAAGTCCACCTGACCGCCGAAGATCTGCTGCGCACCAAGTTCGCCAGTGAGCCCGCGCCGCTCATCGAGCTCAGTCTCGCGCTGGCCACCCTGCAGCGGTGTGATCCGGTCTTCGGCACCTGGCGCCATGGTGCCGCGGCCCGGCTTCCCACCGCATCCCGCCCCCTGCTCAACCTGATCCCGGTCACTGGGACCGCTCCGCTCTTCCTGGACCCGATCAGCACCAGCCTGGCCGAGGGACTGGAGGAGGTACAGCGTGCCCCCGCCCAGGTCGTCCGCGAAGAGCTGCGGCAGCTGTTCCCAGCCGGCCCGCACCTGTCATGGCCCCGGCTGCTGGCCATCCGCGACCGCCGGGCCTGGCGCGACCTGCACGCAGCCCAGCGTATGGCCCACCGCAACCTGATCGACGGCGCGACCACGCGCGCCCGCCAAGGCTATCAGGCCGAGCTGGCCTGGCGCAGCAGGATGATCGCCGAATCCGGCGTCCAGGCCACACTGTCGGCGCTGCACCCCTCGATCAGCTGGGACGGGGCAGTGCTGCAGATCAACGCGGATGACCAATGGGAGATGCACCCGGGCGGCAACGGACTGACACTCATGCCGTCGGTGTACTGGGCCGGCCGCCCCATGCTCACCTGGCACCCAGACGGCTCGGTGGCAATCGTCTATGCCGCCCTGACCCCGCTTCCGCTCATCGGCGAGGCCCGCGGCGACCCGCTGGCCGGCCTGCTCGGCCACACCCGCGCCGCGCTGCTGCGCCTGGTGGTCATCGATCAGACCACCACCGGCCTGGCCCGCGAGCTGCGGATCAGCCTCGCCACCGTGTCCACACACACCAAGGCGCTGCGGGCGGCCGGGCTGATCGTGACCACCCGGGCAGGCAAGGCGGTGCTCCATTCGATCACCCCGCTGGGCGGCCGCCTGCTGCACAGTTGCGGGAGCGCGGCATAGCTGGATGGGTGGCCGGGCGTTTTTACGTGGCCGAAGACCACTGACACTATGATCAGCCGCCCCAGGCGGTGCCGGATCAGAGCCAGAGGCGCTGGGGGGGGCGGAGGCTGGACTCGCCGATCTGGCGGAAGCGTGGGCGCGCCAGACAGTCGAGATGTATCGTGTTTGGCGCAACGTCCGCTCAGGGGAAGCCGGGATTGCCAATGTACGGAGACAAGGGTGCGGAGCGGCTGGCCGCGCGCGATCGGGAGGCGGCCGCCGCGGCCTTCCGGGAAATCACTGAGGACAGCGACATCGAGCCCGAGGTGCGGATCGAGGCGGCCGAGCGGCTGGCCAGGTTCGATGAACGGGCTGCGGCGCAGGCCCTCCGGGAGCTCGCCGGCGATTCCGGCGTCGGGCCTGAGCTGCGGCTCGACGCGGCTGAGCGGCTGGCCCTGGTCGACCGGCGGCTGGCCGCCAGCGCGTTCCACACCATCGCCGGCGACTCCGGTGCCGGGTCACGGATCCGGGCCGAGGCGGCCGGACTGCTGACCGGGCTTGACGAAGGGCTCGCCGCCCAGGCGTTCCACGGCATCGCTGACGACCCTGGTGCTGACTCATCGCTGCGGATCGAGGCGGCCGAACTGCTGATGGCGCTCGACCGGCGGCTGGCCGCCAGCGCGTTCCACACCATCGCCGGCGACAGCGACATGGATCCGCGCATCCGGGCCGACGCGGCCGAGGTGCTGACCGGGCTGGACGAGCGGCTGGCCGCCCTCGTGTTTCACACGATTGCCGACGCCTGCGACGTTGAGCCCCGGATCCGGGTTGAGGCCGCCGAGGTGCTGGCCGGGCTGGACGAGCGGCTGGCCGCGGAGGTCTTCCGCGGGATCGCCGATGACGTCGATATCGACGCTGACCTGCGGATCGAGGCGGCCGATGGGATCGTGGGGCTCGACCGGCAGTCGGCTGCCGAGGCCTTCGGGAGCATAGCCGACGACGCTGGCGTGGACCCGGTGTCACGGCTCGAAGCGGCCAGCATGATGCACGATCTCACCGAACGGCCCGGCGGTGAAGCGTTCGGCGCAGGCTGGGCGGGCAGCCGCAGGCCGCCATCGATGCGGGTGCAGCGGCCGGTGTCGCCGATGCGGCCCGGCCGGCCACCGCGCCCGATGCGCCAGCCGGTACCACGATGATCATTACGGGCGCGGTCCGCCCGGTACGGTACCGGTTTTAACAGTTCCGCCCGGGCCAGGTGCGTTAGATTCGGTCTATCGGCTGAATTGAATCAGTAAACGAATAACGCTGCTAAAGAAGAGGAAGATCCGGTATTGGTTCAGCGGGTGGCCAGCACATCGGCGATCTTTTCCGCCGCGGCGGATGGATCTTCGGTGTCGTGCAGCACCTCACCCCAGGACCAGCGGTAGTACCAGCGCAGGCGGCCTTCGGGGTCATTGGCGGGAATGCAGTCAATGCTTTCCGCGAGCATGGTCGCACCCGGCATGAAAACATACAGGGCGGCCGGGTAGGTCGTCTTCACCGTGGCCGGCAGGCCCCTGCTGTCCAATGCGGTTGCGAGCCTGTGCAAGTGGTATGTGCGGGCGTGGTCGGGTCCGTCGTGTTTCATCAGCCCTGCCTTTTCCAGTCGGCTCATTCTCCATGCCGCCAAGGCAGGTTTCAACCACCGCCGGCCGCCGGCGCTACCGCAAAGATCCCAACGGGTGTGGCCGCGGCGTGCAGTAAGGCTATTGCCATCGGTCGTTGTCGTACCCGGAGTGCTGGCCACGGCCGTGCTGCTCGTGGCCGTATCCGTTCACCGCCGGGCCGGAGTCACGGGTGGGCAGGCCGTAGCCGTTGCCGTTCGATCCGTAGGACGCCTGACCGTAGCCGCTGTCGTCGCGGTCGGCCCCGTCACCATAGCCAGCGGAGTCATGACCGGGCTCGTAGTCAGCGGAGGACTGCCCGTACCCCGGGCTGTACCCGTTGCTGTGTCCCTGGCCGTGGCTGGGTTCGTAGCCCGATGACTGCTGATAGCCGTCATCGGAGCCCTGCCAGTCGCGGTAACCCTGGCTGGAGTAGCCGTCGTCCTGGCCCTGCCGGTCGCTGCGGTGCCGGGGCGCGTCGTCGTAGCCGGTCCCGCCCTGGTCCCATGACGGGGTGGCGGGGTCGGTGTAGAAGCGGGAGTCTTCAGCGGAGACCGGCGCCGGGTGCCAGCTCTCGTGGGGAGCGGCGGGTGAGCCACCCGGCTCGGGGAGCGGCTCGAGCTGCCCGGGCGGGTAGTCGTCGCCGGAGCCGGGCCAGTCGCCGGCCGGGTAGCCGTTGCTGTTGCCGTGCGAACCCGTGCCGTGCGAACCCGCATAGTCGGCCTGCGCCCCGCCGAACACGTCCGGCGAACTCTCCTGCTGAGCCCGGGCCTCGTCATGGGACCTGCGGTAGGACCTGCTGTCGGAGGCATACCCGTCAGTCATCGAGAACGAGGGGCTGGTCAGCGGATCCTCGGGGGAGTTCCAGGACCTCGCGGCCTGCTCATCATCGTTCCAGGCCGGTGTGGCGTGGTCGCCGTTCCAGGCCGGGCCGGAGTGCTCTGGCCCGCCCCAGTCCGCCGCCGAGGGCTCGTCGGCCCAGTTTGCCCCCGCCGCCACGGCCGCGTCCTGAGCGGTCCATGCCGCTGTAGCGGAGTTATCCGAGCCGTGCCAGCCGGTGCCTGATGCCACGGATGGGTCGTGCGGGCCCCAGGACGCGTCCTGCGGCTCCTGCGGCTCCCAGTCGCGCGGCTGCGGCGAACCTGTCTCCGGCACCGGCCAGGCGGCCGTTGACGTGCTGTCGCCCGCTGCACCCGGCCAGTCAGCCTGGCCGCCAAGGCCGGGGTCGGTGTCATTGCTCTCGGCTACGCCCGGCAGGTCCGCGAGCCGGGACTGGCTTGACATCGACAGCGGATCCCCGAACGTCCGCCGCTCGCCCGCCGCCCAGGAATCCGTGGCCGGCGCGGCATCCGGCGCGGCTACGTCCTCGTCGGGCCCGAACCTGGCCGTATGCGTTCCGGCAGCCGCCATCGCGGCGGTGGCGGCCCGGTCGGCCGACGCAGGCTGGGCCGAGCGGGCGGTGGTGGCGAGGGGCTTGTCAGAGGAGAGCTCCGCCCAGTACTGCTCGTCGGAGACGCCACCCCAGTCGGTGTCCGACCAGTCCTTTCCGGCCCGGTCACGGTCGCCGCCGGTCAGCCGGGCAGTGCCTTCTTTGCCGGAACGACGCCCTACGGCGCTTTCTTTGCCGGAACCACGCCCTACGGCGCTTTCTTTGCCGGAACGACGCCCTACGGCAGCCTGCCTGGGCTGGGAGCGTGCCGCGCGGCGGGGTTCCTCCGGCTGGTCCTGGTCGTGCTGGTAGCCGCGGGGACGGGGGAGTGCGGGGGACCGGCGCTGCGAAGACCCGGCGTCATCGCCGGAGTAGTCCGCGGGCTCCACGGCAGCCGGGCGGCCATAGGCGTCGTCGCGGTCGTTCTGCCAGCTTTCCCCGGCTGGCCCGCGTCGCGCGGGTGACCCGGACTGCCTGCCCCGGGACGCGCCGCGGGGTGCGGCGTCTTCGTCATCGCCCCGGCTGCCGCGTGCGGGACGGCGCGGCGCTGGGCGATCCTCGTAGTCGTCCTCTTCGGCATCGCGCATGGAGCGGACGCTGAGAAACACCACGACGAGAATGACAAGCACAAGCACGAGCAGGCCGACCACGACGAGAAGCATTCCACCACCCAACAGGCCATGGCCGTTTGGTTGGCACCAGCGAGGCACACGCGGCCATCGACGCGGGCCTTCCCCTGTTCGCCAGTGCCCCGGATACATCCAAGGCTGGTCGCCTGAATCGTGAGTCTGACGTAACCGTGTGACGCTTGTCTTGAGATTGCAGAAAATTTAAGGTGCCCGTTTACTCTACGGAGTTGACCGATTACGGTTCGGCATTAACTTGGAGTCTGCCCCGGGCTGTGGCGGCGCGGGCGATTGCCAGCCAGGCAGACTTCACGCCTGTCCCGTTCGGCAGCGAAAGCGCCGAGTCAAGCGCATAAACGGTGAACCTGTAAGAGTGCTCCTGATTCCGCGGGCATGGCGGGTCATACAGAGCGTGACCTGCGCTGTTTTCGGCCTGGCGGGCTCCGGTTGGAAGCTGGCCCTGCTGAATGTCAGTCGTTGTCGGGTCGATGTTGAACACGATCCAGTAGATATACGGTGTGATCGGCGCCTCAGCGTCATCGACGACAAGAGCCAGCGATTTTGTGCTAGTCGGCGCGCCTGACCAGTGAAGAGCCGGGCTCTGCCCAGCTCCGTGACAGGTGTAGCGGGCCGGAATTACTCCCCTGGTGAACACCGGGCTTGTCACGGTGATGTTGTCGGCCTGAAATGTGGTCGCACTCCCCACCAGCCCACATCCGGCCAGGACAACCACCAGCAGGCATCCGGCCACGGCCAGCGGGCGCCAGCCCCGCATCCGGCGCCCACCACCAAGCCCGCACATCCGTCGCCGCATCCCTTCGCGCCCGCGGCGCTCGCGCCCAGGCTGAGCAGCCCGCAGATCCGATTCCGGGAGCAACCACCGTGCGTCACCGCATGTGGCCACCCGGAGGGATCCTATGCCGGGAGCGCCGCCGCCCGGTCACCGGCCGGTTCGCCGTGATCCGCGGCGGCTCCATGGACCGCAGGGCCAGCTCGCTGTCCAGCCAGTCGATGATTATCCCGGTCGCCTCCTCAGGTGCGGGCATCGCCAGCCCAGGCGCGAAATCGCGCTGCCACAGCTCGTAGACCTGCTGTTCGCGGCTCGACCACGGTGTGACCGTCCGCGCGGAGCGCCTCGACGTGCCGCCTGGTCGTGTTCTTCACCCACATCGAGGCGTTCACACTGGGAAAGAACCAGGTCACGCAGCTATGCCAGGCCCCGTATTACTCGCGCGGCCTGGAGCTGCCGAACATGATCTCGTCCCAGGACGGCACGGACGAGCGCCTGCCACGTCCGCCCGCGGCCCTGCGGCCGCTCTGCGCCGCCGGGGCATGCTCCTCCTGCGGCGCCGCATCCGCCTGCTGAGCCGCCGGCTGCTCCACCTCCTGCTCGGGCGCCTGCTGCGCCGCCGGGGCCCGCTCGGGCCGCTCGGCCCGCTTTGCAGGCTGCGGCGGCGGGGCCTGCGGAGCAGACTGCTCCTGCTGCCCGGGCGGTCCCTCCGGCGCCCGCCGGGCCGGTGCCTCAGCCTGCCGCCGCGGTGCCGGGGTCTCAGCTTGCCGCCGGACCGGCCCGGCCGGTGCGGCGCTGGGTGCGATCCGCGGCTGCAGCTGGGTCACCGTGGCCTCGCCGCGCACCGCACCGCTGGGCGCGGGCAGCGGCGGCAGGTCGGCCTCGGGAAGCGACAGCCTCGCCGCTTCGTCGTCGGCCGGTGTGGCGTGCTTGCGCCGCGGGTCGTAGATCCATCCGGCGGTCCGCGACCTGCCGCCGGCGGCGAACACGATCTGGACCTGCCAGCTCCCGTCGCTGCGCTTGGTGGAGTCCCAGGTCGCGTCCTCGGCGCTGGTGCCGAGCGCGGTCAGCCGCTCGGTCACGACCTCGCCCAGCCGGGGGCCTGGCCCCGAGTCGCCGGGCCGCCGCACCATGGCGGACTGAGCTTCCTGCGCCCGGTAAGCCCGCTCGGCCAGCACCGGGCCCTCGAACCAGCGGATCCGCTCGATCGGGAGACCGGCAGCGTCAGCGATCTCGTCCGCGGTCTCGCCAGCCCGGATTCGTTCCTGGATCTCCTTGGGTCGCAACGGACTCTCCACCTCGATCTCGTACTGGGCGAGCCGGGAGAACTGTCCGCGCGCCACCGCCCTGAGCCGGTCGTCGATCTGCAGCGAGTAACGGCCACCCCGTCCAGGCACCTCGAGGACGGCGTAGCTGCCATCCTCGCTGACCGCGACGAGGCGCAGTTCATGCATTGGCGTCCCTTCCGCGCGGGGGCGCGCTCCTGCCTCCCGCATGAGTCTTGCGCGTTCGGGCAGGTCTGGCCAGCACCGCGCCCGGCATGTCCCACAGTTCCATGAACCGCTCTGCCTGGGGCGCAGGGCGTCGCGCGGCAGCGGCCGGCCGGTCTGAGGTGATGGAAATGAAGTCTAGAACGCCGGGACCGCCCTGACCTCGCGCCCACGCCGGTAAGGGTTGGCCGGTACGGGTGGGCATGGGGTTCCTGCCCCGTCAGCTCTACTCAATTTCTTTCTGTAAAATAAATATATTATGTTCGGTAACAGAAGTATTATGGTCGAGCCGGCCAGACCGGTGGCAATTAAGCAGTCCCGCCGGGCGCCGTGGCTGGCGGTGGGCGTCGTGTGTTTCGGCGCGTTCATGGGGCAACTGGACGCGAGCATCGTCACCCTTACCTTCCGGCCGATGGAGCGGCAGTTCGGGGCGCCGCTGGCCGAGGTGCAGTGGGTCTCGCTGGCTTACCTGCTGGTCCTGGTGGCCCTGCTGACCCCGGTCGGCCGGCTGTCCGACGCCGTTGGCCGCAAGCTCATCTACGGCTACGGGTTCGTGATCTTCACGGCCGCGTCGGTGGCCTGCGGGCTGGCCCCCTCGCTCGGCCTGCTGATCGCGTTCCGGTGCTGCCGCGGTCCGGGGGAACCGGCAGCGCGGCGTCGCCGGTGGGCTTGGCTGCGCGGTGGCGATGGTCACGCTGATCTTCGTCCCGGTGTCCCCGGTGAGCCTGGCCTGGACGCTCTTCCTGGCTGGCCTCGGCCTTGGCGTGTTCATCCCGGCCAGCAACACGGCCATCATGACCGCGTCGGCCGGTACGTCGGCGGGCGTCCTGGGCGGGCTGGTGAACCTCGCCAGGGGGATCGGGACGGCCCTCGGTGTCAGCATCGTCACGCTCGCTCTGCACCTGGCTCAGGGGCCCGGCGGGCCCGATCCCCGGCCTGCGCTCGCTATGCTCGCTGTCGCCGCAACAGCCGCCGCGCTGACCGCGCTGGCCGGCCGTAGTGTGGTCGGTGATGGCCCGGGCGGCAGGGCGCAGGAAGAAGGGGAGCGGCCAGGTGCATTCGGCTGACGTCAGGAGTCGCGATCCAGCGGGGGGTGAGCTCGCCGATGTGGTGTCCAGGCTGCGCCGGGCGATGCGCCGTGCGGCGCGCGCCACGGATCCGGCGCCGACGCTCTCGGTCGCTCAGCTCGAGCTGCTGTCCTGCCTGGCCGAGCATGACCGGGCCAGGCCCGGCCAGCTGGCCAGGCTGCTCAGGCTGGCGCCGAGTTCGGTGGCCACCCTGGTCAACGGGCTGCGGGCGGAGGGCCTGGTCACCAGGGACGCGGGCGATGACGACCGGCGGACGGCCTCGCTGCGGCTGACCCCGGCCGGGAGCGTCGCCGTCGAGTCCTGGAAGTCGCTGAACGAGGATCTGCTGCACGCGGCGCTCAGCTCGCTGCCCGCGGCCAGCGGCCGGGCGCTGCGGGCGGCCCTGCCCGCGCTGCGCGAACTGGCCGGCGCCGTGGACGCGCTGGCCGACGAGAACAAGCAGCGCAAGCTCCACCCGCAAACATGAACGCGCCGGTCACCGGGCGGTCAACCGGTGACCGGCGCGTTCGGCCGGGACACAGGAGTGGTCAGTGGGGTGTCAGTGCGCGGCGGGTCAGTGTGCCCCGGCGAACTGGGCGGCCTCGGTCGAGCCCTCCAGCGCGACGGTCGAGGACTTCGGCGTGATGGCCGAGGCCACCAGGTCGAAGTAGCCGGTGCCGACCTCGCGCTGGTGCCTGGTCGCGGTGTAGCCGGCCGGCTCGGCGCCGAACTCGGCCTGCTGCAGCCGGACGTAGGCCGGCATGCCCTCCTCGGCGTAGCCGCGGGCCAGGTCGAACATCGAGTAGTTCAGCGCGTGGAAGCCGGCCAGCGTGATGAACTGGAACTTGTAGCCCATCTCGCTGAGCTCGCGCTGAAACTTGGCGATCGTGCCCTCGTCGAGGTGCTCGCGCCAGTTGAACGACGGCGAGCAGTTGTAGGCGAGCAGCTGGCCGGGGTAGACGGCCTTGACCGCTTCGGCGAACCTGCGGGCGACATCCAGGTCCGGCGTGGAGGTCTCCATCCACAGCAGGTCGCTGTATGGCGCATAGGCGAGGCCACGGGCTATGCACGGCTCGATGCCGTTGCGGACCCGGTAGAAGCCTTCGGCCGTGCGGTCACCGGTCACGAACGGCTGGTCCCGCTCGTCGATGTCGCTGGTGATCAGGGTGGCCGCGTCCGCGTCGGTGCGGGCCACGATGAGCGAGGGCACCCGGCAGACGTCGGCGGCGAGCCGGGCCGCGTTCAGCGTGCGGATGTGCTGGCCGGTCGGGATGAGCACCTTCCCGCCGAGGTGGCCGCACTTCTTCTCGGACGCGAGCTGGTCCTCCCAGTGCACGCCGGCCGCACCCGCCGCGATCATGCCCTTCATCAGCTCGAAGGCGTTGAGCACGCCGCCGAACCCGGCCTCCGCGTCGGCCACGATCGGGGCCAGCCACTGCGTGGCGGGAGTCTTGCCGGACTCGGCCGCCTCCGCCCAGGCGATCTGGTCGGCGCGCATCAGCGCGTTGTTGATCCGCCTGACCACCTGCGGCACCGAGTTGGCCGGGTACAGGCTCTGGTCCGGGTAGGTCTGGCCGGCCAGGTTCGCGTCGGCGGCCACCTGCCAGCCGGACAGGTAGATCGCCTGCAGGCCCGCGCGGACCTGCTGGACGGCCTGGTTGCCGGTGAGCGCGCCGAGCGCGGCCACGTAGCCATCGGAGTGCAGCAGCTTCCAGAGCCGGTCCGCACCCAGCCTGGCCAGCGTGTGCTCTTCCTGCACCGAGCCACGCAGCCGCACCACGTCCTCGGCGGTGTAACTGCGCTCGACGTCCGCCCAGCGCGGGTCCTCCTGCCACTGCAGCCTGAGGCGCGCGGCCTTGTCACTGATCGTGCACGGCCGATGGCCGTTGGCCCAGGCAACGCCGTTCCCAGCCGAGCCGTTCCCATTGCCCTCGAGGCGACAATCCATCACCGCTCCTACCACCTTCCAGGTCGTCCCCGGGTCGTAACTCTTAATCTGCACGCCCGTTCCGGTTCCATCCAGCATTAAGCAAAAGAAATTTGCGCGTTTTTCACGTACTATGAAGCTATGACGGAGTTCGAGCGAGAAGAGTCGTCATCCTTCACTGATCAGCGAACCCTGCTCGCTGGCCCTCGGCCAGCTTCGCCGGAGCCCGCAGTACTCGCCCGGGGGGACACTCTGCTATCCCGGGGGATACCCCCGGAGCCCCACGGCCCGGAGCCCCCCGATCTACCAGATCAACAGGACCTCCTGACCTTCGGTCGCCGGCTCAAGCATGTCCGGCGGGCCCGTGGGCTCACGCTGGCCGAGCTCGGGGCCAAGGTGGGCCGGGCTCCGTCGGCGCTGTCGATGCTGGAGAACGGGCGCAGGGAGCCGAGGCTGTCGCTGCTCAAGGCGCTCGCCGAGGCACTCGGGGTGAGCTCGGAGGAACTGCTGCGCCGGGACCCGCCGAGCCGCCGGGCGCAACTGGAGATCGCGATGGAGGAGGCACAGCGCGACCCCGTCTACCGCGCGCTGGGGCTGCCGCACCTCAAGGTCACCGCACGGGTGCCCAGCGACGTGCTGGAGCACCTGATCGCCCTGTACACCGAGCTGCGCAGGCAGCGGTCCAAGCCGACCGCCACGCCCGAGGAGGCGCGGGCGGCCAACGCCGAGCTGCGGCAGATGATGCGCGAGCGCGCCAACTACTTCGAGGAGATCGAGCAGGCCGCGGCCACCGCGCTCGCCGCGGCCGGGTACCCGGGCGGCGCGCTGTCCCAGGGGCTGCTGCTGTCGGTGGTGAGCCACCACGGGTTCACCGTCCGGTACGTGCAGGACCTGCCCAGGTCGGTGCGGTCCCTCACGGACCTGCGGAACCAGCGGATCTACGTCAAGCAGGAGCCGGTCGGCATGCACACGGCCCGCGCGGTCCTGCTCCAGGCGCTCGGCCATTTCCTGCTCGGCCACAGCGAGCCGAAGGACTTCGCTGACTTCCTGCGCCAGCGGGTGGAGGCCAACTACTTCGCCGCGGCTGTCCTGGTGCCCGAGCCGGCCGCCGTGCCGTTCCTGACCGCCGCGCGGGACACCAGGGAACTGTCCGTGGAGGACCTGCGCGACGTGTTCTCGGTCTCCTATGAGATGGCCGCGCACCGGTTCACCAACCTGGCCACCCACCACCTCGGCGT
>DASXMU010000292.1:0-12451 GCA_036495485.1 Streptosporangiaceae bacterium
GCGGCGATCTTGCGCAGCACGCCCATGCCCTGGATCACGAAGCCGAACGGCGTGAAGTCGGGGGCGAGCCGCTTGTTGGCCTCGTCGTTGAAGAAGAACTGGCTGCCGTTGGTGTTCGGGCCGGCGTTGGCCATGGCGACCATGCCCGCCGGGTAGGTGGCGCCCTTGAGGTTCTCGTCGTTGAACTTGTAGCCGGGGGCGCCGGAGCCGGTGCCGGTCGGGTCGCCGCACTGCAGCACGAAGATGCCCTTGGTGACCAGCCGGTGGCAGTGCGTCCCGTTGTAGAAACCGTGCTGCGCCAGGAACCGGAACGAGAACGACGTGCACGGCGCGGCGTCGGTGAAGGCGGACCACACGATCAGGCCCTGCGTCGTGAACATCTTGACGATGAACGGCCGCCGCGCGCTGGACATGCTGAAGTTGGGCAGGCCCTTGAAGCGGTCGGCCGGAACCGCCTTGACGAAGCCGCATTGGTTGGCCGACGTCCGGACCGCCGGCGTCCCGGCGGGCTCGCGCACGGTCCGTGGCAGGACGGTCGCGGCTGTCACGCGGACCGGCTGCAAGGTGAGCACCCGGCTGGTGTGCTGCGGCGAGGCCTGGGTCACGGTGCTGCCTGCCACGACACCCGCCAGGCCGAGCGCGACGGTGGCTCCGCTGAGAGTGAAGATTCTGCGCCTTCGCATAATGGTGCCTCTCTGTTTTCTGAGCACAGCGGCGCAAGCCTAGAGCGCGTCACCGCCGACCGGAAGAGCATGACAGTTAATCGCGAAGGATTGACCCGAACAACGGACATACTGGGACAGGTGGCTTCTCTCATTCCCCGCGCGCGGACCGAGGTCGCGCCCGGTGCCGTGCACGTGCCCGGCTGGCTGAGCCCCGGCGAGCAGGGCCGGCTGGTCGAGGCGTGCCGGGAATGGGCCCGCCCGCCGGCCGGGATGCGCGCCACCCAATTGCCCGGCGGGGGCGTCATGTCCGTGCGCACCGTCTGCCTGGGCTGGCACTGGGTCCCGTACCGGTACTCGCGGGTCGCCGAGGACGTCGACGGCGCGCCGGTCAAGCCGTTTCCCGGCTGGCTGGCCGACCTTGGCCGCCGCGCCGTCACCGAAGCATCCGGCGACGGCGGCGGCTACCACCCTGACGTCGCCCTGATCAACTACTACGACAGTGCGGCCAAGATGGGCATGCACGCCGACCGGGACGAGAAGTCGCTGGCCCCCGTGGTCTCGCTGAGCCTTGGGGACGGTTGCGTGTTCCGCTTCGGCAACACCCAGGATCGCGGCCGGCCGTGGACCGACGTGCCGCTCGAATCGGGCGATCTGTTCGTCTTCGGCGGGCCGTCCCGGCTCGCCTACCACGGCGTCCCCAAGACGATGCCCGGCACAGGCCCCGGCGGCATCGGGCTGGCCACCGGCCGCCTCAATATCACCCTGCGTGAATCCGGTCTTTAGAGGGTCAGAATCTTTATATGCAACGGAAAGATCCCAGCCGGGCCGGCCGCACACACTGGACCCGGTCACAACGGAAAGGTCCCCAGCCGGACCGGCCGCACACACCGGGCCCGGTCACAACGGAAAGGTCCCCAGCCGGACCGGCCGCACACACCGGGCCCGGTCACAACGGGAAAGACCGCGCGTGCAGGCTGACCGCGTACCCGCTGCCGGTGTTGACCATCCCGGCCGGCCTGCGCCCGCCGCGAACCATCGTCCGGCCGTGCGACAGCGGGCGGCAGCCCGGGCCGGTGTGCTCGGCCATCGCGCCCGCGACCAGGCAGGCCACCGCCCAGTCCGGTCCGTCCGGCCGCCCGTCGCCCTGGTGGCCGGGCGGCAGGACGAGCAGCCACGCCTCGCAGCCGGGCCCCGGCGCGGCGACCGGGATGCGGACCGGCCGCTGCGGGTCGAACCGGACCAGGCCCCACCAGCTCTGCGGATCCGCCACCAGAAGCCGCAGGCAGGCGGCCAGGTAGCCGATCGTCGCGGGGCCGGTGGGGGCGCCCGGGATGGCTCCGGCTTCGGCGGCCGCGTCCAGCTCTCCCGAGAGGATGGCGATCTCGGGAGCGGCAGAGGTGTCGAGCTTCATGGGGAGTCCTTCGGATGCGGGACCCTCAGGTCCCGGGGCGACGAATCAGGGTCAGCTGAAGGTCGTCAGCGACAACAACACGAAGGACACATGCAGCAAAGGCATGCGGCGCTTGGGCGGCCGGAAACACGCCCTACGGCGCTCTTCTGGCCGGAAACACGCCCTACGGCAGCGGCACCGCGGGAATCGCGGTGCGAGGGTACTGAGTGCGCTGCCATGCCCCGTAGCACACCGTAAGCACGCAGCGTTGTCAAGCTGGATGGCTAAGAGGCCACTGAACAGCCCGTACTTCAGTCAAAAAGTGACCCTCTGACCTGCTGGTTCACGAAGCTGATCATGGTGGTTTGGGGGCGTTCAGCGCGCTCCTAGGAAGCGCGCACACCCGGCCGCTGTGGGCTGGCCAGCACCTGGAGGGCTGTGTCGAGCTGGACCTCCTGGCCGTCGGCGAAGGCGTTGGCGAAGCCGTCGTCCGGTGGGGCCCAGAACTGCGTGCGCGGCTCGTCCAGCCAGTCACAGGCGATCTCACAGCCCCAGGCGTGCAGGTAGGTCCGCTGGCCCTCCTGGCCGCTATGGAACAGCGGGTCGCCGGCGATCGGGAAGCCGAGCCAGGCCAGGTGGACCCGGATCTGGTGCCTGCGCCCGGTGACCGGCTTGACCACCAGCAGCGTGTGGCCGCCGCTGACGTGCGCGACCGCGAACTCGGTGCGCGAGTCGTAGCTGGGCTTGGACCGGTCGATGGCTTCGGCCGGCAGCGCGAATCGGTGGGCGGCGGCGTCGTAGCCGATGGCCTGGCGCTCGCCAGCGATCCGGATGGTGCCCTTGCGGCCGGGGCGCAGCGGCAGGTCGATGGTGGCGCGGGTGGGCAGGTCGGTGCCTTCGACCCAGGCCAGGTAGCGCTTGTCCGCGCCGCGGCTGGCGAACTGCCTGGTGAGCGAGGCGTGCGCCGACCGGGTCTTGGCCAGCAGCAGCAGTCCCGAGGTGACCTTGTCGATGCGGTGCACCCAGTGCACCGGCTCCCCGGCGGCCTGAGCCAGGTCGACCAGGGACTCACCGTGCCGCTCGCCCATCACCGAGATGCCGGGTGCCTTGCTGAGCACGAGAAGCTGGCCGTCCTCGTAGACGGGATCGCGCCGGAGGCCGGGCCAGCTGAAGGTCGCCACCGGTTCAGGCCCGGTCGAGCTGACGCAGCGCCGCGGTGGCGGCCTCGGCTGTGACGTCCGGACCCGCCCAGGCAGCCGCGGCCAGCGCCCTGAGCCCGTCCATGCGGTCGCCGGAGCCGGTGAGTTCGAGGCTCCCGGTGTGCGCCGTCCAGCCACCGCAGGTGCAGCCGCCGTCGGCCGCGGTTACCCCGGGGTGCGGGTGCAGCAGCCCGGCCAGCCCTTCGGCCAGGTAGGACGGGCGCTGGCCCGGCGGCGCGAGCAGCAGGCCGGCCGGCGTGGTCACCCCGGTCAGCACCAGCAGGCTGTCGGCGCCGACCCGGCACGCGCCCTCGATGTCGGTGTCCAGCCGGTCGCCGACGACCAGCGGCCGGCGCGCGCTGGTCCGCTGCACGGACTCGGCGTGCAGCGGGGGCTCGGGCTTGCCCGCGACCAGCGGCCTGACGCCGGTCGCGTTGGCGATGACCTGCACCATCGACCCGTTGCCCGGCTGCGGCCCGCGGGGCGTAGGCAGCGTGGGGTCGGCGTTGGACGCGACGAACAGCGCGCCCGCCTCGACGGCGAGCGCTCCCTCGGCCAGCTCGGCGTAGCCGACGTCGGGCGAGTAGCCCTGGACGACCGCGGCTGGCTTGGCCGCCGCCGCGGACACCGGCCGCAGGCCG
Source organism: Streptosporangiaceae bacterium (assembly GCA_036495485.1). Classification (GTDB taxonomy): domain Bacteria; phylum Actinomycetota; class Actinomycetes; order Streptosporangiales; family Streptosporangiaceae; genus PALSA-505. Next base: position 3,896 of record DASXMU010000292.1, read on the forward strand.
CGCTCCCGGACGGCGGCGCGCAGCCCGGTCCCGCCGATGACCAGCACGGCGGCGCCGGCTGGCAGCCGCTCGGCCAGCAGCCGGGCGGCCGCCTGCGCCGAGGTGACGACGTCAGCCGGGCTGGCCGGCACACCGAGCCTGGTGAGCTGCGCGCAGATGGCCGATGGGGTGCGGTAGGCGTTGTTCGTGACGAACGCGAGGCGCATGCCGGTTTCGGTGGCCTTACCCAGCGCCTCGGCAGCGCCGGGGATCGCGCTGCCGCCGAGGTAGACGACGCCGTCCAGGTCGAGCAGGGCGACGTCGTAGTGCGAGCTGAGCGGCTCGGCACAGCCTTGGAGCGCCCCGTCCGCGCTGTGGCTGGTCACTAGGGCACCCTCTTTCTCACGGGCACCGCCAAAGTGCTCGCCGTTGGGACCCGGCGGGAGCCGGGGTGACGGTCCTGGCTGGTCATGAACCCGCCGCGGGTGTGCCGGGGCCGTCCTTGCTGGCTGCGTCCGCGCGGGCGCGCAGGGTCGCCCGGACGTCCCGCAGGGCCGCCGAGTAATGCGGCAGGTCGGGCCGCATGGCGGCGGCCAGCGCCAGGTACTCCGCCGCGTGGCCTGGGTCGCCGCACCGGGCCAGGGCGAGGCCAAGGCCAAAGTGGGCGTAGTCGTCAGCCGGGCTGGCCTCCACGATCATCCGGAAGTTCTGCACGGCCAGCTCGTACCATCCGGCGTCGAACTGCGCCCTGGCCAGCGCCTCGCGGACCATCCGCGACCCGGGCTCGGCGTCCGCCGCGCGTTCGAGAAGCTGCGCGGCCGCTGCCGGGCTGTGCTTGCCCAGCAGCTCGATCCCGCGCTGGTACCAGGCGTAGGCGTCGCCCTCTGGCTGCGCCATACCTTCCTGGCCGGAGCCACTCCCCACGGCACTTTCCCGGCCGGAGCCACTCCCCACGGCGCCTTCCTGGCCGGAACCACGCCCTACGGCACTTTCCCGGCTACCACGCCCTACGGTGCTTGCCTCGCCGGAACCAACCCCTACGGCACTTTCCCGGCCGGAAACACACTCTACGGCGCTTTCCCGGCTACCACGCCCTACGGTGCTTTCCTGGCCGGAACTACGCCCTATGGCACTTTCCCGGCCGGAAACATGGCCTACGGCCGGGCCGGTGTCCTCGGGTGGCTCCTGATCCCCCGGCCGGGAATCTTGACCACCGTGTGGACCTTCTGACATGTGTGCAGACCTTTCCATCAGGCCGGACGGCTGTCTTGCGAGACCAGGCCGCGCTGGTCCTCGAACCCTTCCGTGCGGTCCGGTACTCTCCCGGGCGGGTGAGTGGGCTCGCCGAAGTGACCTCCCCACCGTATGACGTGATCGGGCCCGGCGCCGCGACCAGGCTGCTGGCCGCGGACAGCCACAACGTGGTGCAGCTCATTGTCCCGCAAACCGGTGGGGCACGGGGCGAGGGCAGCTACGGCGACGCCGCGGGCACCCTGCGGCGCTGGCTGGCCGACGGCGTGCTGGTGCCCGATCCCGAGCCAGCGCTGTATGTATATGAGCAGGCCCTAGGGCATGGTTCCGGCCAGGAAAGCCCAGGCGCGGCGGGCCGGGTACTGCAGCGCGGCCTGATCGGCGCGCTCGGCCTCAGCCCGCCCAGCGCCGGGGTGGTGCTGCCGCACGAGGACGTGATGCCGGGCCCGGTGCAGGGCCGGCTGCAGCTCATGCTGGCCACCCGGGCCAACCTCGAGCCGATCTTCCTGCTCAGCGGCGGCGCGCCGGGAGCGGCGGCCGGGCTGGTGGACGAGGCCGCCACGGAGCGGGTACCGCTGCTCGACGTGGTGACCGAGGACGGCCTGACGCACCGGATGTGGGCGATCACCGACCCGGCCGAGCTGGCGGCGATCGCCGCCGACCTGGCGCCCCGGCGCGCGCTGATCGCCGACGGGCACCACCGCTACGCGGCCTACCTGGGGCTGCAGGCCCGGATGCGGGAGTCCGGCGCGGGCAGCGGGCCCTGGGACCAGGGCCTGGCGCTGCTGGTCGACTCCGCCGTCTACCCGCCGCGGATCGATCCCATCCACCGGGTGATCCCCGGGCTGCGGCCCGCCGACGCCGTGGCGGCGGCCAGCGCGGGCTTCCGGGTGCGGTCGATAGACGGCGGGCTGGCCGCCGGGCTGGCCGCGCTGCACGACGCGGGGACCGGCGGGGCGGCGTTCCTGGTCGGCGGGGACGGCACGCTGCACCTGCTCACCAGCCCCGATCCGGGCCAGGTGGCGGCGGCCATGCCGACGGACCGTTCGGCGCACTGGCGCGGGCTGGCCGCCTCGATCCTCCAGCAGCTACTGCTTGGGCGGCTGTGGGGGATCCGCGACGACGAAGCCGCGGTGCGCGTGGTACACGACGACGCGTCGGCGGCCCTGCGCGCCGCGTCCGAGGCCGGCGGGACGGCTGTGATCTGCAATCCGGTCTCCGCGCAGGACGTCCAGGCGGTCGCGGCGGACGGCGAACGGGTGCCGAGGAAGTCGACCTCGTTCGGCCCGAAGCCACGAACCGGCCTGGTGATGCGCACCTTCGACGCTGGCTGACATTGACGTCGGCGGGGCGGGCCGGTGGTCAGCCAGACCGGTCGATGCGCTTGTAGAGGTTCTTGGTGGGGCCGGGAACCAACTGGAAGTTGTCGCCGAAGTAGAGCCGGAGCGCATGGGTCCAGGCGATCCGCCGGGCCACTGTCTTGTCGAAGAAGGTGTTGGACAGCCAGACGTACTGGGCCTTCTGGAAGGCGGAGTCCCAGATCGCGCGGACGGCCGGGTTGTGCGCCGCGCCACTGACGCCATTGTGCCCCTCGCTGAGCGCGAGGTCGGTGCCGTCGCCGTCCACTAGCTGCGGGCAGCCCGGCGCGCTGGAGGTGAACCGGTCGGCGGCGATGGTGAACGACACCTGGTCGGTCAGCACGCACGCTCCGGGCGGGATCGTGGCGGGCGCGGAGGTGGGGTCGGTGGCGGGCTTCAGCACGGCCTCCGAGTGGCCCTGGACGATGGTCATCACCAGCAGGACCAGCACCGCCAGCCCGGCGGCGGCTGCCTCGGGCCGCAATCCTGGTGATCGCTGCCCGGACCTCTGCTGGAGTCCCGCGACCAGCCTGGCCACCGGCAGCCCCACGGCGAGGGCGAGGAACGGGGTGAAGAAGGCCGCGTAGTGGTAGTAGAAATCGGCCGGCACCAGGAAGGAGATGAACACCAGCAGGCTAGTGACCAGGGCGAACCATTCCAGCGGCGGCGGCAGCCTGTGGGTGACCACCGACGCGGCCACGCACGCGCCCGCGACCAGCAGCGCGATAAGCACGATCACCAGGGCCGTGGTGGCCGTGGCTACCCCCACCTTGGGATTCACCGTCGCCCCGAGGCCGCTGAGGTCGGCCAGCCGGGTCGCCCAGCTTGTCCGGGCGTTGTCCACCCGGACGAGCTGGGCGAGGAACACCCCCCGCCAGAACATCGACGGCGCGGCGACCAGGAACGGCAGCACGGGCACGAGGAAGCCGACGGCCACGCCGCCCAGGTAGGTGCCCACCCGGCGCATGCTCGGCAGGCACAGGACCGCGATGACGACGATCGGGAAAATCGCCCACAGTTTGACCGCCCCGGCGAACCCGAGCGCGACACCGCCCCAGGCCAGCCGGCTGCTGTTCCCGGTGAGCCGGTCATCCTCGAACACGGCCAGCAGGCCGATCAGGCAGAACAGCACCAGCCAGGGCTCCTGCAGCGCGGTGTGCGCGGCCAGGATCGCGTCCGGGAAGACGGCCATGATCCCGCAGGTGATGATCACCGCGAGCAGGCCACGGCGGCGGACCAGCAGCCCGGCCAGCGGCACCGAGGCCGCGCCGGCGCAGGCTGTGATGAGGCGGGCGATGCCCATCCCCCAGGCGCTGCCCGTCACCTTGCTCAGCGCCGCGATCGGGGTCATCAGCACGATGAGTCCCGGCGGCTGCACCAGGGTGAAGTCCTTGTACGGCATGACGCCGTTGATCAGCCGGATGGCGGACCCGAAGTACACCCCGTCGTCGTACTCGGTCACGCCGAGCAGGTGCCCGGGCCGGGTGAGCTGGAGCAGCCGCAGCGCGAGCCCGATCACGGTGGCGACGAGGATCGCCACGCCGACCGGCGTCCGCCACCCCCGCTTAGCCTGGACGGACGGGACTGCTGTATCCGGCGACCCCGCCCCGGCCGCCTCGGCATGCAGCGGAGCCTGGCTCATGGCCGGCCGCTCGGATGGGCGATCACTGATGCTTACTCCCAGTGCTTCAGGGAACGGTTGCCGAGGCCACCGCCGAGATCCGGAGACTCTACGGGCGGGCGCACCGCTCAGGGCACGCATGGCGATGAAGATAGCGCGACCCGGCCAAAACCGGCCGCGAACCGACTCTACACGCCTGGCCGTAGGGCGTGGTTCCGGCCAATGAAGCACCGTAGGGCGTGGTTCCCGCGAAGAAAGCCGTGCCGCAGGGCGTGGTTCCGGCCAATGAAGCACCGTGGGGCATGGTTCCGGCCAATCAAGCACTGCAGGGCGTGGTTCCGGCAAATAAGGCTCTGACACGATGGGTCGCATGAACCAGGGAACAGGCGGCCAGCAGCCAGCACCCGGAACGCAGGAGATCACCGGACTCGGCAACGACGTCTTCCAGATCGACACGCGGATGGCAGGCTATGACGGCATCACGGCCGGATACCTGATCCGGGGCAGCCGTCCCTGCCTGGTCGAGACGGGCACCGCCCCGTCCGCCCCCATCGTGAAGGGCGCGCTGGAGGCGCTGGGCATCGGGTCCGCAGACCTGGCAACGATCGTGGTGACCCACATCCACCTGGACCACGCCGGCGGCACCGGTGACCTGGCCGGCCACTACCCCGGCGCCGAGATCGTGGTGCACGAACGGGGGGCGCGGCACCTGGCCGACCCGTCGCGCCTGATGGACAGTGCCCGCAGGGTGTACGGCGACGCGCTGGATGCCCTGTTCGGTGAGCTGGCGCCGACCCCAGCCGGCCGGATCCGGGCGGTCGAGGAAACCGGCAGCGTCGACCTGGGTGACGGCCGGCGGCTGGACAGCCACTATTCACCCGGTCACGCCAAGCACCACGTCGGCCTGCTCGACTCGGTCAGTGGCGACCTGTACGTCGGTGACGCGGCAGGCATCTACCTGCAGGAGACCGGCGACATGCGGGCGGCCACCCCGCCGCCGGACTTCGACCTGGAGCAGGCGCTGGATTCACTGCGCAGGTTCGCCGCCCTGCAGCCGGCCCGCCTGCTGTTCAGCCACTTCGGCCCGGTGGACGCAGTCGACGAGACACTCCAGCGGTCCGCCGACGAGATCCTCGTGTGGGTGGACGAGACCCGCCGCGTCCATGGCACCGGCCAGGACCTCGACCACGCGGCGGCCATGGTCGCGGAGCGCACCAAGCACCGCTACGCGGCCTTTGCCGACGATGCCGACGAGGCCCTGGCCGCGAAGCTGCGCCGGATCAGCGGCACCACCGCCAACGTCACCGGGATCATGCACTGGCTGGACAAGACCGCCCAGCCGTCCGGCTGACGCGCTTTATCCGCAGCCCCATCGAGCCCAGCCGGCGTCGTTCAGGGTGGCCGACCCCTGGCCATAGCTGCTGAGCCACTCGGAAGCGGCCTTACGGTTCCAGCCGAGGGCGGCGTCATCGTCGGTTTGGGCCGCTGAGCAGACAGCCACTCCCCACAGCGGAGCGAGCACCGCGCCCCGGCGCACCTTCGCCTCGTAGGCCGTCGGCCCCAGGTGCAGCCGCTTCAGGCCGTGCCGGTAGGCGTACCGGAGCGGCAGATAATAGCCCAGGTTGAAGTACTCGAACGCGTCACGCAGCAGGCCGTAGTCGAAGCCACAGCGCCGCATGTACAGCGTGCCGCCCTGCGGGTAACCGAGCGCGAAACCGGCCAGCGCTCCCTCGTACCGGCAGCTGAACACCACCCCGCGCGCAGCGAGCAGCTCGGCCATCTGGCCGAGTTCGGTCCGCCACAGCTCGTCGTCGTCCATATGCCCATACCGGTGCTGCAAGTTGCACACCAGCGAGCCCGCCTCGGGCAGGCAATCTCCCAGCCGCTCCTCGGCAATCTGGTAGTCAGCCGCTTCGAACACCCGCATTTCCCGCCGTATCTTGCGGCGATACTGCGACGGGATAACGTCCAGGTAATCGTCCATACTGTGGCCCGGAACGTCGATCGCGCTATCCACGATCGTCAGCACCGGTACGTTCGCGGCGCAGGCATCGCGATCGGCGGACAACAGCTCATTCGCTGCCACCGTAGTCAAATGAAGGAACAGCGCACCGTCCGCACCGCGTGCCGTCACCCGCTCCGCGACAGCCGCCAGCAGCAGCCGAAACGCCTCGTCCCGCTGCTCCGCGTCCAGGTCCGGGTGCGCCAGAACGCCGTTGACGAATCCGCGTCTGGCGCCGACCAATAGATAATGCCCGTGCCAGCGCCCGTCGGCCAGCCGTTCCGGCTGGTAAAGACCCAGCGGCTCGGTGTTGACGTCGTATACCGGCAGCGCCGCGATAATCCGCTGACCGTCGCTGGCAATCAGATACTCGGCGGATGCCGAGCTGTCGGCTTCTACCAGACGCAGCCATTCATGGGAAAGGTAGAAGCCGCCCGGGCTCACCAGCGCGCCCCATTCGGCAGCGTCGATCTCGCTCAGCGAATTTGCCAGCCGCACCGACAGCACAAACCGGTACTACCCCGGCACCCCAGGCTCATGCCTCACAGGGCTCTCCCCAGAGTCATCCGATCCGTTCGCCAGCCGGGTCGTCGTCGCTATCACCGGCCGCCAAGAGAGCCTCATCGCCGGTCTCAGCAAGACCCACATCCTCGGCCGCAGGCAGTTCACCGGTGCCGTCCGCCACGAGATCCTCGTCATCGGCCGCGAAGAGATCCTCGTCGCCGGTCTCCGCGAGATCCTCGATGGTAACGTCGTCGAGCTCGTCGAACCGCTCCCCCGCGTCCGTCTCCCCCGCCGGGTCGACGGCCGCCGCCCGGCCGAACCACGCCCGCGCTTCGTCAACGCGTCCCTCGCCAAGCAGCGCATCCGCGTAGGCATACAGTAGCCGGGCCGACCACGGATACAGCCGCCCATCGCTAAGCTCGGGCACCTGGAGGGCCAGCAAGGCGGCCTCGGGCATCCCCTGGTCCCGGCGGATCCCCGATTCCACGATCCTGAGCTCGATCTGGGTCGCCCGGTCCAAACTGCGAGCCTCCGGCCCGTGCACAATGGCGAGCGCCTTGTCCAGCCGCCCTAGCGCCCGCTCGCTGTCAGCCATGAGCGGCAGGCTGCTCTCCCGCCCGGTCAGCCGCCGGGCGGCCCGCAGCTCGGCAAGCGCCTCGGCCCAGTGCCCGGCATGATAGGCCGCGATGCCACAGGCCTCCCTGATCACGCCAACCCTGGCCGCGAGCCTCCGGGCCTCCTGGGCATGCAGGTAAGCCTGCTCCGGATCCTCCTCGAGCCCAGCAGCAACCAGATGCCGCGCAACACTGTCCGCGAGATCAGCCGGCAGCGTCAGCAGTTCCGCCCGCGCCACCCGATCAAGCTGGTCCGCGCTGATGTCTTCAGCCGGCCGCAACCGAGCCGTCCTGTCGCCTTGCGCCCCCGCACGACGTTCGCGCCCCGCCCCCTCACGCCCACTACGCTCAGGCCGACCACCCCGGCCAGGCCCACCAGCACGCTCAGGCCGACCACCACCATCGGGCCGACCACCACGGCCAGGCCCACCAGCACGATCGGGCCGACTGCTCCAGTCAGATCGCCCGCCCTGGTCGGGCCGACCAGCACGGTCAGGCCGCCCACCACGGTCAGGCCCACCAGCACGATCGGGCCGACCGCTCCAGTCAGATCGCCCACCCTGGTCGGGCCGACCAGCACGGTCAGGCCGACCAGCACGGTCAGGCCGACCAGCACGGTCAGGCCGCCCACCATGGTCAGGCCCACCAGCACGATCGGGCCGCCCGCTCCAGTCAGATCGCCCGCCTTGGTCGGGCCGACCAGCACGGTCAGGCTGACCGCTACGGTCAGGCCGACTGGCTCGCTGGGATCGCTCCCGCTGACCAGCCTCTCCTGACCGTTCTGGCCGCGCACTTCGCTCAGGACGACCACTGCCATACCCGGGCCGGCCAGAGCGCTCTGACTGTGAACCACGCCCTGCCTGCCCGCCGCCGGCATACCCAGCCCGCCCACGCCGATCAGTCCACTCGGACCGCTCCGGCCGGTCAGCTCGGCCAGCCTCACCGGACCGCTGGGGCCGCTCCTGCCGTGGACTATGCCCAGCCCGCGCAGCGCCGCCATATCCAGCACGCTCAGGCCGGTCAGACCGTTCGGACCATCTGGGTCGCGCGTCTCGCTCATCCCGTCCTGGGGCACCGCGCTCGCTTCGCCCAGCGCCATAGGGTCCGCCGGGCGAACTGCTCCGGCGCCCGCTCGTTACGCCGTCGCTCCGGCCAGCTCGCGGGGCTCCGCCGCGCGGGCTTTCAGCACGGCTTCCCCCTGGGCCAGCCCGACGTCCATCACCAGGG
>DASXMU010000293.1:0-12920 GCA_036495485.1 Streptosporangiaceae bacterium
CTGGCGGAGTTCACACCGGGGTGATGACGTACTGGCGCAGGCAGAGGTCGGCGAAGGTGACCGGGCCGCGGGGGCCGGGCACGTGGTCCACGTTGATGCCGGTCTCGGGGACACCGAGCAGCTTGAAGCCATCCAGCAGGCGGGAGCTCGCGTTCCAGAACGCGCCGGTGCCCCGGTAGGCGGCCAGGAACTCCGCCGCCGCGGCGGCGTCCGAGGTGACGATTCCGGCCGCGAGCCCGGAGGTGTGCTCGTTCGCGGTCTGGGCCGCGGCGGCGGCGCCTGGCACCGGGGCGACCGTCACCGTGGCCTCCCGGCCGGGCTCCAGTGCCCACTCATGGCCAAGCGGGTGGGCGTGCGGCGGCAGCGAGGCGCTGACCTCCGCCTTCGCCAGCGCGGCCAGGGCGGCCGGGAGCAGCTCGTCCCAGCCGCTGGAGCAGACCAGCAGCAGGTTCAGCCGGTTGCAGACACCCAGCCTGTCCAGGCTCTCGGTGATCAGGCGGCTGGCCTGGGCCGGCTCGGCGGCGCGGTCCAGGTAGAGGACGCCGCCGCCATCGGCGTGCGCCAGCGTGCGGACCCCGGCCCTGGCGGCCTCGGCGGCCAGCGCCCGCGTGCTCTCCCCGCTGCCGCGCAGGATGACCAGCGGGATCAGGGCCGGCTGGCGGACAAGCTCGGTGGCCGCGTCGCGGCTGGGGGTCCGGACCAGTTGCAGCGCCCCGCTATCGATGTTCGCAGCCTCCAGTGCCGGGGCGATCGCCTGGTCGAACAGGGCGGTGGCCGAGGCGAGCGCGGCGGCGCCGGTGCGCAGCACACCGGCGTTGCGCGACTTGAGCAGCTGCGACGCGATGTCCACCGTGACGGCGGGACGCGCCTCGAAGTTCGCGCCCACCACGCCGATGGGAACGCGCCGCTCCCGCAGCCGCAGCCCGCCCGGCAGGGTGCGAAGCTCGGCGCCCTCCGGCGGGAACGGCACCCCGGCGAGCAGTTCGAGCTGCCTGGCGGTGGCGGCCAGCCTGCCCTCGTCCAGGCGGAGCCGGTCCAGCAGGCCGCGGCCGAGCCCAGCGGCCGCGCCGCGATCCATGTCGGCGGCGTTCGCCGCCAGGATGGCGGGGGCACGCTCGGTGAGCAGCCCGGCCATCCGGCGGAGCGCGGCATCGACAGCCCCGCAGGGAGCCGCCGCCAGCGCGCCGGCCGCCTGCCGCGCCGCCGCGCCGCAGGAGACGACCTCCTGCCTGGCCTCGGTGACATAGTGCACGTCAGTCATGACGACGAGGGTAGCGGTGCGGGGGGGCCACGGGCGTCGTGCGGCGAGCGCGCGGCTGCCGGGGCGGGCCGTGATCCGGCGTCACCAGACCCAGTGGAAGCCGACCACGGTCCGCTCGATGAACCTCATGTAGCGCTGCACCGCGTGCTGGCTGTCCATGGTGACCGGCTCCTGGCTGTGCACATCGCCACCCACACCATCCCATACCGCCCACCACACCTCCCGCGGGAGGCAATCCGGGTGGAATTCGACCCTTATGTCGACGTTCTCCACCCGGCGCATCACCGCCCGGCGGTACTCGCTTTTCCTGGCGTCAATCGCCTCGTCGAGATAGTGGTAGGTGTTCCAGTATTCGAGGGTCAGCGTCTCGCCCAGCGACAGTTCCTTCGCCAGCAGGATGTCGGTTGTGTAGACGCCGTCGCCGAGTTGATGGCGATACCCCGACACCCCTTTGCAGCCCTGCCCCACCTCCAGCGTGAGGGCATCGGTGTCGTGCATGAATGGAACGCGGTCCACGCCATCGGCGGTCGCCTCGATCACCTTTAGCTCACGGGCCCGGGTAATCAGGCCATCCGGGCCGACGCTGATGTGGTCGTGCAGGGATACCGTCTGGTACCTGGGTGGCCCGATGACGTCGGCGGCCTCGGCCACCACCTCGGCCCGCAGGGCCCTCGGGCCGGTCAGCACGCTGATCCTGGCCGATCCGGCCCACAGCCGCCGCAGCCGTTCCGCCTCGGCGTCGGAGAAACCGAAAGCCTCGGCAAAAAGCGTCAGCGTCGCCCGGCTCAGCATCCGGCCCGATATTGCCCGCAGCACCGTGTCCTTGAGCTGACGGGGCAGCAGTTCGGCGTCGCCTTCGGCCCGCGGATGGTTCCACCGGTAGCGGGCCAGCACCTCGGCAACCGCAAGCTGATTTACCTGACCCGGCCTGCTCCGCTCGGCATACTGCTCCCACCGTCGACGGTAACGGCCGGGCCGCAGCAACAGTTCGCGTAGATATGCTGCAGCGGCCTGACGATAAGCATCCTGCGCTGCTTCGGTCACGGAAACGTATTGCCCCGCCTGTGCGACTTTAATGCGACCTACAGCCATTATGCTACGGCTTCAGGTCTCAGTCTGGGGGGAGACCTGAACGGTGGGAGGGGGTTACGTGATCATGGACGATCACATCAGCGCGTCTAACCAGGTTCTCGGCGAAGCCTATTTCCTTGACCTGCTGGGAGATGCCTACAACGGGCTCGGCCGCTACGACGAGGCCGTTGTGGCGCTATCCGGGGCGGCGACGGCCTTCAGGCAGCACGGGGCTCAGTGCGCTCACGCTGTATGTTTGTTCAAGCTTGCGCAGAGTCACCTTGCAATGGCACACGGTGAGCAGGCGATCCGGTATCTCGAGGAGTGCCTGCCGATCTTCCAGGAACTGCACCTGCCCGACCACGAGGAGCAGGCCCTGCGCGCCCTGGACAGCTGCCGGGCGACCGCGGGCTAACCGGGTTTCCGGACTGCCCTTCCGGCTTCTGGACCGCCCCTTCGCTGGAACGGCCTGCCCTAGAACAGCACCGACATGAAGGTGTCGACCTCGTCGAAGCCGACCCGCCGGTAGGCAGCCCTGGCCGGGGTGTTGAAGTCGTTCACGTACAGCGACACCACAGGCGCGACGCTGCGCAGCGCCTCGGCGACCACGGCGGCGACCCCGGGGGCGGCCAGCCCCTGGCCACGGTACTCCGGCCGTACCCAGACGCCCTGGATCTGGCAGGCCTGCGGGGTGACGGCGCCGATCTCCGCCTTGAACACCACCCGGCCATTCTCGATCCTGGCGAAGGCCCGGCCCGCACCGATCAGCTCGGCGACCCTGGCCCGGTAACCGGCCCCGCCGTCGGGCCCCACCGGGGACACGCCGACCTCCTCGGTGAACATGGCCACGCTGGCCGGGAACAGGACGCCCAGCTGGTCCGGCCGGACCCTGCGCACGAGCGGGTCGGGTGCCACCAGGGGCTGGCTGGAGACCGCCATCACCGGCTGCGACCTGCGCACCTCGCGGGGACGGCTCCAGTACGGGGCCAGCAGCTCCCACAGCTGCCCGATCGCGGGCGCCGGGCCGACCAGGGACGAGCAGCGCCTGCCCTGGGCGCGGGCCCGCCCGGCGAACGCCACGATCGCCTCCCCGGTGGCCGCCACCGGCACCAGGTTCGCCCCGGCATAGCACAGCGAACTCAGCCGCCCGCCGCTGAGATGACCCCACAGCTGCGCACCCAGCCGGGGCGGGTCCAGGCCGACCGCCCGCACCCTGGAGGCGACGAAGACGTTCACGACAGGATCGCGATCGCAGATGGCCAGCACCTCGTCACGATCGCGATCACCGAGCAGACGCACCGGGGCCGTCCACGGCGCCTTCACCCGTAGCACACTCCCAGGGTATCGGTACCGGGCGGCGCGTGGTCAGCCACCGGGTGATGGGGCGGCCAGGGCCGGGCAGCTCGCGTTGACCGCCCCCGCGCCACCGGCCTCCGGCACTGCCCCGGTCGCGAGGTAGCGGTTCAGGTAGCCGTTCACGCAGGTGTTCGGCGGGTAGGAGAGCGACTGGCCATGGTTGCCGCCGCCGGTGACGACGACCATCCGCGAGCTCGGCAGCAGCCGGTGGGCCTGCGTGGCGCCCGCGTATGGCGTGGCCGGGTCCAGCGCGCCCTGGATCATCAGGATGCCGGGCAGCCCGCTGCCCTTGATCTGCAGCGGGTGAGCGGGCCCGTGCACCGGCCAGAACGCGCAGGCCGCGTTGAACCAGGTGTTGTCCCAGGCCTGGTACGGCGCCGTCCGGTACACCCGCCGGGTGTCGCTGTTCCACTTCGCCCAGGAGCGCGGCCAGCTCACGTCGGAGCACTCGACGGCGTTGTAGACGGCGAACTCGTTCTCGCTCTGGCTGCCGTACTGGTGGTACTCGCTCACGAGCTGACTGGCCGCACCGCTCTGGTAGTACGCGGACAGCGCCGTGGCCAGCCCCGGCCACAGGGTGTCCTCGTAGCCACCCTGCAGGAAGGTGTCGTCGAATTCGTCCGGGCCGATCATCGGGCCGGACGGGCCGCGGATCGGGTCGGCCGCCAGGTGCGTGCGCACCCGGTACCAGCCGTGCTCCACCTGGGCTGCCGTGGAACCGAGGTGGTAGGTGCTGTCGTAGCGGGCCGTCCAGGCGAAGAAGGCGGTCATCCGGCCCTGGAAGGCATAGTCCTGGTCGATGTTGTCCTGGTACCAGACGCCGCCGGGCCCGACCGTGCTGTCCAGCACCATCCCCCGCACCCGCTGCGGGAACAGGCTCGCGTACACCTGGCCCAGGTAGGTGCCGTAGGAGTAGGCGAAGTAGCTGATCTGCTGCTGGCCCAGGGCGGCGCGGATGGAATCCATGTCCTTCGCCGAGTCCACGGTCGTCATGTACGGCAGCATCCAGCCGAACGTCTTCCCGCAGTCGTTCGCGTACGTCCTGGCCCGGTTCTCCATCGCCGTCTCGGCCGCCTGGCTCGCTGGGACGTAGTTGGGCCGCACGCCGTGGAAGAAGCCCGGCTCGCAGCTCAGCGCGGGCACGCTCGACCCGACGCCGCGCGGGTCGAAGCCGATGATGTCGTAGTCCGCCGCCACCGCGGGGTCGAGGCCCTGGGCGACGTCGGCGGCCAGGGTCAGCCCGCTGCCGCCGGGGCCGCCCGGGTTGACCAGCAGCACACCGCGGCGCTGGCTGACCGGGGCGGTCGCCTGCACCCCGGAGAGCGCGAGCGTGATCTTCCGGCCGCTCGGGTGGCTGTAGTCCAGCGGCACCCGCAGGCTGGCGCACCGCATCTGCGCCCCGCCCCCGCCCGGACAGGAGCGCCAGCTCAGGCTGGTGCCGGCCGCCGCGTTGACCGCGCCGGGCGACGCGCCGGACCCGGCCGGGGCCTGGCCGCCGGAACTGCAGGCCGCCACGGCGAGCGCGAGCGCGGCTGTGGTCGCGGCGGCTGGAAGCAGACGGCTGGGACGTCGCAGTGTGCCCGCTCGGTGCAACGGCATGGTAGCCATCTTGCCGGATCGCCGGACCTGGAGTGACCGGTGGCACTCCCGCCGTCCTGTCATGCGCTGCGCTGGCGTTCCTCCAGGGCCTTGCGGTACTCGGCGACCACCAGGTTGGTAAGCTCCTGCACCGAGGTCTCGCCCGCGTTCCTGTCCAGCGAGATCTTGCCCTGCTGGAGCAGGTTGACCCGGTCGCAGACCTCGAGCACCTGCGCGTAGTTGTGCGCGATGATGATCACCGAGACGTCGCCGGTGCGCTTCAGATCCTGCACCAGGTCGAGGATCATCGCCCCTTCCTTGACGCCCATGGCGGCCAGCGGCTCGTCCAGCAGCAGGATCTTGGCGTCCGAGTGGACCGAGCGGGCGACGGCGATAGCCTGGCGCTGGCCGCCGGACAGCGAGGCGACGTCGGCTTCGACCGAGGGGATCTTCACCCCCATCTCGTCCAGGTACTGCCGGGTGAGCCGCCGCATCGTCCTGTTGCTGAGCAGCGGCCCGCGGACCCGCTCCCGGTTGAGGAACATGTTGTGGTAGACGCTGAGCTGGTTGACCAGCGCCAGATCCTGGTAGACAGCGTCGATGCCGAGCGAGCGGGCATGGTCCACCGACTTGAACGTGACCTCCTGGCCGTCGAGCACGATCCGCCCCGAGGTGGGCGGCTGGAAGCCGCAGAGGATCTTCAGCAATGTGGACTTGCCCGCGCCGTTGTCGCCGATGAGGCCGAGCACCTCGCCCTTGGCCAGCCGCAGGTTCACGTCGATGAGCGCGGTCACCGCGCCATAGCGCTTGGAGATGTGCTCGGCCCGCAGCACATCGGTGGCCTGGCCGTCCGGCTGCCCAGTGCTCATCTCGGCGCTCATCGGATTCTCCCTGCGGCGCGTACCCGGGCTAGCTGCACGTTGGCGATCATGGCGATCAGGATGGCGGCACCGAAGTAGATCTGTTCCGGGTAGGCGCTGATCCCGAGCACGTTGAAGCCGTCGATCAGCACCGCCAGCACGACCGCGCCGAGGAACGCACCGATCATGGTGCCGGAGCCGCCCAGCATTGCGGTGCCGCCGATGACCGCCGCCGCGACCGCGTAGAACATCGGCTGGTAGGCGGATCCGCCGGAGAACGTGTCGACGATGCTGGTCTGGAATGCGATCTGGATGCCGACGAACGCGCCGAGCATGCCGGTGAGGATGAAGTTCCCGTACTTGATCCTGGCCACGTTGACGCCGGCCTCGGCCGCGCCGAGGGCGTTGCCGCCGACCGCGATCGTGTGCAGGCCCCACTTGGTGCGCCTGAGCAGGATATGGAACAGGAACGTGAGGATGACCGCCCAGATGATCTCGGACCACGCGTAGGTGCCGAGCCAGTGGCCGATGCCGATCACCTTGGGCGGGACGTTCGCCTGCTCCCCGTGCGAGGTGGTCAGGATGAGGCCGGCCAGCACGAAGCCGGTGCCCAGCGTGGTGACGAACGACGGCAGCCTGAGGGTGACCGTGAAGAACGCGTTGATCCAGCCGATGATCCCGCCGAACACCACCGCGAGGATGATCCCCAGGATGCCTGGAACGTGCCAGTCGTCGATCATGAAATGCATCATGAAGGGCGCGAACGCGTAGGTGAACCCGACCGACAGGTCGATCTCCCCGCAGATCAGCAGCAGCACCTCGCCGAGCGCGATGATGATGATCGGCGCCGCGTACTGGGCCAGGTTGATCAGGTCGATCTTGGTGAAGAACGTGGACCGGCCCACCGAGGAGATGAAGCCGAAGTAGACGACCAGCAGCACGACGACCACGAACACCGTGGCCTCGCGCTGGCGCATCAAAAGAAGTCCCGCGTCCTTCAAGAGGCTCCGCGTGCCATTCCTGGCAGCGGGCCCGCCGGGCGGCTCACCAGCGACGCGCGGCGCATCCTGAACGGTGTCGCTCACCTCAGCCACTCCTCCCGTACGAGTCAGGCAGCACGCCGGCGCTCGGAGCCAGCCCTGCTGTTACAGGACCGGGCGTTATTCAAATCCGCATCGCGAGTGCGGGCCTTTGGGGGGCCGCGCGAGTGATCGGGCCAGGGGCAAGAGCACGGTGACCCTGGCCCGATCATTTGAATAACGCGGTCTCAGACAAGCACAGTATCCGGCGCCGGCGCTTATCTTCCCGCTCGTCAATCGACCGCGGACAGACAACCCGTCAGGTGCTGACCGTGGCGATCGAGTTCTGGATCGGCCCGGTCCGCTGGACGAGCGTGGGCTTGGTGGCACCCGTCGAGCCCTCATAGGTGGTCTTGCTCTGCAGGTACGGTCCGACGCTGGACTTCGTGATGAAGGTCAGGCCGGTGTCGGTGTCCGGTGGGATCACCAGCCCGCCGGTCAGGTTGTACATGTACAGGTAGAGCACCGGCAGGAAGCCCTGCAGGTACGGGTCCTGGTTGATGGTGAAGTCGAGCTGGCCGCCCTGGATCGCGGTCAGCGTGCCCGGGGTGAGGTCGAAGCCGCCCGCCGGGATCTTGCCGGTCAGGCCGACGCCGGCCAGGGAGGGGCCGAGCAGTTCGGTCGAGCCCGCGTCCACGGCGGCCGCGGCCACCAGGCCCGACTTGTTGCCGACCAGGTAGCCCTTCTCGGCCGTGCCTTCCTGGGAGGTCGACGCACCGGTCGCTTGCAGGTGCACGGTGAAGCCGGCCGGGGTGAGCACCGAAGCCGCGCCGTCGTAGCGAGGCTGGAGGTTGGCGCTGCCCGGGGTGGCGATGAAGATGACCACGGGCCCCGGCTTCGAGGCGAGGGACTTGATCCGCTCGCCCATCTGCTGGCCGGACAGGTAGAGCGCCTGGCCGACGTAGCAGAGCCGGTTGGTGCCCGGGGTCACCACGCCCTTGAGGATGGGCCCGTCGGCGTTGTAGCTGACCACCGGGATGCCGGCGTCCATCGCCTGCTTCACCGGGACCTGGAACGTCGTGTCGTTGGGGGCGCTGTTGATCACCGTGGTGGCGATGCCGGATGCCTTGGCGGCGATCGCGGTCTTCAGGTAGGACACCATGTCCGACGGGGCGGAGTTCGCGGAGCCGCCCCACTTTGGCGCGGGCAGGCCGAGCAGCGCCGCCGCGTCCTTCATCCCGAACTGGGTGGGAACGAAGAACAGGTTCGTGGTGACGTGGTTGACGAACCAGAACTGCCAGGCCGGCGTCTTGGGGAAGTTCCCGATCGTGCCCTTGGTGGCGGCACTGGTGGGACTGGACGACCCGCACGCCGTCAGCAGGGCGGACGCGGCGGCGGAAACGCTGAGCAGGCCAGCACCCTCCAGCAGACGCCGGCGGGTCGGCGAATCCTTCATGTTGAGGGTCTCGATAGCCTCGTCGACCTTGGGGTCGATTTTCTTCATCTTGGACCTCCAGGGAAATATTCAGGGCAGGGCGCTGCCCCGTGTCGCCGCGAGCCAACGGCGGGCGGAGGAAGTGCCGTAGGGTGTGGTTCCGGCAAATCAAGCACTGACATCGTCGGATGAATACGGGCGAAACGGGCGCCACCGCGGTCGCCTTCGCGTGCGGTGGGCGCGCGTGCGGGCCGGACTGCGCTGTCCCGTTGTGACGGGGCTTGCACCGGCTTCGTGTGAGCCGCGTCTGGCCGCATAGCCCGCCCTTGCTTCGGACCGGTCTCCCGGGAAATCATCGGATGACCCGAATGCCGTCTGACGCTAAGACTGGCCATGATCGAATGTCAAGGCGACAGGCTGGGCGAACTCGGGTCAACGTCACGGCATCACCTGATTGAGCTGGAGCGGGCCTCAACATGTCCCAACATGTTAGCGCTAACAAGTCATCGTAGAGCAACAGCTACGAAACACAATTTAAACGCCGCGATGTAGGCTCACAACAGCCGTGCGGGACCAGTTACCTGGAGAGGTGGTTCCGCGGCGAAGGGGGGACGATGCTCGCCAGGCAGCGGCAGTCAGTGATCCTGCGCACTGTGCGCAGCGATGGCAGCGCCCGGGTCAGCGACCTCACCCAGAAGCTCGGCGTCTCGGACATGACGATCCGGCGTGACCTGGAGGTTCTGGCCAGGACCGGTCTGATCGAGAAGGTGCACGGCGGTGCCGTGCTGCCCGGCGCCCCGAGCAGTCACGAGCCCGGGTTCGAGGCCAAGTCCGTCCGGGAGCTGCCGGAGAAGGCGGTGATCGCGAAGGCGGCGGCCCGCCTGGTGATGCCGGGAGCGGCCGTGGCGCTGTCGGCGGGCACGACCACCTACGCGCTGGCCGAGCAGCTGTTCGCCGTGCCTGGCCTCACCGTCGTGACGAACTCGATGCGCGTGGCCAGCCTGTTCAACGCGGCGCGGCCGGACGCGCCGGACGGCCACGGCTCCGCACCCGCATCGGTCGTTCTCACCGGGGGGATCAGGACGCCATCGGAGGCGCTGGTCGGCCCCATCGCAGACCTGGCCATCCGGTCGCTCCACTTCGACCTGCTCTTCCTCGGCTGCCACGGCATCGACCCCGCGGCCGGCCTGACAACGCCCAACCTGGCCGAATCCGAGACCAACCGGGCCTTCGTGCGTTCGGCCCGCCGGGTCATCGTCGTCACGGACCACACCAAGTGGGGCATCGTCGGGCTGAGCTCGTTCGCTGACCTGGACGAGGTGGACACCCTGGTCACCGACGGGCAGTTCCCGCCAGAGGCCCGCGCCCAGGTGGCCGACCGGGTCGGCCAGCTCGTCATCGCCGGCCCGGACGCCACTCCCGGGTGATTGCCCTTTGCGCCGGCCGCCCTAAATCCTGGTGAGTTCTTTTACCCGCAGATAGCTCTGTTATTACGAAAGCTTACGAAAGGCCGCAGGACTGGCAATAAACCCGCCCGATTTCCGCTACTGCGGGCAATCCATAAACGCGGCTAACGGTAAGTCTTGCCCGGGTCCGGTCAGGAGACGGTGACCTCGGGGGCGCCGGCCGCGCCGGAGTCCTCCTGCAGCTCGGCCAGCTTCATGGCCTCTTCGATCAGGGTCTCCACGATCTGGGATTCCGGCACAGTCTTGATGACCTGGCCCTTCACGAAGATCTGCCCCTTGCCGTTGCCCGAGGCCACCCCCAGATCAGCTTCCCGCGCCTCACCCGGGCCGTTGACCACACACCCCATCACCGCGACCCGCAGCGGCACCTCCATCCCCTCCAGGCCCGCAGTCACCTGCTCGGCCAGGGTGTACACGTCCACTTGGGCGCGACCGCAGGACGGGCACGACACGATCTCCAGGCCGCGCTCCCGCAGCCCCAGCGACTCCAGGATCGCGATGCCGACCTTGACCTCCTCCACCGGCGGCGCCGACAGCGACACCCGGATCGTGTCACCGACCCCCTCCGCCAGCAGCGCACCGAACGCGACGGCCGACTTGACCGTGCCCTGGAAGGTGGGGCCCGCCTCGGTAACGCCGAGGTGCAGCGGGTAGTCACAGCGCTTGGCGAGCTCCCGGTACGCGTTGATCATCACGACCGGGTCGTGGTGCTTGACCGAAATCTTGATGTCGGTGAAGCCGTGCTCCTCGAACAGCGAGCACTCCCACAGCGCCGACTCGACCAGCGCCTCGGGGGTGGCCTTGCCGTACTTGGCGAGCAGTCGCTTGTCCAGCGAGCCCGCGTTCACGCCGATCCTGATCGGGGTGCCGGCGTCCGACGCGGCCCGCGCGATCTCGGCCACCTTGTCGTCGAACTGCTTGATGTTGCCCGGGTTGACCCGGACCGCCGCGCAGCCGGCGTCGATCGCCGCGAACACGTACTTGGGCTGGAAGTGGATGTCGGCGATGACCGGGATCTGCGACTTCTTCGCGATCGCCGGCAGCGCGTCCGCGTCGTCCTGGGACGGCACCGCAACCCGGACGATCTGGCAGCCGGACGCCGTGAGCTCGGCGATCTGCTGCAGGGTCGCGTTCACGTTCGCGGTCAGCGTCGTGGTCATCGACTGCACGCTTACCGGCGCACCGCCGCCGACGGGCACGCTGCCCACCATCAGCTGGCGTGACTGACGGCGCTCGGCCAGCGGCGCCGGAGGGGTTGCTGGCATGCCAAGGTCAACGCTCATTGAGGATTCCATCCCGTCGGAAATTCGGCACGGAGTCTATTCTCACCCAGTCACGCGGCCGGCCAACCGCACACCCTGACCCATACGTCAGGTCGCTACCCAATGTTCACCGGATTGACGATGTCCGCAAGGACGAGCATCAGCGAGAAGAAAATTAGCACGAGGAAAATGCTGAAGCTCACCGGGATCAGCTTGCGGTAGTCGACCAGGCCCGGGTCGGCCCGGCCGCGCAGCCGGGCGAACCAGCGCCTGATCACTTCCCACAGCACGACCGCCACGTGGCCGCCGTCCATCGGCAGCAGCGGCAGCAGGTTCAAGATCCCGACGAAGATGTTCAGCGACGCGATCAGCAGCAGCACGAAGCTGACCTTGTACTGCCAGCCGACGTCGGCCGCCACCGCCTGGCCGGTCTCCCTGGCGGCGCCGACCACGCTGCTCACGTTGCCCGCGGCGGTCTGCGAGCGGTCCTTGGCGAACAGCGACGGGATCGCCTTCGGCAGCTGGGCGAGCGCGCTCCCCGAGCCCGTGATCACCTGGGCGAAGCCGGTCCCGGTATACCGGATGGCGCCGAGCGGGCTGGTCGGCTGGAACACGGTGGTCGCGGCGATCCCCAGGTAGGCGCCGGCCCGGCCGCTGACGTCGGCCAGCGTGGCGTGCAGCGTCACCGGCTGCCCGTCACGCTCGACGGTGATGGCGACGGCCGACCCCGGCTTGGCGTCCTTGATCGCATTGGTGAGCTGGGTCCAGTTGCTCACCGGGACCCCGTTGAAGGACGTCACCTGGTCGCCGACCTTGAGGCCGGCCAGGAGGGCCGGCGACTTCGGGTCGCTCGCGGTACACGCGGCGCCGTTGTTCAGGGCAGTCTCGGACTGCGGCACGCAGGCCGCCACGGTGCCGAGCTGGGTGGTGTTGTCATTCTCGATGCCGATGCCGACCGCCAGCCCGAAGATTATTACCGCCGCCAGCACGAAGTGCATGAACGACCCGGCGGCGAGCACGATCAGCCGCTGCCACGCCGGGGCCTGGCGGAACGAGCGCGGCTCGTCCTCGGGGTCCACCTCGTCGAGCGAGGTCATCCCGATGATCTTCACGTAGCCGCCGACCGGCAGGGCCTTGATGCCGTATTCGGTCTCGCCGCGGGTAGTCGACCACAGGGTCGGTCCGAAGCCGATGAAGTACTTCGTCGCCTTCATGCCGAACCGCTTGGCGGCCACGAAGTGGCCGCTCTCGTGCAGCATCACCGAGAACAGCAGGGCAACCAGGAAGATGACCCAGCCGATCTGGTCCACCTGTGGCTCATCCTACCTGTTGAGCTCTCGCGCCCGTGCCCTCGCCCAGGCGTCCACCGCCAGCACGTCCTCGAGCGTCGTCACTCCTGGACCCGACGAGTCGTCCTCTGAGACTATCCGGGCGACGGTGTCAACAATCCGCGGGAAAGAGATCCTTCCCGCCAGGAAGTCCGCCACGCACGCCTCGTTGGCCCCGTTGTACACGGCGGGCGCGGTCCCGCCGCGGCTGGCGGCCTCGCGGGCCAGCGCCACCGCGGGGAACGCCTCGCTGTCCAGCGGCTCGAACGTCCAGCTCGCGGCCG
>DASXMU010000294.1:0-2177 GCA_036495485.1 Streptosporangiaceae bacterium
TGCCGTGTGTCGAGCTGCGACTCTACAGCGATGGGGACCAGGTGCTCATCGAGGTCTGGGACGGGAATTATCAACCGCCGGTGCCGCAAGGGCTTGGTGCTGAGGGCATTCCGGCCTTGGGAGACGAAGGTGGCCGCGGGCTGTTCCTGGTGGAGGCGTTGAGTCAGCGGTGGGGGTATTACGCCACTCCGTCAGATAGTGAGGGCTTCATCCGGATCAGGAAAGAACCACTGTGGTAGCACCGATTGGCCGACAGGCGGTGGGCAAGGTGGTGTGGGCGGTCGTCTTCTGACTACTAATACATCTGGCGTTTAACTTCTCACCTCCCAGCGTAAGTAATCGGTGATCCCGTGGGAGGGGTCCGCCTGGGTCGCGACACGCCGGGTTGGTGCGTGACGTGGCTGGTGTGGTGATGTGTGCTGGGTTGCGTGACGGCGCCGGTGATCGATGGGGATGTTGAGGCCGGTTACTGGCGTGCCCGTGCGGAGCGGGCCGAGGTGCTGGTGGCGGAGCTGCGGGCGGAGAATGCCGGGCTGACCGCGCGGGTGGCGGAGCTGGCCGGGCAGGTGGCCGCTTTGCAGGAGAGCGTGACGACGCTGAGCGGGTTGCTGTTCGGCTCGTCGTCGGAAAAGGACAGCTCGCCCTTAGGCCGGGCCGGGCGGGAGGGCGGCTATCGGCCGGGCGGCGGGGGCAAGCGGGGGCAGCGGCCGGGCGGGCCTGGTCACGGGCGGCGGAACTACTCGCATCTGGAAACCGAGGAACGGTTCATCGATGTGGATGCCGGCCAGCGGTGCTGCACGGTGTGCGGGAAGGCGTTTGAGTTCATCGGGACCGAGGACAGCGAGCAGATCGACTGGCGGGTGACGATCACCCGGGTCGTGACGCGGCGGCGGCGCTACCGGCGGCGGTGCTCGCATCCGGGCCCCAGGACGGTTTGCGCGCCGTCGGCGGCGAAGCCGGTGCCGAAGGGCTTGTTCACCGCGGGGTTCCTGGCGCGGCTGGCGTATGAGAAGCACGTGCTGGGCCGGCCGGCGCACCGGATCGTGCGGGCGCTGGCCGCCGACGGGCTGGAGGTGGCGGCGGGCACGCTGTGCGGGGCGCTGAAGCAGGTCGCGCCGCTGATCGCGCCGTGGGCGGAGGCGATCGCCGCGCACGGCCGGGCCGCCGGGCACGTGCATGCCGATGAAACCAGCTGGCAGGTGTTCGAGGACGTTGAGGATAAGGACGGCCACCGATGGTGGCTGTGGGTCTTCGTCACCGCCGAGACGACCGTGTTCGTGATGGACACCTCCCGCACGCCGATGTCGCCGCCGCCCAGCTGGGCATCGACCGGGAGCAGAGCGCGCTGGAGGCCGGCCGGCGGCTGGTCATCTCCTCGGACTTCCACAAGGCCTACCAGTCACTGGCCTGCATCGACGGCGTCGCCCCGCTGTGGTGCTGGGCTCATATCCGGCGGTATTTCCTGCGGGCCGGGGCCGCTCACCCCGAGGCGCTCGGCGACTGGTGCGACGCGTGGACCGAGCGGATCGCGGTGCTGTACCGGGCCCATCACACCCTGGCCGCCACCCTGCCCGGCACCGAGGCACACGAGCGCGCCCAGGGCCGCTGGCAGCACGCCTTCACCGACATCGGCGCGCATCGCATCCTGCAGGCCAGCGACGCCGCCAAGGGCCTGCTGCACCCGGCCGCCGCCAAGGTCATCGCCACACTCAGCAACGAGTGGGACGGGCTGGCCCGCCACCAGGACCTGCCGCAGCTGCCGCTGGACAACAACGCCGCCGAGCGCGCCCTGCGCACCCCGGTGATCGGCCGCAAGAACTTCTACGGCTCCGGCGCCCAGTGGGCCGCCCGGCTGGCCGCCGATGTGTGGACCGTCACCGCCACCGCCGCCCGGCACGGCATCGAGCCCCTCGGTCTGCTGACCGGCTACCTGCACGCCTGCGCCGAACACGGGGGAATCGCACCGGCCGGAGCCGGCCTGGACCCGTTCCTGCCCTGGACACCCCAAGGACGCGCCCGCCGTCGTCCCGCCAGTGACCACTGCCAGGGCCAAGGCCCGTAACCTCGGCAGCCCGCAAACCCGGCCCGCAGCTCTCCGTCACATGACGCCGAGGGTCATTCCGTCATGCCCGTGGACGCCACAACGTGATCTCCCACGGGTTCCCCGATTACTTACC
>DASXMU010000295.1:0-17507 GCA_036495485.1 Streptosporangiaceae bacterium
GATCAGGGCGCAGCACCCCCGGGGCACCGCTAAGCTGAACAGCGACCCCCCGTACGGCGTTTATCCCGCCAACTCCCCCAGGGCCGGAAGGCAGCAAGGGTACGCGGGCTCTGGCGGGTGTGCGGGGGGTCCCTTACCGCCCCGCGAGGATGACAGTAGATGGCAGGCGACCCTTCTCCCGCAGCGCAGGCCGACGGACCCGCCCAGTCTGGCGGCAGCCTGGCCCTCTACCGCAGGTACAGGCCTGCCACGTTTGCCGAGGTCAAGGGGCAGGAGCAGGTTACCGAGCCGCTCACTCGCGCGCTCAAGGCCGGACGGATCAGCCACGCCTACCTTTTTAGCGGCCCACGGGGCTGCGGCAAGACGACCAGCGCGCGCATCCTGGCCAGGTCGCTCAACTGCGTCCAGGGGCCTACCCCCGAGCCTTGCGGGGTCTGCGATTCCTGCGTCGCCCTCGCCCCCAACGGGCCGGGCAGCATCGACGTCATCGAGATTGACGCAGCGTCCCACGGTGGCGTCGATGATGCCAGGGACCTGCGGGAACGCGCCTTCTACGCGCCGGTGTCCGGGCGGTTCAAGGTGTACATCATCGACGAGGCCCACATGGTCACGCGGGAGGGCTTCAACGCCCTGCTGAAGCTCGTCGAGGAGCCGCCAGCGCACCTGAAGTTCGTCTTCGCCACTACGGAGCCGGAAAAAGTCATCCCGACGATCAGGTCGCGGACCCATCACTATCCGTTCCGGCTGGTCCCGCCCGCTACCTTGCGCCAGTTGCTCAGCGACATCCTGGCCAGGGAGGGGGTCAGCTACGAGCCCGAGGCGCTGCAGCTCGTCATCCGGGCCGGGGCCGGATCGGCGCGCGATTCGCTGTCGGTGCTGGACCAGCTCCTGGCCGGCGCCGATGAGTCCGGGCTGGCCTATGAGAAGACCGCGTTCCTGCTCGGTTATACCGACGCGAGCCTGCTCGACGAGGTGACCGAGGCGTTCGCCACGCCGGACGGAGCCGCAGTTTTCCACGTGATCGACCGGGTCGTGGAGGCCGGCCTGGATCCGCGCCGGTTCGCCGCCGACATGCTGGACCGCTTCCGGGATCTGATCGTGCTCAGCGCGGTGCCGGACGCCGACAGGACCGGGCTGATCGACGCCCCGGCCGACCGGCTGGAGCGGATGCACGCGCAGGCGGAGAAGTTCGGCCAGGCCGAGCTGACCCGGGCCGCCGAGGTGCTGAGCGACGGCCTGGTGCAGATGCGCGGCGCGACCGCCCCCCGGCTGCTGCTCGAGCTGATGTGCGCCCAGGTCCTGCTGCCAGGGGCGAGCACTGATCACAGCGCCCTGCTGACCAGGCTGGAGCGGCTCGAACGCGGCGCGGCAAGCACGCCCCGCCCGGCCGCCGATGCCGAGCCATCCGCGCCCCCCAGCCGCGCACCGCAGCCGCCCCGCACCGAACCCGCGCCGCCCCGCAGTGCACCGCAGCCGCCGCCCCGCACCACCGAACCGGCACGCGCCCCCCGCCCCGCCGCCGAGCCTCCCGCCGCCCCACAGGCGGCCACCCCTCCGGCCCGGTCGGCCGCGCCGCCGCCCAGGTCAGCGACGCCGCCGTCGGACGCGGGAGCACTTCAGCAGGATTGGGAGGCCGTCCTCGACGCGGTCAAGGGCGTCCGCCGGGTGGCCTGGATCCTGCTGCGCAACGCGACCGTCCAGTCGCTCGCCGACGGCGTCCTCACCGTGCGCTTCCCCAAGGAAGGCGACGTGAAGGGCTTTGCCAGCAGCGGCTGCGACGCCGACCTCAAGCGCGTCCTGTCCGAGTCTTTCGGGCTGACCGTCCAGATCAAGGCCGTCTCCGCCGCCGATCATGGCAATGGTTCCGTCATCTCCGGTTCTTTTGGGGACAAAGAAAATCGCCGAACCGTGCCCCAGCAGCAACAGCCGCCCGCGCCCGAGCCGGAGCCGGTGAGCCAGCCCCGCCCGGTCGATCCCACCCCCGTCCCCGAACGCGCGGACCTGGAGGACGGCGACCCTTTTGACATCGACGACCCGGACGCCTCGGTCGGCGAAGCCGACCTCACCGGGATGGACCTGATCAAACGCGAACTCGGCGGCAAGATCATCGAAGAGATCGACAACAGCTAACCCACGCCGTAGATCGTATGGCGCGGGGGCGGCGTCGCCCGGCCCGGTCAGGCCGTAGGCTCTCAACTGACAGGCGACCGCGCATGCAACCAGTCCAGTGCCGCGGCCGCACCGGCTAGCTCGAATGGGGGCAGCGTGGACCCAGGTGGCCAGATGGACATGCAGCAACTGCTAGCTGCTGCGCAGCAGATGCAGGAACAGCTCATGAGCGCGCAGCAGGAGCTTGCCGAGACCGAGGTGCAGGGGTCCGCTGGTGGCGGGCTCGTCACCGCCAAGGTGAACGGCCAGGGTGAGCTGGTGGACCTCAGCATCGCACCGGCCGCGATCGACCCCGGCGACCCCGGCGAGACCGCCCAGACCATCGCCGATCTGGTCCTGGCCGCCGTGCGCGACGCCTACCGGGCGGCCAGTGAGCTGCAGCAGCAGAAGATGGGCCCGCTGGCCAGCGGGCTCGGTGGCATGGGCGGCGGGATGGGCCTGCCCGGCCTGCCGGGTGCCTGACCGGGAGATCAGAGGACTGACGTGTACGAAGGGGTCGTCCAGGACCTGATCGACGAGCTGGGCCGCCTGCCCGGGGTGGGACCGAAGAGTGCGCAGCGGATCGCCTTCTTCCTGGTGGCCACCGATCCGGAGGACGTGCGCCGCCTGGCCGCGACGCTGGTCGAGGTCACCGAGAAGATCCGGTTCTGCCGCGTCTGCGGAAACGTGGCCGAGGCGGATGAGTGCCGCATCTGCCGGGACCCGCGCCGTGAGCTGTCGGTGATCTGCGTGGTCGAAGAGCCCAAGGACGTCGCCGCCGTTGAGAAGATGCGCGAGTACCGTGGCCGCTACCATGTGCTCGGCGGAGCGATCAGCCCGATCGAGGGAGTCGGCCCCGACGACCTCAGGATCAAGGAGCTGATGGCGCGCCTGGCCGACGGGACGGTGACCGAGCTCATCCTGGCCACCGACCCGAATCTCGAGGGCGAGGCGACCGCGACCTATCTGGCCAGGCTGGTCAAGCCCTTGGGGATCCGGGTCACCAGGCCGGCCAGCGGCCTTCCGGTCGGCGGGGACCTGGAGTACGCGGACGAGGTCACGCTGGGCCGGGCATTCGAGGGACGGAGACTGCTGGATGTCTGACGCTGGGGGCGCGTCTGCCACGCCGGGCGGGCAGAGCGACGGCTGGAGCCCGCTCGCCGACCGGATCGCCGGGAACGTGCAGGACTTCCTCGACGGGATCGCGGCCCTGGCCAGGGGCGAAGGCGGCGAGGAGACCGTGCCGATGCTGCTGCTCGAGGTGTCCCAGGTGCTGCTGGCCGGGGCACAGCTCGGCGCGAGCAAGGACGTCATCCTGCCCGGGAACTGGGAGCCGGCGGTGAGCGCCGACCCGGATCTGGACGCGCTGCGCGGCGGCCTGGCCCGCGGCCTGCGTCTGTGCGACGAGTACGCCGAGCTGTTCGACCCGTACGACGACACCAAGGCGACACGGTTCCGGCTGTCCGACGATCTGGCCGCGGTCGCCGCCGACCTGGTCCACGGGCTCAAGCACTACCAGGCGGGCCGCTCGCTCGAAGCGATGTGGTGGTGGCAGTACTCCTACTTCAACCACTGGGGAACGCACGGCGGCGCGGCGCTGCGGGCGCTGCACGCGGTGGTCGCGCACGCCCGGCTCGACGTCGCCGAGTAGCGTCGCCCCGGAAATCGAGACGGGGTCAGCCAGCACTCTGGGTAAACTCAAGCGTCCGCCGCCCGTCAGCCTAACCGGCCACCAGACCGGAGGAGCGACGCACCCGTGTCCCTTGTCGTGCAGAAATACGGTGGATCATCTGTTGCCGATGCCGACGGCATCAAACGGGTCGCACAGCGGATCGTGGCCACGAGAAAGGCCGGCCATTCGGTCGTCGTCGTGGTCTCCGCGATGGGTGACACCACCGACGAGCTGATCGACCTGGCGAACCAGGTCAGCCCGCTGCCGCCCGGCCGTGAGCTGGACATGCTGCTCACCTCCGGAGAGCGGATCGCGATGGCCCTGCTGGCCATGGCCATCGCGAACCTGGGCCTGGAGGCGCGCTCGTTCACCGGCTCCCAGGCCGGTGTGATCACGACCGGGACGCACGGCAACGCGCGGATCATCGACATCACTCCCGGCCGGATCGCGGGTGCGCTGCAGGCAGGCGCGATCCCGATCGTGGCCGGCTTCCAGGGCGTCTCGCAGGACAGCAAGGACATCACCACGCTCGGCCGGGGCGGCTCGGACACCACGGCGGTAGCGCTGGCCGCGGCCCTGGGTGCCGATGCCTGCGAGATCTACACCGATGTGGACGGGATCTTCACCGCCGATCCGCGGATCGTGCGGGGAGCGTGCCGCATCCCCCGGATCAGCTACGAGGAGATGCTGGAGATGGCCGCCTGTGGCGCCAAGATCCTGCATCTGCGGTGCGTGGAGTACGCCAGGCGGTACGGCATCCCGATTCATGTGCGGTCCTCGTTCAGCAACCGTGAGGGCACCTGGGTCGTCAGATGGGGTGCGGGCGAATCGGAGGGAGACGACGTGGAGCAGGCGATCATTTCCGGTGTCGCACACGACAGGAAAGAGGCCAAGATCACGGTTGTCGGTGTGCCGGACAAGGTTGGCGAGGCGGCCAGGATCTTCCACGCGCTCGCGGACGCCGACATCAACATCGACATGATCGTGCAGAACGTCTCGGCCGTCGCCACCGGCCGGACCGACATCTCGTTCACGCTGCCCGGCACCGACGGCCAGGTGGCGATGACCACGCTGCGCCGTATGCAGCAGGAGGTCGGCTATGAGTCGCTGCTCTATGACGACAAGATCGGCAAGATCTCGCTGGTCGGCGCGGGGATGCGGTCTCATCCCGGGGTGAGCGCGACGTTCTTCGGCGCACTGGCCGGGGCCGGGGTGAACATCGGGATGATCTCCACATCGGAGATCCGGATCTCGGTCGTGGTGGACGAGCAGGATGTCGATCTGGCGGTGATCGCCACCCACAAGGCCTTCGACCTGGACACGGGTGAAGACGAGGCGGTCGTGTACGGCGGGACCGGCCGGTGAGCGGCGTGGGATCGGCCGGGCGGCCCACCCTCGCCGTCGTCGGCGCGACCGGCGCGGTCGGGACCGTGATGCTCGACCTGCTGTCCACCAGGTCCGACGTCTGGGGAGAGATCCGGCTGGTCGCCTCGGCGCGATCGGCCGGACGGCGGCTGCGGGTGCGCGGCGAGGAGATCGAGGTCGTCGCGCTGGAGTCCAGCGTGTTCGACGGCGTCGACCTGGCCATGTTCGACGTGCCCGACGAGGTGTCCGCGAAGTGGGCGCCGGTGGCCGTCGCGCACGGCACCGTCGTGATCGACAAGTCCGGCGCGTTCCGGATGGATCCCGAGGTCCCACTGGTGGTCCCCGAGGTCAACCCGGAGCACGCGGCCAGCCGGCCCAAGGGGATCATCTCCGCGCCGAACTGCACCACGCTGTCGCTGATCGTCGCGATGGGCGCGCTGCACCGTGCGTTCGGGCTGCAGGAGATGGTCGTGGCGTCCTATCAGGCCGCCTCGGGCGCCGGCCAGGCGGGCATCGACACCCTCTACACCCAGCTGGACAAGGTGGCGGGCACCAGGACGCTCGGCCAGCGGGCCGGCGACCTGCGCTCGGCATTTGGCGACCTGGGGCCGTTCCCCGCGCCGCTGGTGCTCAACGTCGTGCCGTGGGCGGGATCGCTGCGGGACAACGGCTGGTCATCCGAGGAGCTCAAGATTCGCAACGAGTCGCGCAAGATCCTCGGCCTGCCGGATCTGCGGGTGACCGCGACCTGCGTCCGGGTCCCGGTGGTCACCGGTCACTCGGCCGCGGTGCACGCGGTGTTCGAGCGCGAGGTGAACTGCCAGGAGGCGGCCCGGGTGCTGCGCGAGGCACCGGGCGTGGTGCTCGTGGACAACCCGCGCAGCGGCGAGTTCCCCACCCCGGCCGACGCGGTGGGCACCGACCCGACCTGGGTCGGCCGGCTGCGCCGCACGCTGGACAACCCGCACGGCCTCGACCTGTTCGTCTGCGGCGACAACCTGCGCAAGGGCGCCGCACTCAACGCCGCTCAGGTCGCCGAGATGATCGCCGCCGAGTTCACGGCGTCACGCCCCTGATCACATGGCGGTCGGTGGTGCGTCGACCCCACTGGTGGCGGTCAATGGCCTCATCGACCGCCTTCAGACCGGCGGGGGCTGTTAATCAGGCGTCAAGCCCCAGCCTGACGGGGCGTCGTTCCCATGATCGTCCAGTACGCTCCGTCATCGTGTCTGCGGCTGCCCTGATGACAGGAGATGCCACACCCTTGAATGCGGCTCGGGTAGGCTTGCCGTGGGCTGTTCCCCGTGGCCTGGCGGATCCTTGTGGATCGGCAATGGGTCCAGCCCACCCAGGATGCACGTGCGGGCCTGCCGGTGGCCGGGGGACTCCGGACGGCAGCCGCCAGCGCGAACTGCCATGACCACGACAGCCGCCAAGCGCGGGTCAGCCGCCACCTTCTCTGGATGACTTGATGCAAATGCCTAGGACAGCAGCGGGACCACGACTTGCCGCGATCTGGGCACGCTGGCCCCGCCTGGCTGCCACGGCCGCGCGGCGTCACTGGCTGTTGTCCCTGTTGCTGGTGGCCGGCCTGATTCTGCGCATCATCACGCAGATCACCTACCGGCCGGCGCTGTTCTACATCGACTCGATCAAGTACCTGTTCGGCGCGTACGCGGGCAACGATCCGCCGGGCTACGAGCTGTTCCTCAAGGCTTTCCTCCCGGTCGCGAACCTGGACCTGGTGGCCGCCCTGCAGCATCTGCTCGGGCTGGGCATGGCGGTGGCGCTGTACCTGCTGCTGCTGCGCCGCGGCTCGCCGAAGTGGCTGGCCGCGCTGGCGACGGCGCCGGTGCTGCTCGACGGCTACCAGCTCCAGATGGAACAGACCGTCATGCCGGACGTGGCCTTCGAGGCGCTGATGGTGGCCGGTCTGGTGGTGCTGCTGTGGCGGCCCAAGCCCGGTCTGTGGCAGCTCGCCATCGCTGGCGTGCTGCTCGGCGCGGCTCCCACGATGTGGGAGCCGGGCGAGATCATGATCGTTCCCGCAGTGGTCTACGCCTTCATCGTGACGGCCGGCTGGCGGCGCAGCCTGCGGCACGCCGGGTTGCTGGTGGCCGCGTTCGCCCTGCCGATCCTGGTCGTCATGTTCCGCAACGAGCTGGCGTTCAAGCACTTCTCCCTGGCCCCTTATGCGGCCAGCACGATCTATGGCCGGATGGCCTACGCCGCCGACTGCAACACGGTCAAGCTGCCGTCCTATGAGAAGTCGCTGTGCCCGCCGCGGGCGTTCGCCCTGAAGCAGGGCCCCGACAACCTCGACCATGCCGCCAACTCCCCGCTCAAGCTCCTGATCGTGCCGCCGGGGAAGAGCCAGCACGGCATAGCCAGCAACTTCAGCCGCCGGGTGCTGGAGCAGCAGCCGCTGCGGGTGGCCGGGTCGATCCTGAACGACGCGATCAAACTGTTCGCGGTGGACCGGGTGACCAGCCCGGGCGACGCGCCGATCACCCGATGGCAGTTCCAGACCAGCTTTCCGCAGTACCCCCC
The DNA here is from genome assembly GCA_036495485.1 of Streptosporangiaceae bacterium. GTDB lineage: Bacteria > Actinomycetota > Actinomycetes > Streptosporangiales > Streptosporangiaceae > PALSA-505. The sequence goes on from DASXMU010000295.1 coordinate 7,736, forward strand.
GTACGTTTCGGTCGTGACCGGGAAGCTTCAGTTCGCCGAGCTGACCCGGCTGGGCGAGCCCCAGATCCTCGGTGCCGGGCAGCCCCTCGGCGGTGGCCGGCCGAAGGTCATCACGCCGCTGGCGAAGTTCCTGCGGGCCTACCAGCTCGACGGCGGGTACACACCGGGACCGGGCCTGCTGTTCATGCTGCTGGCCGGGCTGGCCGGCTCGGCGTTCCTGCTGCTGCGCCGCAAGCGGATGGCGGCCGCCGACTGGGACGCAGCCCGGTCGTGCTGCTTCATCCTCGCCTCCGGGGTCGCGGTCCTGCTGGTCTCCGACGCCTTCGAGTTCTCCTGGCGCTACCAGCTCCCGGCGATTCTCACCCTGCCGCCCGCGGCAGCCCTGGGCATCACCGTGATCATCAACTACGTCAGGGGCAGGGGCCAGCCCGGTACCGGTGACGGCCTGCCGACCGCCGCCGCTGCCGTCCCGGCGGTGGCCGCCGCCGGCGGCGGCCCGGTCGCGAGCGCTGCCGGGCCCGCCGCCGGCTCCCCGGACGAGGGCGAGGAGAAGCCGGCGGCCAGGGAAGGCATCAAGGGTCGTGAGCCGCAGGGGAAGAACCACGCGTCAGCCGGCTGAGCCGCGGCGCTCCCGGCTGGCGGCCGCCGTCAGCGCCGGCCGCCAGCACTGGCTGCTGGCCCTGCTGCTCGCGGCCGGGCTGGTGCTGCGCGTCCTCACCCAGATCGCCTACCGCCCGGCCCTGCTCTACATCGACAGCTACAAGTACCTGTACCGCTCGGACGGCAACGACCCGGTCGGGTACCGGGTGCTGCTCAAGCCCATCCTCGCGGTGGCGAACCTGGACACGGTCGCCGCCGTGCAGCACCTGCTCGGGCTGGGCATGGCCGTGGCCCTGTACGTGCTGCTGCTGCGCCGCGGCACGCCGCGCTGGCTGGCCGCGCTGGCCGCCGCCCCGCTGCTGCTTGACGGTTACCAGCTCCAGGCCGAGCAGACGATCATGCCGGACGTCCTGTTCGAGACCCTGATCGTGGCCGGCCTGGTGGTGCTGCTTTGGGGTCCGCGGCCCAGCCTGTGGCGGCTCGCGCTCGCCGGGGTGCTGCTCGGCGCCAGCGCCACCGTCGCCCAGGTCGGCGAGATCTTCGTGCTGCCAGCGCTGATCTACGTGCTCATCGTGGCGCCGGGCTGGCGCCGGACGCTGGGGCACGCCGCCCTGCTCTGCGTCGCGTTCGCGCTGCCCATCCTCGGCTACGACACCGCCGCCGACGTGGTGGCCGGGCACTTCAGCCTGGCACACGGCGGCGTCACCACGTTCTACGGGCGGGCGGCGAAGGCCGCCGACTGCCAGGCGCTCCAGCTGCCCGGCAGCGAACGGCCGCTGTGCCCGTCCCGCGGCCTGGTCGCCAGGCTCGGCATCGACGGCCTGGAGCACAGCCCGGTATCGCCGCTGCGGCCGCTCTACCGGAACCTGCCCTCGCATGAGGCGAGCCATCTGGTGTCCGGCTTCACCGGGCGGGTGGTGCGGCAGCAGCCGCTGCGGGTGGCCGGGTCGATCCTGGCCGACGTGGTCAAGCTGTTCGCGGTGGACCGGGTGACCAGCCCGGGCGACACGCAGATCTCCCGCTGGCAGTTCCAGGCCCACTATCCGCAGTACTGGCCCTATGTGACCGTCCACGGCGGGACGATCCGCATCGGCGCGCAGGCCACCTCCGGCCGCCGGGTGCCGCTCGGCAGCACCAGCGCCATGGGCGGCGGGGCCGTGGTGGTCAAGCCGCTGGCGGAGTTCCTGCGTGGCTACCAGCTCAACGGCGGGTACACACCAGGCCCGGCGCTGCTCCTCATGGTCCTCGCCGGGCTGATCGGCTCGGCGGCCCTGCTGCTGCGCCGCAGGATGGAGCGGGCCGGGCAGCGCGATGCCGCCCGTGCCTGCTTCCTGATGCTCGCCGCGGCGGTCTGCGTGCTGGTGATGTCGGACGCCACCGAGTTCTCCTGGCGCTACCAGCTCCCCGCGCTGGTCACCCTGCCAGCAGCGGGCGCCCTGGGGATCACCGTCATCATCGGCATCCTCAGGCCGCGCGCCGCGGGCAGGCCCGAGCCGGCCAGCCCGGTCGCCAGCTCAGCGGATGTGTCGTCCAGTCAGCCGGGTTAGTCCCCAGCAGGGTCATGTGGCTGAAGGCCCGTGAACTCCGCGCGGATCGCCGCCGTGTGCTGGCCGAGCGCGGGAACGGCGCCCATGGCCGCCTCCCGGCCCGCCGCGGTGACCGGCGGCAGCAGTGCGCGGATCCGGCCGCCGGGCGAGTCCACCTCACGCCACCGGTCCCGGGCGGCGAACTGCGGGTGCTCGCCGAACTCGGCGGGCGTGCGCAGCCTGGCGTTCGCGATGCCGGCCTCGTCGAGCGCGGCGGTCAGCCCGTCGGCCGGGATGGCCGCCAGGGCGGCCTCGATGATCTGGGTCAGCTCCTCGTCGTGCGCTACCCGGCCGGGGTTGGTCGCGAACCTCTCGTCGGTGATCAGGTCTGGCCGGCCGAGGATCCTGGTGCACAGCACGGCCCACTCCCGCTCGTTTTGCAGGCCGAGGAACACCTGGCCGCCGTCGCTGGCGGTGTACGGGCCGTAGGGGGAGATGAAGGCGTGCCGGGCGCCGGTCCGGCGGGCCGGGTTCCCGCCGTAGACGCTGTAGTAGAACGGCGCGCTCATCCACTCGCCCAGCGCGTCCAGCATGGCCACGTCCAGGCTGGTTCCCTGGCCGGTCCGCTCCCGTTCGTAGAGGGCGGTCAGGACGCCTGAGCAGGCATACATGCCGGCGGCGATGTCGGCCACCGAGATCCCGGCCTTGGCCGGCTCGTCCGGCGTTCCGGTGACCGAGAGCAGCCCAGCCTCGCACTGCACTAGCAGGTCGTAGGCCTTCTTGTTGCGGTACGGGCCGTCCGGGCCGTAGCCGGAGATCGAGCAGGTGATCAGCCGGGGATGCCGGGCCCGCAGGCCCTCGGGTGCCAGGCCCAGGCGGGCGGCCGCTCCGGGCGCGAGGTTCTGCACGAAGACGTCGGCGCGGCTGACCAGAGTGGTGAGCAGATCCTTGTCGGCCGCATCCTTGAGGTCGAGCTCGATGCTCTCCTTGCCCCGGTTCAGCCAGACGAAGTAGCTGGCCTGGCCGTGCACGGTCCGGTCGTAACCACGGGCGAAGTCACCGCCCGGCCGCTCGACCTTGATGACCCTGGCGCCGAGGTCGGCCAGCTGGCGGGTGGCGAACGGCGCGGCCACCGCCTGCTCCAGCGCCACCACCAGGATCCCGTCCAGCGGCAGTTCCCCACTCAAGGCACGACCTCGTCCCACAGGGTTGAGTGCGGCATCACGGGGCGACCGAGTTCCGGGTGATGAGCTGGCGGACGATCACGTTGCGCTGGATCTCGTTGGTGCCTTCGCCGACGATCATGAGTGGGGCGTCGCGGAAGTAGCGCTCCACGTCGAACTCGGTGGAGTAGCCGTAGCCGCCGTGGATGCGCACGGCGTCCAGGGCGATCTGCATCGCCGTCTCGGAGGCGAACAGCTTGGCCATGCCGGCCTCCATGTCGGCGCGCTGGCCTGCGTCGAACCGGCGGGCGGCGTGCAGCACGAGCTGGCGGGCGGCGGTCAGCTTGGTCACCATGTCGGCGAGGTAGTTCCCCACCGACTGGTGCTGCCAGATCGGCTTGCCGAAGCTTTCCCGCTGCTGGGCGTAGCGCAGCGCGTCCTCCAGCGCCGCCCGGCCGACCCCGACGGCGCGCGCGGCGACCTGGATCCGGCCGATCTCCAGGCCGCGCATCATCTGGGCGAAGCCCTCCCCCTCCCGCTCGCCGAGCAGCGCGGCGGCCGGGACGCGGAAGCCGTCGAAGCTGAGCTCGCAGCTCTCGATTCCCTTGTAGCCGAGCTTGGGCAGGTCCCGGGACACGGTGTAGCCGGGACCGGGCTCGGCCAGCAGGATGCTGATGCCACTGTGGGCCGGCCTGGCCGTGGGATCGGTCTTGCACAGCAGGGCGGTCAGCTTGGCGTTGCGGGCGTTGCTGATCCAGGTCTTGGTGCCGTTGACCAGGTAGCCGTCTGCCGTGCGCCGCGCGATGGTGTGCATGGCCTGCAGGTCGGAGCCGCCGCCCGGCTCGGTGAGCGCCATCGTGGCGCGCAGTTCGCCGGTCGCCATCCGGGGCAGGTAGCTGTCCTTCTGCTGCTGGGTGCCGTAGCTCTCGATCAGCTTGGCCACGACCGTGTGCCCACCCATCGCTCCGGCCAGGCTCATCCAGCCGCGGGACAGCTCCTCGGTCACCAGCGCGTAGCACGGCGTGCTGACCCGCGCCTCGCCCCAGGGCCCCGGGATGGCCAGCCCGAAGATCCCCATCCGCTTCATCTGGTCGATGAGCTTGCCCGGGTAGGTGTTCGCGTGCTCGAGGTCCCGGACGACCGGCCTGACCTCGCCGTCCACGAACTCCCTGACGAGCTCCACGATCGCCCGCTCTTCCTCGCTCAGCTCGTCCATGGGCGTGCTCTCCCTCCCGCATCGGGTAGCCCGTCCCGGAGCACCTGGGCGGCGTTGTCCCAGGCCCACGAGGCAGGATGGGTGTCCAGGCCGGCGATGCAGCCGGCGAGCTTGGCCTGGAGCTGGGCCGGGCCGGGTGGCCGGGCCGGGGATCCCGGCGGATAGCGCTGGGTGATCTGCCGGACCTCACCGCCCGCGGTGTGCACGGTGGCCTGCAACTCGCCGTCGAGCAGCCAGGAGCCACCCGGGTCGAGCTTGACCTCGGTCCGGTCGATCAGGCGGCGGGCAGCAGGCCTGCGGACCGCCTCGTCGGTGAAGCTGGCGAACCCCGGGTACCCGTCGAGCAGGGCAGCCGCCGCCCCGTATTCGAGGCTGAACTTAGCCTGCAGGCCGGTGTCCGGGCGGTGATGGATCAGCGGGGTGACGGCCGCCTCGGGAGTCCGCAGCACGACGCGGGACACCTGGCCCGGATCGAGGTTGCCGCCGGCCAGCTCGGCTAGCGCGCTGATCGGCCGCTGCAGCGCGTAGCAGCATGGGTAGATCTTGATCGCCAGCCCGCCGGGAACCGCTGGACTGTCGGCTACCGGGTTCCCGTCGGCCGTCCCGCCGACCAGGGAAACCCAGGCATCCAGGGCGGTGGGGTCGGCGCTGGCCCCGGCGGCCGCCAGCCGGGCGGCCCTGAGCCCTGAGTCCACGGCAAAGCCGACCTGGAGCGACTTGGCGTCGGTGCCGAACGCCCGCTGCACCCCGCCCGCGGCCGGGACGGCCAGCGCGATCGCCGTGGCGATCTGTTCCGCGCCCAGCCCCAGTGCGACCGCGGCCCCGGCCGCGCTGGCCGGCGCGCCAGTGGTGCAGGTCGCGTGCCAGCCCGCCGAGTAGTGCGGCCAGCCGAGGGCCGTGCCGAGCCGGGCCATCACTCCGGCCGCGGCCAGGTAGGCTCGCGCACCGCCGCGGGTGGCCAGCGCCGTCGGCACGCACACGGCGCTGATGTGCGTCGTGGACTCCATGTGCAGGTCGTCGAAGTCCAGCACGTGCGCGGCGACCGCCCAGCGGGCGCCCTCGGGGAGCTGCGCGGCCAGCGATGTGACCGGGTGATCCCTGGCGGCCAGCGCCACCGCGACGGTGTCCCGCAGCGACCGGCCGGCCAGTTCGAGGTCGGGCTGACCCGGCCGCAAGCCGTGTGCCCATTCGGCCAGCGTCACGGCCAGCGCGGTCACCAGCGTCGCCTCCCTGAATGGCCGACCTCCCTCTAACCATAAGTTCGGCCGTTCTGCCTGGGAGAGTGCCGTTCGCCACATCTCATCCGATCGGACATGGCGCATGCGTCCGGTCATGGTCACGATGCTGTCAAAAGCCACCCCCGTGTTCAGCGATCCGCACATTGCCCGGCTGGCCATCGTCCGGTGTCTTTCTTTAAAATGAAAAAGATCATGGACGGACAGCCGGATTAGCGTGGGAACCTGTCCAGAACCTGCGGACCCTGCCCTGGTGCGGGCGGCGCTGGCCGGGTCGGCGGGGATGGGGCCGTTCTTCATACTGAACGTGGGGGGCGACGGCCGGGGCTGGCGTCCGGCCGCCACGGCGTACTCCGGTGGGCTGCGCGGGCCGATCGACGGCACGGCACGGCAGCTCGGCGTGACCGAGGCCAGGGTCGCGGCTTCCACCGTTCAGCTCGGCTACGCCGCCAGGCTCTGGTCTCCCGTGCTCTACTGCGCCCTGATAGCGGGGCTTGTGCCCGACCTGAGGCAGCTACGGGTCGATGTGGGGCCGCCGGTGCGGCTGAACGTGCCGGAGCCGCGCGGCTGGCAGGCCCAGGCCCCGGATCTGGCCGCGCTGGCCTACCGGATGGTGGTGACCGAGCACCTTGAGCCAATGGGCGACGGGCTGCCGGTGAAGATCGCCGCCGGGCTGCTGTGGGGCAACGCGGCCAGCGCGATGACCGCGGCGCTGCGGGTGCTCGTCGCTGTGCGGCCCGGCCAGGCAGGGGCCGCGCGTGGGATGGCGGAGACGCTGCTGGGCATGGGCGCGCTTCGCGGGACGGGTGAGCTGACCGGTCCGGGGCTGGAGTTCAGGCGGCGGTCGTGCTGCCTGTACTACCGGGTGCCAGGTGGCGGTCTGTGCGGGGACTGCCCGTTGCCCAGCGAGCCGCGCTAGCCGGTGTACCCGGCGACGATCTTGGTGAAGTCGAAGGCGTTCTGGGTGATGTTGCTGCAGTTGCCGGGGGCCCACGGCTCCTGGACGCCGGATGGGCAGGGCTGGTCGCGGTTGAGCGACCAGAAGCTGAGCCAGGCCACGTTGTTCTGCGTTGCGAAGCCGCGCAGCGTGGTGAAGTCCGCCTGGGTGAACAGCTCGCTCGGCTGGTCGGTGTGCCCGTTCATCAGCGTCATGCCGATGTGGGACCACGCGGTGGCCGCGGACCAGCCGAAGAGCGACTCGAGCTGGGAAGCGACGTCGCTGGCCACGGTCTCGTCGGCGCTGACCTGAGTCTGCCCGGCCGGGAGACCGTAGTCGAAGTCCTCGATGCCAACGACGTCGATCCTGGCTCCGGCGGCGATGGCCTGCTGGATCTCGTCCGTTCCGGTGCCGGGGAGGCCGATCGTGGTCATCGGGATGGTCAGCGACACGGTCAGGTTCGGGTCCTCGCCTTCCAGGATCTTGATCGCCTGGAAGCGCTTGAGCTCGTTGCTGGTGTCACCGAGCGCGGTGTTCTCGATGTCGAAGTCCACGTGGGTGAGGCTGTACTTGGTGATCACCGACTGGTAGGCGGCCGCGAGCGCGCTGGCACTGCCGCAATCCTGGCCCAGCTCGGTGCCGTTGAAGCCGCCGAAGCTCACCCCGGCGTCGCCGCCGGCTGCGCGGATCGCGCTGACCAGCCCGGCCACCGCCGTGTCGCTGGAAACCAGTTCGCTGCTGCTGCCATCCCAGGCGGGCGTGCAGCCGCCGGCGTCCAGGACGAACGAGAGCAGGAAGTTCTTTTCGCCGGTGCTGCTGATGATCCCGGCGATCTGCGAGGCGGACGGCGGGCTGTTGTCCAGCGGCATGAAATAGACCGGGGACTTCCAGGTGCCACCGCCACCGCTGCCAGTACCGGTCGTGGTGGCGCTGACCGGCGCGCTCTGGGCGGAGAGGTTGCCGGAGGAATCGGCCGCCGCGACCGTGAAGGTGTAGGTGGTCCCGGCGGACAGGCCGCTGACCGTTGCTTTCGTCGCCGTGCTGGTGGTGGCCTTGGTGCCGTTCTCATAGATGTTGTAGGAGGCTGCCGGGTCGCTGCCGGACGGTTCGGTCCAGGACAGCGAGGCCGAGGACGAGGTGGTGCCGGTGACCGTGAGCCCGGTGGGGGTGGATGGTGACTGCGGCGGAGGGGGCGGGCTGCCGCCCGGGCCGGTCAGCGAGACATCGTCGGCATGGTAGGTGCCCTCGGCGTACCAGCCGTGCAGATAGATCGTGACGCTGCTGGCCGAGGCGCCGGTGGTGAACGACGTGGTGAGCTGCTGCCAGCCTGACGCCGACGGGGTCCAGGTGCTGGTGTCCGTGCTCCCGGTGCCCGAATCACCCAGGAAGACGTAGTTTCCTTCGACCCAGGCCGAGAGCGTGTAGTTCGAGCTTGGCTGGACGGAGACGGTCTGGGAGCACTGCGCGTCGTCCGAGCCGTTCACCGCGCCAGCCAGCGCACCGGACCCCGAATGGACCGGGCTCGTAACCGCGGAGTCCAGGGACGAACAGGTCCACCCGGACAGGCTGCCGGCCTCGAAGCCCGGGTTGGTCACGAGGTTCGTGGCGGCGTTCGCCTCGGTGGGCTGCCGGAATCCGGCGCCGGCCGTCATCGCCAGGAGGCAGCCGAGCGCCACCGCCAGCCGCACCGATGCCCGGATAGATGTGGTCATCGCGACCTCCCTGGCCGTGTCACAGCGGTCTGTGATCACCCAATTTAACTGATAAGAAACTTTACTATTAATTAACCGAAACGTACCGCAATGGGCACGTTCCGTCAATGGACGGCGAGGTTCCGGCTCTGCCGCCCGCCCACTCTGCCATTAGCGAATCTGCTGCCAGGCAAGAACGCGCCTGGTGCCGGGCAACCGGCCGGAGAGTGAAAGGGCACACGCTACGACGAGGAGGTTCTTCCGATGACGGCACTGACCACCGGCTGGGATCCGGCCCTGAGCCCGCGGGCGGCAGAGGGCGATACGGCCCATACGCGGTTCGACGATCATCTGGCCTCGGAGCTGCTCACACAGCGGATCATCTTCCTGAGCACCCAGGTCGACGAGGTCTCCGCGAACCGGGTGTGCGCCCAGTTGCTCCTGCTGTCAGCCACGGACCCGCGCACCGACATCAGCCTGTGCATCAACAGCCCGGGCGGGCTGGTCACGGCCGGGCTGGCCATCTACGACACGATGCAGCTGATCCCGAACGACGTCTCCACGCTGGTGATGGGCTTCGCCGCGAGCATGGGCCAGTTCCTGCTCACCGTCGGGGCGAAGGGCAAGCGTTACGCGCTGCCGAACGCCCGGGTCATGATGCACCAGCCGTCGGCCGGCATCGGCGGGTCCACCGCCGACGTGGTGATCCAGGCCGAGAACCACGAGTTCATGAAGAAGGTCATCGAGCGGATCGTCGCTGCGCACACCGGCCAGAGCGCGGAGACGATCTCCCGCGACGGCGACCGCGACCGCTGGTTCACCGCCGAGCAGGCGAAGGAATACGGAATGGTCGATCGCGTGGTCGAGTCCCTCGACGACGTCAGGCCGGCCGGTTCGCAGCGGAAGGTAGGGCTCTGACATGGGCCAGTACACGATCCCGACGGTCGTCGAGCGCACCCCGATGGGCGAGCGGGCCTACGACATCTTCAGCAGTCTGCTGTCCGAACGGATCATCTTCCTCGGCACGGAGATCGACGACGGCGTGGCGAACGTCGTCATCGCCCAGTTGCTCCACCTGGACTGGGCCGTCCCCGACCGGGAAATATCCATCTACATCAACTCGCCAGGCGGCACGTTCCCCTCGCTGATGGCGATCTACGACACGATGACGTTCGTCGGCGCGCCGATCTCGACCTTCTGCGTGGGGCAGGCGGCCTCGACGGCGGCGGTGCTGCTGGCCGCGGGGGATCCGGGGCGGCGGTTCGTGCTCGAACACGCCCGCGTTCTGCTGGGGCAGCCGGCCAGCGGGGTTCAGCAGGGGATGGTCTCCGATCTCAGCCTGCAGGCCAAAGAGATGATCCGGATCCGGTCGCAGGTCGAGGAGGTCCTGTCCCGGCACACCCA
>DASXMU010000296.1:0-18936 GCA_036495485.1 Streptosporangiaceae bacterium
CCGGAGCCGACGCCGCCCTGGTCGTAGACGCCGAAATGGCCGGCCGCCTCCTAGGCGTCACCCCCCGCACCGCCCGCCGCCTGCTGCGCACCCTGGTAGACGAGGGCCTGGCCTGGCCCCTCCCGCCAAGCCGCACCACCAAGCCCGGCCGCCCCCGCCAGTTCTACCGCCTGATCGTCGAAAAGCTGGACCGCAAACCAGCCAGGCAGTCCACCGACGGCTCCCCCCGCCCCTGACCGGCGGCGCACACCCGCCGTGGCCACCAGCATCACCCCCCATGGTGTCAATGGGCCACCGACCACCACCCAGTGATGTCAAAGTGCCACACACACCACAGGCCACAAGCAACACCCCCCATGGCGTCAATGGGCCACCGACCACCACCCAGTGATGTCAAAGTGCCACCGACACCACGGGCCACCAGCAACACCCCCCATGGCGTCAATGGGCCACCGACCACCACCCAGTGATGTCAAAGTGCCACCGACACCACGGGCCGGGGAGCCGGGCGGCTTGGTGTCGACACTTGGCACGAACATGGGGCACGTCCTGGCCCGAGAGGGTTTAAGCCGACTGTGAAAGGGCGGAGGTTCCCGTGCATTCCGTGCTGAACTGATCGCACACTTGGTCGCGAGGAGGCGGTATGCGGGTTCTGATGATCGGTGGCACCAAGTTCATCGGGCGGGCGATCACCGAGCAGTTCGCCGCCCGCGGCGACGAGGTGACCGTAGTCCACCGGGGCGAGACCGAGCCGTCCGACCTGGCCGAGTGCCGGCACCTGCACGCCGATCGCAGCGAGTTCGCCAGCCTGGCCGCCGAGGTCAGGGCGTGGCGGCCTGACGCCGTCGTGGACACGCTCGCGCTATCCCGGGCCGACGCGGATGCGGTATTGCCACACCTGCCGGACGTTCCGGTCGTCGTGCTGTCCAGCGTGGATGTCTACCGCGCCTTTGAGCTGCTCGACGGCAACGAGGGCGGCATACCCGTTCCGATCACCGAGGAGTCGCCACTCCGGGTCGGCCGCTACCCCTACCGTGGCAAGATGGACGGCTTCGACGACTACGAGAAGCTGGACGTCGAGCCCGCCTACCTGGAGCGCGGCGGTGTCGTGCTCCGCTTGGGGATCATCTACGGCGAGCACGACCCGCAGCTACGCGAAGAGTTCATCTTGCGCCGCGTCAGGGCCGGGCGGAAGCGCATCCCGGTCGGAGCCGGGAGCTGGCTGCTGAGCCGCTGTTACGTCGGCGACGTGGCCGCCGCCGTGATGGCGGCCACCACCACCAGCGCCGCGAGTGGCCAGGTTCTCAACATCGTGGAGACAGCGTCCGGCACCGTCCGGGACTGGATCGGCCAGATCCTGGCCGCCGCCGACTACGACGCCGAGCTCGTCACCGTCCCCGACGCCGCCGTGCCCGAAGGCGGCCTGACCTTCACCCGCGACCACCGCCAGCACATACTCGTGGACAATCGCAAGGCCCGCGACCTCCTCGGCTGGCAGCCAGCCGACCCGGCCCTCGGCATCGCCGCCTCGGTCCACTGGCACCTGGCCAACCCGCCGGCCAAATCCAGCCCCGACTTCACCGCCGACGACCGGGCGCTGGAGTCCGCCCAATAGCCACCCACACCCACCTCACCACCGACGACCACACCCTGGAGTACGCCACCCAGCACCCCCACATACGCACCGCCCAAGCAGCGGCCAGGCCAGCACGCGATAAGCCCGGCTGGCGAGCGACCAGGGTGGCGCCGACTGTTCGGTGAAAATATGGAGTTTCTAATGGCGGCGGGGATACGCCTTGGCAACGGCGAGAAGCGCCTCATTCGCTTCGGGGTCACCGATCGAGATACGGACGCCGTCGGAGGCGAACGGGCGGATGCTGATGCCGGCGGCTTCGCACTCGCGGGCGAAGCCGGCGGTGTCCTGGCCGAGAGGGAGCCAGACGAAGTTGCCCTCGGTGGGCGAGACGGTCCAGCCGTCGGCCAGCAGCGACTCTCGGACCCTGGTGCGCTCGCCGACCACGGCCTCGACCCGGTCGAGCAGCTCGGCCTCGGCCGCCAGGGAGGCGACGGCGGCGGCCTGGGCGATCCTGTTCACCGAGAACGGGAGCATGGTCATGCGGGTGGCGGTGGCGATCGGTTCGGCTGCCACCAGGAAGCCGACGCGCATCCCGGCCAGGCCGTAGGCCTTGGAGAACGTGCGCAGGACGGCGAGGTTCGGCCGGTCGGGGTAGAGGGTGAGGCCGTCGGGGACGGCGGGGTCGCGCACGTACTCCCAGTAGGCCTCGTCGAGTACGACCATGCATGTCGGGGGCACGCGGTCGAGGAAGTCTTCCAGCTCGGCGCGGTGCACGACGGTGCCGGTGGGGTTGTTGGGGTTGCAGACGAAGATGACCCTGGTCTGCTTGGTGACCGCGCCGGCCATTGCGGCCAGGTCGTGGGTGTCGCCACGCAATGGCACCCGCACCGAGGATGCGCCGGACAGGTCGGTCAGGGTCGGATAGGCCTCGAACGAGCGCCAGGCGTAGAGGACCTCAGTGCCGGGTTCGGCGGCGGCCGCCAGCAACTGCTGCGTCACGCCGACCGAGCCGCAGCCGACCGCGATGTGCGACGCGGGCACGCCGTACCTGGCGCTGATCGCCGCGGTCAGGGCCTCCGCACCGTTGTCGGGGTACCGGTGAATCTCCCCGGCGGCGGCGGTGATCGCCTGCACGACCGACGGTAGCGGGCCGAACGGGGTCTCGTTGGACGAGAGCTTGAACGACCGTCCATCCGGGGCGACCGGGATCCTGCCGGGCTTGTAAGGAACGAAGTGGTCGAGTACGGAACGGAAACGCGGCGTTTCGGCGGGCACCATTGTCCTCCACGGCCAGCATGATTTCATCGCTGTGCACCCAACGATAACCGGATGGCCGGGCGCGATGACCAGCGGCAGCGTAGTGTAGTGGGCGCTCGGCCGGGTAGCCCTGTCCGGGCCGCGGCCGCGAAGATAAAGTGATCGGGTGAACCGACTCGGTGAACTTGAACGCGCGATCATGGATGTTCTCTGGGAAACCACGAGCCCGCTCACCGTACGTGAGGTCAGCGAGCGTCTGACAGAACGAGACTTGGCTCATACGACCGTGATGACAGTACTGGACAGGCTCGCCAAGAAGGGGTTCGCGCTGCGCGAGCGCGATGGCCGTGCGTGGCAGTACCGGGCCTCCGCGAGCAGGGAAGCCTACGTCACCGAGCTGATGCTGAGCGCACTCGACCAGGCCGGCGACAGACAGGCCGCGCTGGCCAGCTTCGCCCGCTCGGTGTCCGATTCCGAGGCCCGGGCGCTGCGTATCGCGCTCGAGAAGTTCGAAGGCCGTTCCGGGGACTGAGTTCGGGTGTTCCCCACGGTTTTCTTGCTCGCCGGGATCGCGATGAGCACCGTCGCGATATCGACACTGCTGGCGACGGCACGGTGGCCGCGCCGCGCCCCGGCGGCCGCGATCCTGCTGTGGCAGGCGCTCGGCCTGGGCTGGGGCCTGGCCGCCGTCGGTGCGCTGGCCGCGCTGGCCGCCAGGCCGGAGCATACGGGAGTGGCCGGTGGCGTTTTCGCTTTCGCGTCGAGCGCGGTGTTGCGGCCGGTTGAGCAGACCACGCTGATCGAGACGTTCCGGCTGGTGGCCCTGGGTCTGGCGGTGGCGCTGCTGACCCTGCTGTGCTGGGTGCTCGCGGCCGCGTGCGCCGCCGTGGTCCGCACCAGGCGCAGGCACCGGGCCCTGCTCGCGCTGCTGGGCCGGGGCGACCCGAAGGTGCCCGGCGTGCTGGTGCTCGACCATCCGGCCGCAGCGGCGTACTGCGTGCCGGGGCTGCGCTCCTCCCGCATCGTGTTCAGCGCCGGGACGCTGGACCTGCTCGATCAGGCGGAGCTGGCGGCGGTGCTCGAGCACGAGCGGGCGCACGTGCGGGAGCGGCATGACCTGGTGCTGCTGCCGTTCACCGCGCTGTGCCGCGCCTTCCCGCGCTCCCGGGTGACGCTGCAGGCCTATGCGGCGGTCGCGCTGCTCGTCGAGATGCTGGCCGACGACAGGGCCATCCGGGCCCGCCAGGCGCGGGAACTGGCCACGGCGCTGATGCGGTTCGGCGTCGCGGGGGCCCAGGCGCCGCCCTGCGGTGCGCTGGCGGCGGTGAGCCATGCCGGGGAGGGCGAAGTCGTGACCAGGGTCGCCCGGCTGCTCGAACCACAGCCTGGCCTGTCGCGGCCGTTGTGGGTGGCAGTGTGCTGCAGCGCGATGCTGCTGGTCGTGGTGCCCGCCGCGCTGTTCGTGATCCCGCTCTGAGCCCTGTGCGGGGGCGGGCGCGCAGTAGGCTGCGTCGGTGAGTGAGACTCAGTGGCGAACGCACCGGCTCGAGCTTCACGACCAGACCCTGCGCGAATGGGATGCCCAGGTTCTCGCCGCCGACCCCGAAGCCGGGATCGTGCTTGACACCTCGGCCTTCTACCCGGGCGGCGGCGGGCAGCCGCCAGACCACGGCGTGCTGCTGTGGGGCGGGGTGCAGACCCGCATCGTCGGCGCGCGCAAAGGCGACGACCTCTACCTGGTCCCGGCCGAGGGCGACCCGCTGCCGCCGGCCGGCACGGCAGTGCGTGGCGCGGTCGAGGACGAGCGGCGGACGGCGCTGATGCGCACGCATTCCGGTCTGCACGTGCTGTGCGGAGTGGTGTTCAGGGACTTCGGGGCGCTGGTGACCGGCGGGAACATGGAACCGATGGTGGCCAGGATGGACTTCAACCTGCCGCAGGTGCCCGACGGCTTCCGTGCGGCCGTCGAATCGGCGTGCAACACCGAACTGACCGCCGGGCGTCGGATCGACGTCAAGGTGCTGCCGCGCGATGAGGCGCTCGCCATCCCCGACATCATCCGCACCGCGACGAACCTGGTCCCGCCCGAGGTCAAAGACGTGCGCATCATCGACATCGTGGGGCTGGACCAGCAGGCGGACGGCGGCACGCACGTAGCATCCACCCGCCAGGTCGGCCGGATCGAGATCGTGAAGATCGAGAACAAGGGCAAGGGGTTCCGCAGGCTGCGGATCCGCATCGCGGACCAGTAAGTCAGAGGACTCCTGTGGGTTGTCCCCGCCGGGCGGCAGCCCGGCCATCGGGGGTTCCAGGGGGTCGTCCCCCTGGATAGATACTGCGGGCTACGGCGAAGCTGACCGAAGGTCAGCGAGCATGGCCGGCTGCCACGGCAGCCTGGGATCACCAGGGGCCGTAGGGGCCTTGACTCGAGCTGCCGCCGCTGCCCATCTGCTTGACCTTGGGCCGGACGTCGGTCAGGTAGACGCCGGCCGCAACGAACGCGGCGACCGGGAGAATCTGGATGACCGACAGGTTCTTGACGTAGGCCGCGTAGCCAAGGCCGACGGCCGTGGCTACGCCAAGAATGATCAGCCACAGCGGCTTGGTCTGCTTGCCAGCCGCGACGTATGAACGGGACGGCCGGGTCGCCGCGTCGATCAAGGCCCAGGCCTCGACCACGAACGCGCCGAGCGCGAGCGCCTCGAAGAAGTAGTTCAGCGGAGTGAACGCACTCCAGTTACTAAACACGATCTCAGGCTATCCGTTGGCCGGTGACGTTGGAACCACCTTGGCATCGGCGTGCGCCGGTTCCGCGTGCCCGTTCGCGGGTGTCTGGCCCGTCGCGGGGAGTTCCGTGGGCTCGGGCAGGACCCCGGCGGTCACGGCCTGCGCGGCGTTCGCCTGTGCCGTGCCGTCCTCCGCCGCCTGCGTGGCGGCGGTCTCCGCACGGAACGAGTCGTAGATCTCCAGGATGATCTGCTTCTGCCGCTCGGTCAGGCCCTGGTCGGTGTGCACGGCCGCGCGCACGCCGCTGTCGGAGGGGCGGTCCTCCAGGATGCCTGCCTGGATGTACAGGGCCTCGGCGGATATCCGCAGGCCCTTGGCGATCTGCTGGAGTATCTCCGCGCTCGGCCGGCGCAGGCCCCGCTCGATCTGGCTCAGGTAAGGGTTGGAGACCCCGGCTGCGTCGGCGAGCTGGCGCAGCGAGATCTTGGCCTGCTCCCGCTGCTGCCTGATGTACTCCCCGATCGCGTTCACATTCACGTTCACCGTCCGCATGTCCCCATTATCCCTGTTCGGTGCTTGCAATTGCAAATTAACTGCAAGCACTCAGCGGGCTAGCTGCTCCAGGACCACGCGGATCTCGCCGACGCGTTCGCCGCCGCCCATGACCCCGACCAGGGAGATCTCGTCCAGGGATGCGGTGTCCACCGCGGGCTCAGCGACCGCGCCGAGGGCGTGCAGCAGCGCGACGGTCACCGGCGGCCTGGCCCGGCCCGCGCCGTCGTCGAGCTTGAAGGCGCCAGCCCTGCCATCGGCCAGGGCAAAGCCCTCGACACCCTCGGCGCCGGACTTCAGCAACAGCCCGGGCACGGCCTCCATCAGCTTGCGCTCCGGGCGCCTGCTCCCGGACGTCCAGTCCGGGTAGGCCCGCATGGCGTCGGCCACCTTGCGCTCGGGAGTTCCCTGGTGGGCCAGCACCATCGCGCGGAAGGCGCGGGCGAGCCCGGTCACCGACAAGGCGAAGATCGGCGCGCCGCAGCCGTCCACCCCGATGGCGGTTACCGGTTCACCGGCCAGCCGTTCGATGGTGCGGCGGATCTCCACCTGGAGGGGGTGTGCTGGATCGCGGTAGCTGCCGGTCGGCCAGCCCGCCGCCACGCAGCTGGCCAGCATGGCAGCGTGCTTGCCCGAGCAGTTCA
The DNA here is from genome assembly GCA_036495485.1 of Streptosporangiaceae bacterium. Classification (GTDB taxonomy): domain Bacteria; phylum Actinomycetota; class Actinomycetes; order Streptosporangiales; family Streptosporangiaceae; genus PALSA-505. The sequence continues at coordinate 6,757 of DASXMU010000296.1, forward strand.
TGTGTATCCGGTCGGGCTCCCCGCCACGGCGGATGAAGGCGCGCATCGCCTGCTCGTCGATCGGAACGCTGGGCGGGCACTGCAGCGCATCCTCGGACAGCCCGGCCCCGGCGAGGATCTCGCGCACCCCGGCGATGTGGAAGTCCTCGCCCGAATGGCTGGCCGCGGCGAGGGCGAGCAGCTTGCCGTCCAGGTCAAGACCGCAGCCGACCATGGCAGCCGCCTGCATCGGCTTGTTCGACGAGCGGGGGAAGATGGGCGCGTCCACGGTGCCCGCCGCCACCACTCGCTGGCCGTGGGCACCGAGGCCCACGATCGGCCCTCGGTGTGACGACTCGGCGAACCCCGAGCGGATGACTTCGGCCAGGATCGGGTTCTCAGTTGTGATCTTCGACTCCTAGGAGGGCACGCGCCTGGTAGGGGCGCATGGGCGGTCGCTGGGCAAGCTCGGCGAACGTGGCCGCGCGCTGCACCAGCTCGGCGTTGGCCGCCACCGGCCTGCCGCGCGCGTAACTGGTGGTGTCCTCCATGCCGACCCGCAGGTGGCCGCCCGCCGACAGCGCGGCGAGGATGACCGGCAGCGTGGTGCGGCCGATGCCCGTGGCCGACCAGGACGCCCCGGCCGGCAGCGCCTCGACGGCCTTGACCAGCGTGGCGGCATCGCCGTCCATCCCGCCGGGGACGCCCATCACGAGGTCACAGTGCACATGCCCGCCGTAGGGCTCACCGAGGTCGTCGAGCAGCCGGTGCAGGGTGGCCACGTGCCCGAGGTCGAACAGCTCGAACTCGGGCACGACGTGCAGCTCCTTGGTCTTCTCGTACAGTTCGCGGATGAACGGCCACGGGTTCATGAAGACGTCGTCACCGAAGTTCACCGTGCCGCAGGTGAGCGAGCAGCCGTCCGGAGCGGCGTCGAGCACCGCCAGCCGGTCCGCATAGGAGTCGGTGACCGCGCCGCCGGTGGACAGCTGCACGATCATCGTGCTGGCCGCCCTGATGGCCTGCACGGTGTCCTTGAGCTGGGCCAGGTCCAAGGTGGGACGCGCGTCGCCGTCCCTGATGTGCACGTGGATGATGGAGGCCCCGGCGGCCTCGCACTCCCTGGCCGTGCTGACGAGTTCGTCGATGGTCACCGGCAGCGCCGGATGCCGGGCCTTCTCGGCCTCGGCACCGGTCGGTGCGACGGTGATGAGCGTTGTGCCGGATCCGGCAGGCGTGTTCGTTGTCATCAAGGGCAGAATGCATCCTCATGCGAGCCGTAGTCCAGCGGGTGAGCCAGGCGAGTGTCACCGTGGCTGATGAGATCACCGGGGCATTCGATGAACCCGGTCTGGTTGTACTGGCCGGGGTTACCCATTCGGACACCAAGCAGACGGCGGCCGTCCTGGCGCGCAAGATCTACCATCTGCGGATCCTGGCCGGTGAGCGATCCTGTGCCGAGGTGGGCGCGCCGCTGCTGGTGATCAGCCAGTTCACGCTGTACGCGGACACCAGGAAGGGGCGCCGGCCGTCCTGGCTGGCGGCCGCGCCCGGGCCGGTGGCGGAGCCGCTGGTCGAGGAGTTCGTGGCCGTGCTGCGCGAACTCGGCGCCCGGGTGGAGACGGGAGTCTTCGGCGCGCAGATGGACGTGGCGCTGATCAACGACGGCCCGGTGACACTGATCCTGGACGCCTGAGTTCTGGAGGTGCCGCTGCGTTGTGGCCGCTCCCGGGCGCGCGCGGGCGTGGGTGCATGGCCGCCTGCGGCCAGGGCCTTCGCATGGGCCGCTGCCACGTCACATGGCGCCGGGGGCGGCACTTCCTGGGCGGAAACCGTCTGCTCCGGCCGCGGCTTTGCCGGCGGGCGCGGCGAGGTGCCGGCGGGTGAACTCCAGCGACTCGGCCAGGTCCGCCAGCCGTTCCTCCTTGGATAGGGCGCGGCGGGTGTTCACCTCGAGCACGACCATGCCCGGGTATCCGCTGGCGGTGAGCGATTGGAGCAACTCGGCGCAGGGCTGGCCACCCCGGCCGGGGACCAGGTGCTCGTCCGGCGGTATGGCCAGGCCGGTCCCGTCGGCCATGTGCACATGCGCCAGCCGGCCGCCGAGCGCGTCCGCCATGGCGAGCGCGTCCGAACCCGACGCCGCGGTGTGCGACAGGTCGAGCGTCACGTGCGGGTAGTCCTGGCCGACCGGATCCCAGTGCCGTGCGTAGGGCACCACCTCGGTCGCCCGCGCCCGGAGCGGGTACATGTTCTCGACGGCGAAGACCACGTCCGTTTCCTGGCTCATCTGGGCCAGCCCGGTCTCGAAGTCGCGCGCGTACTCCCGCTGCCAGCGGAACGGCGGGTGCAGGACCACCACCTTGGCGCCCAGCTTCTCCGCCACCTCCTGGGAGCGGCGCAGCTTCCCCCAGGCGTCGCGTCCCCAAACCCGCTGGGTGAGCAGCAGCGAGGGCGCGTGCACGGCGAGCACCGGGATCTGGTGGTAGTCGGACAGCCTGCGCAGCACGTCCACGTTCTGGCTCACCGGATCGGTGTAGACCATCACTTCGATGGCGTCGTAGCCGAGCTTGGCGGCCATCTCGAACGCGTCCGGCGTGCTGTCCGGGTAGACCGACGAGGTGGACAGCGCGACCGGTGTGCGCGGTTCCCCGGCGGTCTCAGTCAACGTCTCTCCCTGGCTTCGCCTCGGGCCGTGTCACCCGTGCATGGCCGCTACCACGCCTGCACCGCTCGACACGTCGCTGGTGTGAATGCTCCTCGCCGCTAGCTTATGCCGAACCGCAGCGGCGCCTGCCCGCCATGAGTGTCGTACCCGTGGATTAGCGTGCGGAGCATGGCGAAGACATCGGCCGGTTCGGCGACGGCGGCCTTCCAGTGCACGGTATGCGGCTGGCGGACGTCCAAGTGGGCCGGGCGGTGCGGGGAGTGCCAGGAGTGGGGAACGGTCGAGCAGACCGGGCCTCAGGTACTCCCCAGGGCCGGGCTGATACCGGTCGGCCCTGGGCAGGTGAGCATCCCGGCCGTTCCGATCGGCCAGGTGGACGCCACCGCGGCCGGGCCCAGGCCGAGCGGCCTCGGTGAGCTGGATCGGGTGCTCGGCGGCGGCCTGGTGCCAGGAGCGGTGATCCTGCTGGCCGGGGAGCCGGGGGTCGGCAAGTCCACCCTGCTGCTGGAGGCCTGCGCCCAGGCGGCAGGCTCGGGACCGGTGCTGTACGTGACCGCGGAGGAGTCGGCTGGCCAGGTGCGGTTGCGCGCCGACCGGGTCGGCGCGATCCACCCCAGCCTGTTCCTCGCCGCCGAGACCGGTCTGGCCGCGCTGCTGGGGCATGTCGAGGCGGTGCAGCCCAGCCTGCTGATCGTCGACTCGGTGCAGACCGTGTCCGCGCCGGAGGTCGAGGGCGTGCCCGGTGGCGTGACCCAGGTGCGCGCGGTGGCTGCCGCCCTGACCGCGGTTGCCAAAGAACGCATGATGACCACAGTGCTGGTCGGGCACGTCACCAAGGACGGCGCGATAGCGGGGCCACGCGCGCTGGAGCACCTGGTCGACGTGGTTCTCTACTTCGAGGGCGAACGGCACTCACAGCTCAGGATCGTGCGCGCGGTCAAGAACCGGTACGGCCCGACCGACGAGATCGGCTGTTTCGATCTGGGTGAGTACGGCCTGATCGGGTTGCCGGACCCGAGCGGCCTGTTCCTCTCCCAGCGCTGCGAGCCGGTGCCCGGGACCTGTGTCACGGTGGCGCTCGAAGGCCGCCGCGCGCTGGTGGCCGAGGTTCAGGCGCTGACCGGGTACAACCCGGCGGAGTTGCCGCGCCGGGTCACCTCCGGCCTGGACGCGGCGCGGCTGGGCATGCTGGTGGCGGTGCTCAAGCGCAGAACCCGTCTCAAGCTGGCCAAGCACGACGTCTACGCGGCCACGGTCGGCGGGGTCAAGCTGTCCGAGCCCGCCGTCGATCTGGCCGTTGCCCTGGCCATCGCGAGCACGACGGTCAACCTGAGCGTTCCGGGCGACGTGGTGGCCATCGGCGAGGTCGGCCTGGCCGGCGAGGTGCGCCGGGTCCCGGGCCTGGGCCGCCGGATAGCCGAGGCAGGCAGGCTCGGCTTCAAGCGCGCGATCGTCCCCGCAGCCTCAGGCGCCCTGCCGCCGCCGGGCGAGGGGGACCTGGCCGGGCAGACCGAGCCCATGGAGATCCGGGAGGTCGCCAACGTAACGGCCGCCATTGCCGTGGCCCTGGGCGACTGCGCTGCTGACTAGGTGGCCAGCCATGCTCGCTGGCCTTCGGCCAGCTTCACTTGCTGGGCCGGGATCAGCGGAGGGTGAACACCAGGGTCTGGCTGTGCGGCCCCGCGTCGGTGGCGATTGCCGTGTAGGTGCCAGGCTGGGCTGTGCCGCCCCGCAGGTGGCAGCCGGGGGCGGACAGCCACCGGTCCCACGTGATGGCCCGGTGAATGGGCACGCCCCGGTTCAGGTTCACGACCTGGGTTCCGCCGCCACGGACACAGTCACCCGAGCCCCACTCCCTGACCCCACCAGACTTGACCGTCACCGTCAGGTACCTGGGGCCGACATTGAACGCGCATGCCCGGCTGTCGGTGGACACCACGTTGATCCCGAACTCCGGGCGCGCCGCACCGGCGTAACTGCTGCCGGCGCTCATGCTGATCACGACATCGCCGGCCGGGCAGTCGTCGCCTGGGGCGTTCATCCCGGCCTTCGATGCCCGCCGGGCAGGCTTCGTGGTCTTCGCATGACTTGGGCTGACACTGGGCGACGGACTCGGCGACGGACTCGGCGACGGACTGATGGCCGAGGGGCTTGGTGAAGTCATAGACGCGGTCGGCGACGCGACCGCAACTGGAACATTCCCCTGCGCTCCCGAACCCTTCAGAGCCGACGTCGAGGCCGCCGGGCGGGTAGCGGTCGCGCCCCCCACCGCCCAGGCCAGCAAGCCAAGAATGGCCAGGCCGCCGGCTAGTGCAACAACCCTCCGGCGCCAGTAGACCTCCGGATCTGCCGGTCGGTTCCGGTCACGGGGGGTAGTCGTATCCATGCGAAGAGTATTTCAATCTAACGCTAAGTAATCTCGCAGACCCGCCGGCCGGCACCGGCCCAAACGTTTAGACCGCGGGCAGGGTGGGTAGTGCCCGGAGTTGCGTCCAGTGATGTGGTGCACGATGCTTTCGCGCGCAAGCGCGACAACGTCGTGCGGTGAGCTGGCCCGCTGGGCGGCTGGGAACCCGGTCAGGTGGTGGGGAGGGAGAACCTGCCGTCCGGGTGAACCTCCACCAGGCCGTCGGCCACCAAGGTGTCGAGCGCTCGGGCTCGCCGGATCGGCTCGGACCAGGCACGGGCCAGTTCTTCCGCCGCGACAGGCCCAGCGGCATCGCGCAGGACGCCCAGCAGGGCGCCCCGGCACTGCCGGTCGGTCCCCTCGTACTTCTGCCCCGTGGGCCGGATCGTGTCCTGCGGCCGGTCAGCCAGCAACCAGGAACAGGACGCCGCCAGCGGACACTGATCGCACAGCGGCCGCGCAGCGGTGCACACCAGCGCCCCCAGCTCCATCACCGCTACCGACCACCGCGCCGCCACGGCAGGCTCCACCGGCAGCAACGACTCGGCCAGCCGGACCTCAGCCACCGAAAGGCTCCGCCCAGGAAACTCCCGCCCACCAACCAGCCGCGCAAATACGCGCCGCACGTTCGTGTCCAGCACCGCATGCCGCTGCCCAAACGCAAAACTGGTCACAGCCGCCGCCGTATAACCCCCCACCCCAGGCAGCCGAAGCAACTCCTCAATACTCTCCGGCACCTCGCCTCCGTGCTTCTCCGTCAATATCCGCGCCGTCTCATGCAACCGCAACGCCCGCCGCGGATACCCAAGCCGCCCCCACCTCCGCACAGCCTCCCCAGCCGGAACCCCAGCCAAATCCTTCGCCGTAGGCCACCTCTCCATCCACTCCCGGTATACCGGCAGCACCCGCCGCACCGGCGTCTGCTGCAACATCACCTCACTAACCAGCACTCCCCAAGCCGAAACCCCATCCTCCCGCCAAGGCAGCACCCTCCTCTCCCGCTCATACCAACCCAGCAAGACCCCATGATCAACTCCCCCAATCACCGCTCTCACCAGCCCTCAAGTCCCACCAGCACCAGAACTGCCCCCATCCTCCCCCATCACAAAACGAGAGCCGCCCGCAGAACCCCACGGGCAGCTCTCGCCGTCAAACGACCTCTTACGCCGTCCCCTCCGTCGTCGACTCCGACCGCCCAGGCGCCGGGCTAACCCTCGTCCTGGCCCCGCTAGCCGACGGAGTCTCGATCTCCGCGGGCAGCGCATCCGGCACTGACTCTGGCTTCGGCTCGCCCTTGAAGGTGAACTTCGCCTCCTCGCCAGTCCCTTCGACGTCCACGATCACGATCTGTCCAGCCTTGAGCTCGGCGAAGAGGATCTTCTCCGACAGGCTGTCCTCGATCTCGCGCTGGATGGTGCGGCGCAGCGGCCTGGCTCCCAGCACCGGGTCGTACCCGCGCTCGGCCAGCAGGGCCTTGGCGGCGGGCCGCAACTCCATGCCCATGTCCCGGTCGCGCAGCCGCTCGTCCACCTTGGCGATCATCAGGTCGACGATCGTGACGATCTCTTCCTCGGTGAGCTGGTGGAACACGATGGTGTCGTCCACCCGGTTGAGGAACTCGGGCCGGAAGTGCTGCTTCAGCTCGTCCTGGACCTTGGCCTTCATCCGGTCGTAGGAGCCGCGGACGTCCCCGGTCCGGGCGAAGCCGACCGAGACGCCCTTGGAGATGTCGCGAGTGCCCAGGTTGGTGGTCATGATGATCACCGTGTTCTTGAAGTCCACGGTGCGGCCCTGGGCGTCGGTCAGGCGGCCGTCTTCGAGGATCTGCAGCAGGGAGTTGAAGATGTCCTGGTGGGCCTTCTCGATCTCATCGAACAAGACCACCGAGAACGGCCGGCGGCGAACCTTCTCGGTCAGCTGGCCGCCCTCTTCGTAGCCCACGTAGCCGGGCGGCGAGCCGAACAGCCGGGACACCGTGTGCTTCTCCATGTACTCGCTCATGTCGAGCTGGATCAGCGAGTCTTCCTCGCCGAACAGGAACTCGGCCAGGGTCTTGGACAGCTCGGTCTTGCCCACTCCGGAGGGGCCGGCGAAGATGAACGACCCACCGGGGCGCTTGGGGTCCTTCAGGCCTGCCCGGGTCCGCCTGATGGCCTGGGACAGGGCCTTGATGGCGTCGTTCTGGCCGATGACGCGCTTGTGCAGCTCGTCTTCCATCCGCAGCAGCCGCTGGGACTCTTCCTCGGTCAGCTTGAACACCGGGATGCCGGTCGCAGTGGCCAGCACTTCAGCGATCAGATCCTCGTTCACCTCGGCGACCACGTCCATGTCGCCGGCCTTCCACTCCTTCTCCCGCGCGTCCTTCTTCATCAGGAGCTGCCTCTCCTGATCGCGCAGGGCGGCGGCCTTCTCGAAGTCCTGGGAGTCGATCGCCGTTTCTTTCTCCCGGCTCACCTGGGCGATCTTCTCGTCGAACTCACGCAGGTCCGGAGGTGCGGTCATCCGCCGGATCCGCATCCGGGAGCCGGCCTCGTCGATCAGGTCGATCGCCTTGTCGGGCAGGAACCGGTCGCTGATGTAGCGGTCAGCGAGCTGCGCGGCGGCCACCAGGGCGCTGTCGGTGATGGAGACGCGGTGGTGCGCCTCGTAGCGGTCCCGCAGGCCCTTGAGGATCTCGATCGTGTGCGAGATCGTCGGCTCGGCCACCTGAATCGGCTGGAAGCGGCGCTCCAGGGCGGCGTCCTTCTCCAGGTACTTGCGGTACTCATCCAGCGTGGTGGCGCCGATGGTCTGCAGCTCACCCCTGGCGAGCATCGGCTTGAGTATGGACGCGGCATCGATGGCCCCCTCGGCGGCACCGGCGCCGACGAGCGTGTGCAGCTCGTCCAGGAACAGGATGATGTCGCCGCGGGTACGGATCTCCTTGAGGACCTTCTTCAGCCGCTCTTCGAAGTCACCGCGGTAGCGGGAGCCGGCGACCAGCGCGCCTAGGTCCAGGGTGTACAGCTGCTTGTCCTTGAGAGTTTCGGGGACCTCGCCCTTCACAATCTTCTGGGCCAGCCCCTCCACCACCGCGGTCTTGCCGACGCCGGGCTCACCGACCAGGGCGGGGTTGTTCTTGGTCCGCCGCGACAGCACCTGCATAACCCGCTCGATCTCGCTCTCGCGGCCGATCACGGGGTCCAGCTTGCCCTCGCGGGCGGCGGCGGTCAGGTTGCGGCCGAACTGGTCGAGCACGAGTGAGGTGGCCGGGGTGGACTCCGACGGGGCGCCCGCCGCCGCTGGCTCCTTGCCCTGGTAGCCATGCAGCAACTGGATCACCTGCTGGCGCACCCGGCTCAGGTCAGCACCGAGCTTGACCAGCACCTGGGCGGCCACGCCCTCACCCTCACGGATGAGACCGAGCAGGATGTGCTCGGTGCCGATGTAGTTGTGGCCGAGCTGAAGCGCCTCGCGCAGCGAGAGCTCGAGTACCTTCTTGGCCCGCGGGGTGAACGGGATATGACCGGACGGAGCCTGCTGGCCCTGGCCGATAATCTCCTCGACCTGCTGGCGCACCGCCTCAAGGCTGATACCCAGCGACTCCAGCGCCTTCGCCGCCACGCCCTCACCCTCGTGGATGAGGCCGAGCAAGATGTGCTCGGTGCCGATGTAGTTGTGGTTGAGCATCCTGGCCTCTTCTTGAGCCAGGACCACAACACGCCGCGCCCGGTCGGTAAATCTCTCGAACATCTCGCGCTCCTCACAGGGCGGTCGGCAGGCCCGGGACATCCGGCCCCGCTCTTCCGCATGCTAGCCAGGTGCCGGGCTTCGCTGTCCGCGCACATCGCACGCTGAAGTGGTTCCCCGGCAACGGGCCTTCATCACATCCAACCCTTTGAAGGGCCGTAGGTGTTCCGAGTACGCCGCAAGCGAACGGCCCGCTGCCAACTCAGCAGCGGGCCGCGGCAGCACAAGAAGACGTAACCCAACCCGAAGCACGTCCACAACTCCCCTCCACGAAACCACATACAGATCAGCAACCCGCTGTGGGGTTCGGGCCCAAACCACACCAAGCCGGGCAAAGCCGGTATCAGGAGTCGTTCCCGGGATAGATAAATAGAGCGAACTACGGCTCAGTCGGCCGTAGGTTAACGATCAGTGTGGCAGGCTTGGCTGAAAGCCGACAATCATGTGTTCGACCTCCCGACCTCCCGGCCCCCCGGTACGCTGGGCGAAGCCCGGCATCGGGAGGTCCGGGGGTCGCCCCCCCGGATAAATATTGCGGATCCTGGCGAAGCTGACCGAAGGTCAGCGAGCAGGGTTTGCCACTTGGTGGGTCCGGGGGGCGTCCCCCCGGATAAATACTGCGGGCCGCGGCGCAGTTGGCGTAGCCAACAAGCATGCTTGGCCGCCTCGGCTCACCCGGTCTTAGTGCGATGCTTCGTACTCCTGAATGATGGTGGCGGGAATGCGACCGCGCTCACTCACCTTGTATCCACGCTGCTTCGCCCACGCCCTGATTTCTCCGCTACGCTCACGGCCGGGACCGGTGCGCGACCGGCGGCGCCGTCCACCAGCGCCACTTGCCCGGCGGGCGTGATCCGCGTACTGCCCGACCTTATCGCGCAGTTCCTTAGCGTGCTTGGAGCACACGTCGATCTCGTAGGCGCTGCCGTCAAAGGAGAACTGAACTGTCTCCTGCCCTTCGACCTCGCCATCGTGGGGAAGGTCGCAGACGACCGTCACCTTCACCTTCTGAGCCATGGGTGCCAGCCCTTCCGCTGGAGTAACTATATTTAGGCAGCAAACATATACCCACCGGTTGGTTCTGACAATTCCTGACGCGCAGAAACAAGTATGAGTTCTTGTCGGAAGACGACGCAAGCAGTCCGGAAGATTGCCGTAACACTCCGTAATCAGGAGCTAGATACTTCCACATGAATCCGGCAAGACAGACTATCAAGTCTAGCCCGGCGAACGGCTTCCGGCCGGCCGATGTACGGTCTCTTCGTGATCAGATGTAGTGGTTGCCCCGGTCTCTTCCTGAGATGAAATCTCACCGCGGGCTGATATATCATCTGCCGCGCCGCCATCTTCCCTGTTGCGCCGCTTGGGTGCCATCTCATGCCGCAGCAGGGCAACTACTCCCCAGACGAAGACGGCGCATACGAGCAGCGATGGCGCGAGCACGGCCAGGTCTTGCAACACGTCCCACTCCTTCCCGCTGGCTAGCCAGGCTGGCCTGTTACCTGGGCCGCCTCAGAGAGCACCGCCTTACACCATGGCACGTCTGGCCACGGCGCTGGTTGACGTAGCCTGTCTAGGCATTGTGACCCATGGGCCCAAACGGCGTGGAACCCGGTCATCGGTGAGCCACGCGTGGCAGGATCGGCGGCGGCACACTTTCCCCCTGTGGTTCCAGTTAGCGACGGCGGCATGTTCCACGCAGACACCCACATCCACTCCAGGTTCTCCCGCGCCTGCAGCAAGGACTGTGACCTCCGCAATCTTGCCTGGTGGGCGTTGCGGAAAGGGATCACCGTGGTGGGGACGGGCGACTTCACCCACCCCGCGTGGGCGGAGGAACTGAAGGAGTCACTCATCCCGGCCGAGCCCGGCCTGTTCCGGCTCCGCCCAGATCTAGAGGCGCGGCTGCGGCGCGAAACCCCGCCGAGCTGTGACCGCCAGGTCCGCTTCATGCTGTCGGTGGAGATCTCCACTATCTACCGCCGCACGGATCGGACGAGAAAGGTCCACCATCTGCTCTATGCCCCGTCGTTCGAGGCCACCGACCGCATTACCGCAGCCCTTTCCAAGATCGGGAACCTGGCTTCCGACGGCCGTCCCATCCTCGGCCTCGACTCCCGGGATCTGCTCGAGATCACGCTAAACGGCGGCCCAGGCTGTTACCTCGTGCCGGCACACGTGTGGACTCCGTGGTTCGCCGCTCTTGGGTCACGCTCTGGTTTCGACAGTGTTGCAGAGTGCTATGCGGATCTCGCTGGCCATGTTTTCGCCATCGAGACCGGTCTGTCCTCAGATCCGCCGATGAACTGGATGTGCTCTGTACTCGACTCCTATCGGTTGGTAAGCAACTCCGATGCGCACTCTCCGCCGATGCTGGGCCGTGAAGCCACAACCTTTAGTACAGAGCTGGATTACTTCGCCATCGCCGGCGCGCTGCGAACCGGGGATGGTCTCGCCGGCACGATCGAGTTCTATCCGGAGGAGGGCAAGTATCATCTCGACGGTCACCGGAAATGCGGCGTACGGCTTGAGCCGGAACAGACGAGGAACTATGGCGGCATATGCCCGAAATGCGATAAACCACTGACTGTTGGAGTACTGCACCGGGTGGCCGCACTGGCCGATCGGCCGGCCGGGTACCGGCCGCCCAACGCGCCGGGGAGCACCAACCTCATCAGGCTCCCCGAGATCCTCGGGGAAATCATGTCGGTGGGGCCGCAGAGTAAGAAGGTGGGCGGCGAAGCAGGAAAGCTGGTCGCCGCACTCGGCCCCGAGATCGAGATCCTGACCAGCGTGCCGCACGACGACCTGACAAAGGCCGGTGGCAGCCTGCTCGCCGAGGCGATCGCCCGGTTGCGCCGGGGCGAGGTGATCAGAGACGCCGGATACGACGGCGAGTACGGCACGATCCGCCTGATGCAGCCGGGAGAACTCGCCTCAACGGGCGCCCTCTTCGACATCCCGGAACTGGCACCAGCCCGCCCGGCAACCACCGGCGCCCCCGGCCTCACAAGCACTCCCGGCCTCACCGGCACTCCTAGCTCCACAAGCAATCCCGGTTCCACCAGCACTCCCGGTTCCACCAGCACTCCCGGTTCCACCAGCACTCCCGGCTCCACCAGCACTCCCGGCCCGGCAAGCAATCCCGGCACCACCAGCACTCCCAGCCCCACCAGCACCTCCGGCCAAGGCGCAGCATCTTCAGCAGCCGCCGGGACCCCGAACACGCCCGAGACTCCAGAGACGCCTGGGACTCCAGAGACGCCTGGTCTGCGCCACCAAAACACCCCGCCCTCGGCCCCAACACGCCGGCGGTCCGCCGCGTCCTCAGCCCGTGAGCAGGACGCGTCCACGGCCTCGGCAGCGGACCAGCCGCCAGGGGGAGGCGCTGCGAAGA
>DASXMU010000297.1:0-8063 GCA_036495485.1 Streptosporangiaceae bacterium
GACGTGGTGGACTCCACGTTCGCGCAGGCGAATCCCTACGACGTGGTCGCGCTCAAGGCGCTGGCCAAGGGGTCGGTCGAGTACACGCTGGCCTACGACGCGGTGTTCAACGAGCCGGGCTCGCCCTGGTTCAAGATGTTCAGTGAGGCGGTGTACAGCGGGAACGTCAGCACGGCCATCCAGCAGGGTCAGCCGGGCATCCAGGCCACGCTGAGCAGCGTGAAGAGCTGAGCCCCGGCCTATGAGCACGCTGACGCGGGCAAAGAGCGAATCTGGGCGGCGGCCCCGGGCCAGGCTAGCCCGGGCTGGCCGGTGCACGCCGCCCACAGCGGAGGCGCGGCGGACGAAACTGGCACAGCCCGGGCTAGCCCGGGGTGGCCGGAGCACGCCGCCCACAGCGGAGGCGCGGCGGACGACGCGGGCCGGGCTGGCCCTGGTCAGCCCGGCGCTGCTGTTCGCCTGCGTGTTCACCCTGTTCCCGCTCGGGTTCGGCATCTACATCTCGCTGACCAACTGGCCGCTGATCGGGCCGTACCACTTCATCGGGCTGTCCAACTACACCGCGCTGGTGCACAACCCCGTGTTTCTCCAGTCGATCGTGTACACGCTGGAGTACACGGCCATCGTCACGATCCCGATCTTCGTGGTGGGTTACGCGCTGGCGGTGCTGGTGCGGTCCAACCGGCCGGGCGCCACCGTGTTCCGGACGCTGATCTTCATCCCGTACATCGTCGGCCTGGTGACCGAGAGCTATATGGCGGTGGTCGAGCTGCAGCCGGGCTCGGGGACGGCGAACTTCGCCCTGTCCAAGCTCGGCATCGTGAGCAACGCCACCGCCTGGCTGGTGCACACCGGGCTGGCCACGGTCGCCATCTGCGTGCTGGTGGTGTGGTTCGCCTCCGGCCTCACGATGATGCTGCTGATGGCGGGGATGCAGGCGATCCCCATCGAGCTGTATGAGTCCGCCCGTGCCGACGGCGCGACCTGGTGGAAGCTCGAGCGGCACATCACTATGCCGCTGCTGCGCCGGTCGATCGCGCTGAGCCTGATCGTCTCGGTGGTCGGCTCGTTCCTGGCCTTCAACCAGTTCTTCATCCTGACCGACGGCGGGCCGGGCACCAGCACCGAGTCCGTTGTCATGTCGATCTACAGCACCGCGTTCGCGCAGATGAACGTCGGCCTGGCCAGCGCGATGTCGGTGGTGCTCGTGGTCGTGGTGGGACTGATCACGTTCGTGCAGTTCCGCTACCTGCAGGGAGATGGCGCATGACGGCTATCGCGGGACGTCCGCACGGGCGTTCCCAGCACAGCAGCCAGCGTCGCGGCCAGCGGCGTCGCCAGCACCTGCTCCTCTATCTGGTGGCGGGAGCTTTCGTCAGCGCCGTGTTCGTCGTGCCGCTGGCGTGGGAGATCTTCCGCTCCTTCCAGCCCGAGTCGGTGGTGGGCGCGCCACTGACCGGGCAGAGCTTCCGCCACCTGACCACGGGGAACTACCAGGCGCTGCTCAGCGGCCGGGACGACATCATCCGCAACGTCATAAACAGCCTGATCACCGCCGTGCTCACGGCCGTGCTCACCGGGCTGGTGGCGACGCTGGCCGGGTACGGCTTCGGCCTGTTCCGGTTCCGCGGCGCCGGGCTCGTGTTCGGCCTCGTGCTGCTCGCCTTCATGGTCCCGTTCCAGGCGGTGGTGACCCCGCTGTTCCTGGAGCTGCACTTCCTGCACCTGCTGAACAGCCTGGTCGGCCTGTCCCTCTTCTACACCACGTTCAGCCTGCCGATCGGGGTGTACGTGATGCGCAACAGCTTCCTGCAGGTGCCAAGGGAGCTGGTCGACGCCGCCAGGGTGGACGGGGCGTCGGTGCTGACCACCCTGGCCCGGGTGCTCCGGCCGCTGGTCATGCCGGGGATCGCGACCACCGCCCTGTACGCGTTCCTGTTCTCCTGGACCGAGCTGCTCGGGGCGCTCAGCTTCATGACCAACGACAGCCTGTTCACCCTCCCGGTCGCGCTCAGCAATGTGGAGACCGGGACCTACGGTTCGGTCAACTACGGCCTGCTGCTGGCCGGCGCGGTCATCGCCATGCTCCCGTGCATCGTCGTCTACGTCGGGCTTCAGCGGTACTACGTGCGCGGGCTCGTCTCCGGCGCGCTGAAAGGTTGATGAGACATTGAGCAACGGACCGGTAGTTCCCAGCCCGGACGGACGCGTGGCGCTGCGGCCGCTGACCGGCGGCATGCGGCTCGGCGATGGGTTCTGGGGGCGGTACCAGGCACTCAACGGCGAGGTCACGATCCCGCACGGGATGACGATGCTGGAGGAGACCGGCAGCCTGGAGAACCTGCGGATCGCCGCCGGGCGCGCTTCCGGCGAGTACGAGATGCCGCTGTTCCGCGACTCCGACGTCTGCAAGGTGCTCGAGGCCATCGCCTGGCGGCGGCAGCAGGGCACCGACGCCGCGCAGGAACGGTTCTTCGCCGAGACCGTCGGGCTGCTGCGGGCCGCACAGCAGCCAGACGGCTACCTGAACTCCTACGTGCAGGTGGTCGAGGGCGGCAAGCGATTCACCAACCCGGCCATGGGCCACGAGCTGTACTGCGCCGGGCACCTGCTCCAGGCCGCCGTCGCGGACCTGCGCACCGGCGGTGCCCCGGACGGCCTGGCCCTGGTGGCCGGGCGGTACGCCGAGCTGCTGACCGAGCTGCTGCCCGGCCCGCTGGCGGACTTCGTCCCCGGTCATCCCGAGATCGAGATGGCGCTGGCCGAGTTCGCCCGTGCGACCGGACGCACCGAGCTGATCGCCACCGCGGCCGACCTGGTGGGGCGGCGCGGCCGGTCCACCCTGCACTGGCCGCCGCGGGAGCGCCCGTCCGGCCGCACCCACTACCAGGACTCCTTCGATCCGGCCTACTTCCAGGACGACGTGCCGTTCGCGGCGGCCACCGAGATCCGCGGCCATGCCGTGCGCGCCCTCTACCTGCTGTCCGGCGCCACCGACGTGTACACCGAGAACGGTGACCCGGCCCTGCTGCGGGCCGCTCTCGCTCAGTGGGACGACATGGTGGCCGGCAAGCTGTACCTGACCGGCGGAGCCGGGTCCCGGCACAAGCGCGAGTCGTTCGGCGACCCGTACGAGCTGCCGCCGGACCGGGCCTACTGCGAAACCTGCGCCGCGATCGCCTCGATCATGTGGAACTGGCGGATGCTGCTGGCCACCGGCCAGGCCAGGTTCGCGGCGCTGATCGAGCGCACGCTGTACAACGGCTTCCTGGCCGGTCTCGGCCTGGACGGGACGTCGTTCTTCTACGTCAACCCGCTGCAGACCCGCTCGCCGGTCCAGCGGCAGCCCTGGTACCAGTGCGCCTGCTGCCCGCCGAACGTGATGCGGCTGCTCGCCAGCCTCGGCCACTACATGGCCACCAGCACCGGCGACGGCGTGCAGATCCACCAGTTCGCCAGCGGGCGGCTGCGGGCCGGTGAGCTGGAGCTCGAACTGACGACCGGTTACCCGTATCAGGGCGAGCTGCTGGTGCGGGTGCTCGCTGGTCCCGGTGGGGAGAGTGACCTGGCGATCCGGCTGCCGGACTGGGCCCCATCCGCCGCGCTGGCACTGAACGGGCGCGACCAGGCGGTGCGGCTGGGCGAGGATCGCTACCTGCATGTGCGCCGGGCCTGGACGGCCGGAGACGAGCTGACCGTGAGCTTCCCGATGGCGGCGCGCACGATCCGCCCGGGGCCGCAGATCGACGCGATCCGCTCCTGCGTGGCGTTCGAGCGCGGGCCGCTCGTCTACTGCTTCGAGGCCGCGGACCTGGGCGGTGCGGGCCTGGGCGGTGCGGGCCTGGGCGGTGCGGAAACCAGCCTGACCGGGGTCAGCGTGGTCCCCGGTGCCGCGGCTGCACTGCTCCCCGGGGCCTTGGCCGCGCTCCCCGGGGCCTTGGCCGGCGGGCACGAGGTGGTGGCGCTGACCGTGCCGGGCCTGGTCGGGGCGTCCCGCGAGCCGGGCTGGCCGTACCGGGACAACCCGGGCGCGCCGCCCGTGACTGCCGCCGAGCTGACCGCCATCCCGTACTATGCCTGGGCCAACCGTTCCCCCGGGGACATGCGCATCTGGGTTCCGGAGCGGTAGCTGCGCCCGGAGCACCTCAGCTCTGGTCGCCGTCGAGCGCGCGCAGGCCGGACAGTTCGGTGGCCACGTCGGCCGCCTCGGCGGCACCGATCTGCTCCAGGATGGCCTGAGCCCGCCGCAGCAGTTCCTGGCCGTGGCCGACGTCTCCCGCGGCGAGGGCGCAGCGGCCGAGGCCAGCCAGGGCATGGCCCTCGTCCCAGGAGCTTCTGATCACGCCAGCCAGGTCCAGGGCCTGCTGATGGTAGGTCCTGGCCTGCGCCAGGTCACCGTAGGCCAGGTACAGCGTCCCCGCTTCGTTGAGCACCTCGGCCTCGCCGCCCCGGTCACCGAGGTTGCGGTAGATGCTGAGGGCCTGGTCGAGTGCGGCCGCGGCGCTCGGGAAGTTCCCGGTCATGCGCTGGACCACCCCGAGATAGGTCAGGGCGTTGGCCTGGCCGAGGCGGCTGCCGAGGTCGCGGTAGATGGCGAGGGCCTGCTCCTGGGCCGCGGCGGCGTCCGGGTAGTTCCCGGCGATGCGCCGCACCACCCCGAGACTGTTGAGGACGTTGGCTTGGCCGAGCCGGTGGCCGAGGTCGCGGTAGATGGCGAGGGCCTGTTCCAGTGCCGCGGCGGCGTCCGGGTAGTTCCCGGTGATCCGCCTGACTTCGGCCAGATCGCTGAGGGAGTTGGCCTGGCCGAGCCGGTGGCCGAGGTCGCGGTAGATGTGCAGAGCCTCCTCGAGGGCCGCGGCGGCGTCGGGGTAGTTCCCGGCGATCCGCCGCACCACCCCGAGGTAGTTGAGCGCCCCGGCCTGGCCGAGCTGGTAACCGAGGTTGCGGTAGATGGCGAGGGCCTGTTCCAGGGCCGCGGCGGCCTCGGGGTAGTCCCCGGTGATCCGCCGCACCACCCCCAGGTCGCTCAGGGTGCTCGCCTGGCCGAGTTCCTCACCGAGGTCGCGGTAGATGGCGAGGGCTTGTTCCAGGGCCGTTGCCGCATCCGGGTAGTTCCCGATGTTGCGCCGCACCACGCCGAGTTCGCCGAGGGCACCCGCCTGGCCGGGCCGGTCCCCGATCTGGCGAGCCGCCTGCACGGCGGCGGTGTGCCGGAAGATGGCCTCGGCCCATGGGCCGTCCTGCTGGAGCAAGGCGGCCATGGCGGCGGTGAGCACAACCACCCGGGCATGCTGGCCGGTCTCGGTCACATGGTCGAGACAGCCGAGCAGGTTGGCGCGCTCGGTTCGCGCCCACCCGAGCGCTTTGGCACTGTCCGGCAGGTCAGGCACCGCGGCCGGGGGAGTTGCCACGGCCGGCCGGGAGCTGGCGCGGGGCTGGCGGGTCAGCCGGGCTTCGGCGATCGTGGCCGTATAGGTGTAGTAGTCCACCAGCCGTTCCCGCGCCTGGCCGCGGCTGCGCGGCGGGTCGGCGCTGGCGCGCTCCCTGGCGTAGCGCCGGATGAGGTCGTGCATGCCGTAGCGCCGGTAGCCGACCTCGGTGAGCAGGCCCTCATGGTGCAGCGCGTCGAGATGCCCGGCCGCCTGGTCCAGGCTGGTCCCGGTGAGCGCTGCCGCGGCGTAGGCGTCGATCGTGGCGCCCACGTGCAAGCCAAGCCGGCGCAGGAACTGCTGCCTGCGCGGGGTCAGGTAGCGGTAGGAAAGCTCGAAGACGGCGGCGACGCTGTTGTTCTCCGCCGCCAGGGTGAGCATGCTCGACCGGGTCTCGGCGATCAGATCGGCCAGTGTCCAGGACGGGTGCCTGGCGTGCACCCGGGCCAGCAGCGAGATCGCGAGCGGCAGGTACCCGGCCAGCTCCACCAGCCCGGCCACCGCCGGGCCGGGGGAGGCATGATGACTCAGCCGCAGGAACATCTCCTGTGCCTTCTGCGGCGCCAGCACCTCCACCGGAACCGGGATCACCGGCCCGGGCAGGTCCCCGAGGTGACGGCGGCTGGTGACCAGGACCAGGCAGTTCTTGCCACCGGGCAGCAGCGGCGCCACCTGGTTGCTGCTTTCGGCATTGTCGAGCACCAGCACGGCCCGCTGCCCGGACATCCGGTCCCGCCATAGCCCGGACCGGCTGTCCACGCCGTCCGGCAGGTAGCGGGCATCGACCCCGGTAGCGGCCAGCAGCCCAGCTAATGCCATCTCCGCGGGGACCGGATCCTGCCCGGGAGTGTGCCCGTGCAGGTCGATGAACAGCTGCCGGTCGGGGAACCGGTCCCGCAGCCGGTGGGCGACGTGCACCGCCAGCGCGGTCTTCCCCACCCCCGGCATGCCGTCGATGGCGTGGATGGCCACCACGCCCGCGACTCCCGTGCTCCCGGTCACCTCGGCCGTGATCAGGTCGAGCTGTTCATCCCGGCCGGTGAACGACGCCGCATCCGGCGGGAGCGAATACCTCACCTCGGGCGACGAGGGCACCGCCTGGTCGGCTCCGCTGAGCTGAGCCAGCGCTGCCGGGCCGCTGCCTGCGGGGACCGGCGCTGCGGCGTCGCTGGCTGACTCCGGGACTTCAGCAGTAGAAGCCGGGAGTGCGGCGGCTGTGGGCACGGAAGCCGTGGCCGCGGCGGCTGTCGGCACGGAAGCTGCAGGCGTGGAAGCCGTGGCCGCGGCGGCGGCTGGCGTCGCGGCGGTCATGGCGGTCAGCACGCTCGCCGCCGGCGTCAGCCCCCTGGCGGCCGCGATGAACAGCGAATGCACCGGGCTGGGCAGCCCCAGCGCCTCGGCGAGCTGGCGTGCCGTGGGGCGATGGCATGTCGCATGACGCCCCCGCTCCAGCTCGCTGACCGTGGTGACGCCCAGCCGCGCCCGGCTCGCCAGCTCCTCCTGCGTCAGGCCGGCGCTCTCCCGCAATTGCCGCAACAGGCTGGCGAAGTCCGCAGGCCCCTGAGTCACTGCCCACCCAGCCCCCCGCGGCCTCACATCCCAGCCGCCTCCATCGCGGATAGTTGCGAGTCAAGAATATTGCGTCTCACCTCCCGGGCCGCCCTTCGCCGCAGGTCACCTTCCAGCCGCGAGCCCGGCAGTCCTGCCCGCGCGAGCACTTAGCTTCTTTCTGCACGGTGGGCCGATCATGGCTGGCCCGCCGCCGCCTCCCTTGCCGACCACCATCTGCGGGGGTGCTGGAAGGATGCATGCGGCCAGCCCGCCAGGGTCACCATTGCCCAGCTCGCCGAGGCAGCCCTTGACGTTGTATATGTGCAGGTTGCCACCGCCTGGCAAGATCCTGAGGTGGTTGTTCGCGTTGGTGAAAGTGATCTTGACTTGCCCGTTGCGAGCGGTGCCGCCGGTGCCGTCAACCACCGCACTGCAGCCGCTGCTCGTGATCGTAAAGTGGATACCGGTGATCGTTCCTGAGGTCACGCCCGACTTGTAGGACACGGCGTTCAGTGACCAGGTGACCGGTCCGCTCGACATCGAAAAGCCGATGCCGAGCGGCCCCGTGCACGTGACGAACGTCAGCGACTTGATGGTGCCGAGCCCCTTGCCCGCCAGGCCGCTGCCCTGCTTCAGCGAGCCGGCCATATTCGCCGACACGCAGGTTATGACGGTGCCCGTCTTCGTGTCCGTGAACGTGGCGGTACCGGACTTACCCGTGAACGAGCCGCCGGGCGTGACCGTCCACGTGGTGGCGCTGGGCTGCGCCAAGCCGGGGCCCCGGCCGGCCAGCGCGGCAGATGAGGTCAGGCCAGCGGCGATGACGGCAGCCGCCAGGGCCATGGAAGCCAGTTTTGCTAAGTAGCCGAACATATTCATCGGTGATCACTCTCCCTCGGAAAACCCGGCACACCGCCGGTACTGCGGGCAACCTGGGCGGCGAGGCCGGACCGGTGCCGCCAGAGCCCCCTGCGATGTGCATCCCCTTCCCCCGATCCCGCACCACCCGCTAGCTTGCAGAGTTCCCGCTAACCGCAGTTTCCACGCATGCCACCCTGGACCCGGCGAGCCCACCACCTGCAG
>DASXMU010000298.1:0-43200 GCA_036495485.1 Streptosporangiaceae bacterium
GGTCCTCATCACCAGCGCTTCAGGGACCCATTCCGAGCTGTCAGCGCATTCCAATAATTCCACGCCCCACAACATACCGGCGCCAATCATCGATTCTTTCCACGGTGTTATCACCGATTTTG
Source organism: Streptosporangiaceae bacterium (assembly GCA_036495485.1). Lineage (GTDB taxonomy): Bacteria > Actinomycetota > Actinomycetes > Streptosporangiales > Streptosporangiaceae > PALSA-505. Next base: position 123 of record DASXMU010000298.1, read on the forward strand.
TGAGCGCCGTGACCGATAATCGTCCCCCGGCGGTATCTGGCATCGATGGGCAGCGCATACTTGAGGCGACCCTGGCCGCTTACGTTTCCGCAGCGACCGGCCAGACGATCAACCTGCCGCTCGGCCCCGATGATCCAGTATATCAGGCCGGCGTCCTCGGTATCGGTGATCTCAAGCTCGCCGAATGGTCGCCTGTCGGCCAGCGTTCCCTTTACAGGAAAGCTCAAGCAGATACCCCATGATAGGGGCGGGCCTTCGGCCTTGATGCCACGCTGCTGCGCACCGGCCCGCCTCCGGCCGGGGGGCAGCTGCCAGCGCCGGTGCCGCGCGACAGCAGCCTCAGCGCGCACGCGACGGCCGCCGCCATCGGGTACTCGCTGCCGTCGGTGCGCGCACTCCTCATGGAATTCCGCCGGCAACGTGAGACCGGCCAGATCCGCCCGCTCCCCGGCCAATCTCCCAGCTAGCGGCGGTCGCGGGCGGGCTTGTCTCGACGTCGGGACACCGGGAAATCCGCGTGCGCGGTTCACCCAGATAGTCCAGGCCAGCAAATCTATAACAGGAATCCTTGGGTCGGCAAAGGAGTATTGGTACCATCGGGGCATGACTTCGGGCTCAGTGGCTGATGTCCGCGCAACCGTCAGTTCCGTGGAACCTGGCCTGGCTCTTTCTTCTTTAGATAAACGATTTCGGGGCTTCCTGGAAGGCCTCCCCGCGGGGCCGGTGTGGTTCTGTTTTTTCTCGTCTGGGTTACTGCATGTCGTGCGGCATTTCCTTCGGTTCATGCCGCCGCAGCTGAATTGTGCACTCATAACCAGTGGCCTGGCGACGGATGAAATCTCGCTCCGGGACAGCATGACCAGTTTCCCGGCTTTTGACATGACCGAACGGGTCGGCAGCCACGAGATATTCGAGCTGCTCTTCCGGAATCTCGACAGGAATTATGGCCTTGTCGACAGTGACTGCTTCGTCATGAATGGGAGCTGGTTCGCCGACAGCATGGCTGGCCTGCGGCCCGGCGTCGCCATCAATGGCGCGCTCAGCTACGGGCCGATCCCGCTCGCCCCGCCGCCGTTCATCGCGATCAACCCGGCGGCGAAGCCCGAGATCGAGCGGGCCATCGGCGGCCGCATCTCACCCGCGGCCTATGCCTATACCGGGCCGGGATCCGGGCCGGAGATCGACGGGGCCCTGGTGCAGCTCATCGAGGACCATCATGTGGCCGCCCTGGCCGGGGTGCTCGGCATGGAGGGGCCGCAGTTGCCGTTCCCGCAGGGCGGCCTGATGGACGTGCTGGATGACGGCCGGGAAGTCCGCAGCCACGAGCGGTTCTACCATCGCCAGTCCGGGCGGAGCGTCGCCCGGGTCGTCTTCGACGGGATGATGCTCTACCAGCTGATGGCGCTGGCCGCTGGGTGGCGCATCGGGCACTTCCGCAGCTACCCGGGCACGAAGGTCTTCGCGCCGGAGGTCGTGCATGCCGGCGGCATCTCCTACTGGGAGCGGGTCCCGGCCAGCAACCTGTCCGCGGCGGCCGGGCTGCCGTGGGCGGCGCACATCGACGCCATCCTGCTCGACAGCTTCGTCAGGCAGTTCGGTGCTTCCGGCGTCTATGCCGCCCGTGCTGACCGGCTCACCGCCAGCCTGCAACAGTTCGGCGTGACCGTCCCGGTGCTGCAGCGGCAGCTGGAAGGCAAGCTGTCGAGCGCTGGCGTCGGTGTCTCCGACGACCGCTGGCGGGCGATCCTCAGCCAGCCGTGAGCCGTCATCCGGTCCTTCGGGCCGTCAGGCTGGCTGCCGTCGGGCCAGCTGGCTGATATTGGCGAGCACCTTCTCGACCGCCAGCGCGATCTCCTCGATGTGCTCCGGCTCTGCCAGCAGCACCTCGTGACCGATGGTCAGCACACTGTCGTGAATGTGCTTCGCGGCCGGGAGCGGGAACTGGGCGGGACTGACCCGCAGCAGGTAGTCCGGATCGGCGGCGAAACGGCGCCGGGAGCTGGGCCGGTGCAGCGGATTATCGTTGAGTGGCGGGTACGTCGGCGTCACGGGAAAGCCCAGCTCCGCGGAGATCGCCTCGGCCAGCCGTGGCAGCGGGGCGATCGATAGCGCCTCGTCCGGCACCTGGACCGTATACCGGTAGTAGGTGCGCCTGGTGGTCCCCGGGCTGGTCTGCTGCGCCCGCAGGCCAAGGCCGGCCAGCCGCTCCGTGAGCTGCTGCGCGGCTGCCGCCCGGGTGGCGTTCTGGGCTTCCAGCAGGTCCAGTTGGTCGAGCAGCACCGCCGCGTGGAACTCCGAGAGGCAGGCGTTGCTGCCCATGAGCTCTGCCGTCTCGATCAGTTCCATCTGCCCGGCGGGCACGGTGCCCCGGCTGCGCGTCCGGCCGTCGGCGCGCAGGTGCTCCGCGCGATTGGCGATCTCCGCGTCGTCGGTGACGATCGCGCCGCCCTCACCGCTGGTGAGCAGCTTGCTCCCTTGCATGCTGAAGGCGCCGGCGGCCCCGGACAGCCCCACCGGCCGGTCCTGGAACCGCGCTCCGTGTGCATGCGCGCAATCCTCCACCAGCGGCAGCCCGCTATCGCTCGCCACGGCGGCCAGCGCGTCGACATCGGCAATGGCGGAATAGGCATGCACCAGGGTTATCGCCCTGGTCCGGCTGGTGATGGCGCCTTTCACGGCCGCCGGGTCCACGCAGTAGCTGGCGGGATCGACATCCACCAGGACCGGGACAGCATTGATGCCGAGCACCGCCGACGCCGAGGCGACCCAGCTCAGGCCGGGAACGATGACCTCATCGCCGGCGCCAACCCCGCACGCCTCCAGCGCGATGGCGAGGCTCGCCGTGCCGCTCGCGGTGGGGATGCAGAAACGAGCCTGGCAAAACCGCGCGTATGCCTCGGCGAACCGCTGCTCATATGACGGAACCCCGCGAGATGGGCAACTGACCGTCCACCGGCCGCTGTTGAGTACGTCGGCGAGCAGAGGTAATGCCCGTTCGCCCGGCTGCGGCCAGCGCGGCCAATCGTGGCTGGCCACGGCGTTCCCACCAAGCAGGGCGAGTGAAGACATCATGATCACCTTGGTTCTCGGCGGCCTGTTCAGCGGCCGCAGCGGAACTCGGACACCTGCAAGTTACCAAAACAGCCGGCAGATGTTTGACGCCTGCCGCGTTTATCTGCAGATTGGATATACGAGGCAAGCCTGTTCTCTCGTTCCTGATAGTCGCAGCGGGCCGGCAGAGCAAAACTCTAACCCTCTATGCGGGAGCGAACATGCGTCAAGATACTCAGGTTGTAATCTTGTGCGGCGGTCATGGGACACGAATCCGCGAAGTGAGTGAGCGGCTCCCAAAGGCTATGGTCGACATTGGCGGCCGTCCCATCCTCTGGCACATCATGAAAATCTATGGCTACTATGGTTTCCGGCGCTTCATCCTGTGCCTGGGTTATAAGAGCTGGGCAGTGAAGCAGTTTTTCCTGGACTACCGGGCACAGCTGTGTGACTTCACGATCTACATGTCAGACGAGCACCGGATCGACTTCCACAATAACCAGGCTGACGAGAACTGGGAGATCACGTTCGCCGAGACCGGGTTAGAGACCGCCACCGGGGCCCGGCTGCGGCGGATCCGGAAATATATCGACACCGATAATTTCATGATGGGCTATGGCGACGGCGTGAGCTCCGTCGACCTGCGGGCGCTGGAGAATACGCACCGGACGGCTGGCCGTATCGGCACGGTCACCGGTATCCATCCCACGTCGAAGTTCGGCGAGATGAGGGTCTCCGGTGACGAGGTTGTGGAGTTCAACGAGAAGCCCACGAAGGTCAGCGGTTTCGTATCCGGGGGGTTCTTCATGTTCAAGCGGGAGTTCCTGGACGACTATCTCGATGACGATGCGATGCTGTGGCTGGAGAGCGAGCCGCTGCAGCGGCTCGCCCGCGATCACCAGCTGACGGTCCACCAGCACAGTGACTTCTGGTGCGCGATGGACACCTACAAGGACTACCAGTACCTGAACGCCCTGTGGGCTGCCGGCGATGCGCCCTGGAAGGTCTGGCGCTGACCCGCCGGCCAGCCTGCCGGGAGCGTCACGATGCCGGACGCGTCACGCTGGGAGCGGGCTCTGGTTCCGGCGGCCCGGCGAAGACCCTGGCCTGTTCCGCGCGCAGTTCGTCGATGAGCCGGCCGGGTGGCAGGATCACGTCGGCATAGCTGAGCACGGTGTCCCTCGCGACGCCGCGCGTGAGCACGCAGCCCTCGGCGACGCCCATCGGGAGCAGCCGCTGTGCCCGCGCGGCCTCGGCGGCCTCGGCCAGGCCGTAGCTGTCATAACCGCCCAGCCCATCGAGGGCATGCCCGGCCGACAGGTCACGCTTGGCCGCGGCGACCACCTCGACGCGCGGGCCGGCCGGCGCGGCGAGCGCGGCGTCACCGAAATCGACCGCACGGGCGATCGTGTTCGGCACCTCGAAGTGGCACAGGTGGTACGGCGAGTAGAAGCAGTAGAGCGGGCCGCTGCCGAGCTTGTAGAGCTCCAGGTAACGGCGCTGCCTGGGGTCGTCATGGGTGCCGATGACGTACACGCCCGGCCCGGGCTTTGCTCCCACGACGTAGTCGACGATGCCGCCGAGGGCCCGCAGCTGGCCGAGATCGTAGGCCGAGGTGAGCTCGTCGACATGCCCGGCATGGTCATGCCCGTACATGCCGCGCCTCGCGACGGTGAAGCCAAAGGCGTTGGCGACGATGGCCTGCTCGAAGGAAATCTTGGTGCCGTCGGCGAAGCTGGTGACCATGTACGGGTTCTGGCCCCAGCGTTCGGCGAACGCCCGCTGCGTGGCGGGAGTGCGGTACCGGTCGTGCAGGCCCTTGACGTTCCCGGCAACCAGCGGGGTGATACCTATGCCGCGGACGAAGCGGAGCAAGTTGGCCTGCACGCCTGGCTGGTCGCCGTCCGCGCTGCTGAACGTGACGCCGCGTGCGCGTGCCCGGCGGGCGAGCGCGGGGCCGGCGGTGCCGTCGAGCTCGGCGTTCATCGTGACGATGGGCAGCCCGCGCTCGATCGCGGTCACCGTGACGCGGGCACCGAACTCGACCGCGCCGGTGACATCGAGGATGCAGTCCAGCTGCTCGGCGCGCAGCAGCTCAAACGCGTCCTGGACGACGGCCGGCTTGCCCGCGGCGATTGCCGCGTCGAGCCGCGCGGCAGAATCGGCCACCACGGCATCGGCGCCGGCTTCGGCGAAGGCGCGCTGGGCGTGCGCGGGCGTGCGGTTGGCCACGGCGGCCAGCCGCATTCCCGGAACCGAGTTGATGATCTGGTTGGCCACCCCGCGTCCCATGAACCCCGCACCCACCATCCCGACGCGGATCGGGCGGTTTTCTTCCGCGCGGCGCCGCAGCCGGGTGTCGACGATGATCATTGGCTGGTCCCCGGGGCCCCGGACAGCAGCGGCCAGCTCGCGTCCTTGGCCGATACCAGCTCGACCCGGACCGGCCACCTTATCCCCAGGGCGGGATCGTCCCATCGCAGGCCGCGCTCGGCACCGGGCGTGTAGGCGGCAGACGCCTGGTACAAGACCTCGGCTCCCGCTGTCAGGGTCAGGTACGCGTGCCCGAAGTTCCTCGGGACGTGCATGGCCAGCCGGTTGCCGGCCGACAGTTCCGCCCCGAAATGCCGCAGGTAGGTCTCCGAGTCTGGCCGCAGGTCGACGATCACGTCATAAACGGCGCCCTGGACGCAGCGGATCGTCTTGGCCTCGGCGTGCGGCGCCAGCTGGTAGTGGAACCCGCGCAGCGTGCCGCTGTGGTGGCTGAAGGAAATATTGCTCTGCGCTACCGCGGGCTCGAGGCCAGCACTGGCGAACTCCTCCCGGCAGAACGACCGGGCGAAGAAGCCGCGGTCGTCCGCCAGCCTGCTGAGCTCGATCAGCGCGGCGCCAGCGAGCGGCGTGGCCTGGATCAGCATGAGCTACCCCTGGGAGTCTCACCGGAAGCCGGCGTTGCGTGATCTTGATGACGCGCTCACTCGATTGTTAATATTAATAAATGTTAACGGAAAATCCCAGTGTCAACCGGGACGAGCTGGCCAGGTTGATTTCATGTAAATTTGATGGGGCTAGTGAGTCATTAGAATTCGTGCCACTCGGTGAAGACAGCTGGTCGTACCGGTTTGGTGTTTTTTGGGTGAGCGTGCGGCGTGATTTAGACGGACATCACCCCGGCGCATACGAAGCTGCAACCGAAATGCGCTCGCGCGGCATGAGCTTCGTCATTTCGCCGCTCGTGGGCAGGGACGGGAGGGTGGTCCACCATGTGCGCGGGCTACCGGTCGTCGTCTTTCCCTACCTCGAGTCCGCGCGAGCTGCCAGCACGGACAGCACCGATGACGGGCTGGCCAGCCAGCTGATCACGCTGCTTGAAGCCGTTCACCGGGCCGGCGTTTCCGCCCGTGTGCCGGTCGAGGATTTCACCATGCCGTTCGACGGTGCCCTGGTGGCGGGGCTGCACCGGGCCACCGGCACCGAAGACCCGCAGGGCCCGTACAGCGAGAAGCTGGCAAAGCTGGTCATCCGCAACTGGGACTACATCAGCCAGTTGCGGGCGGCGGCCGCCGGGATGGCGGAGGCGTGTGCCGCCGATCGCGGCGAGCTGGTGCTGACCCATGGCGATCCCAGCCCGGCCAATGTCGTCCCGGAGAAGCCGGTCCCGTCGATCCTGGATTGGGGTGGCCTGAAGTGGGCGCCGGCCGAACGGGACTGGGCGGCCATGCGCCGGAACTTCGGCCGCTCACCGCGGTGTGCACCCCATCGGCTGCGGTTCTATGAGCTGCGGTGGGCACTGAGCGAGGTCACGGAGTACGTCACGCGCTTCACCCGGTCCCATCACGGTGACCCCGATGACCAGGCCATGTGGCAGCGGCTCGGGAACTACCTTCCGGAGCGATGATGGGCGTGCGCCCGCAGCACGGTTCATGCCGGGCTAACCGGCCGAAAGACCTGTCCTTCTCACCAGCTCCGCGAACTCGGACCGCAGCTCGGGATTTCCCAGGAGCTGGCCGTGCGGCGAGTCGAACTCCCGGAACGTGACCCGGTCCTGGGGGAGCCAGTCAAGCTGGAAGTCCTGGATCGACATGGAGGTAAAGAGATGAATCTCACCGGTGTAATCCTGGTCACCTTCGAAGTTCGATGACGCGATGAGGTATGCCAGCCACGCACGGTACCGCTGCAGCAGCTGCCGGTACAAGGACGCGGTGTACTCATCCGCGCCGAGCTTGGGCTCGACCAGTTCCGCCAGCGCGCGGCACAGCTCTGCCAGCGCGGCGTCCGGGTCCGACCGGAGCAGCTGGCCCGCGCTGGCCAGCGCCCCGGCCGCGGCCTGCGGCAGATCCTCCTGGCCGCTCAGGACCTGCACGATGCTCTGGTACTCCGTGGTGAACCCGGTGGCACAGGAAGGCCGGGAGTCGACGAGCACGAGGAGCGGCACGTCGTGTCCCAGCTTCTGGAGGCAGCTGGCGATGGCGTAGGAGATCGGGCCGCCCTCGCAATATCCGGTGAGGCAAAACGGGCCGTTCAGCTGAGCGGAAATCTCTGCACAATAGAGTTCCGCCAGGCTCGCGGTGACGACCGGGCTCGGAATCGTCTCGCCCTCGAGGCCGAATGGCACGAGCTCATATAGTGCCCAGTCCCCCTTGAAATCCCCCATCAAGTCCAGATAAGTCTTATGCACGCGGCCGCCGCGAAAATCAACGGTGAGGATGGGGCCCAGCCTTCCGCCACCGAACGAGCGGATATGTCCGTGAACATCGGCCTGCGCCATGGGCTCTCCCAGGGATCGTGAACCGGGTGCCCTGGCGGGCGCCCGGTGGCGGCACCCCCGAATAACCCGGCACTGCCTGCTGGCCGCCCCGGCCAGACCACCGGCTGCGCGCCACCGCTGCTACCAGGGTTTATAAAACACGCCCTAGCTCGCGTAGCTTATCCCTGGCCAGAGCATCGCTCAACGGCCAGCCCATCGCTCAACCCGGGCGCATCACGGAATCGTGGCCATCGCCCGGCTCGCCGTCGCCATTCAGCGCCGCAGCCGCGGCAGCGGCACGGGCTTTCTCCTTGACAGGCTAAAAACGCCCTGATCTGGTTAGCGCATGAGTATCGGCGGCGAGCAGGCCAGTGTCCCGGTGGCAGAGCCTGAGGGCATGGCGGAGCGCACGCTGACCGGCATCTGGTGCAAGGTGCTGAACACCCCCGGTGTTTCCGGGAACGACAACTTCTTTGCCCTTGGCGGAAATTCGGTCAAGCTCATCGAAATGGTGGCATTAGCGCGCCAGGCCGGGCTGGAAATCACGCTGACCCAGGCATTTGAGAACATGACCGTCGCAGAACTGGCGAAAGCGTGCCGGGCGGGCTCGCCAGAACCTGAACCCGAACTGGTCCGTGAGGTCGTGTTCGGGAACTTGTCAAGCCCCTGGCGCTGTTACCTGATCCTCACCTCAGGTGAGGACCTGGCGATCGTCCAGAATATTACCGGGCAGCCTGGTCTGGCAGGAATAGCCCTGCACGTCCTGATGCCGCTGTGGCGTGAGGCGGAACCTTATATCACCGCCGCCGAGATGAGCGGGCGGTTCGCCCGGCGCATCCGGCAGCAGGCGACGGAGTGCGGGATCGTCATCGCGGGTCACAGCGCCGCCGGTTCCGTGGCTGCGCGGGTGGCCATCGACCTGGCGCGGTGCGGCCACCTCATCAGGCATCTGATCCTTCTCGAGTCTCCGGTTCCCGAGCCGCTGCAGCGGTGCGTGCGCCTGGATGACTCGATGCCCAGGGACCGGTCAGCACCGGAAGTGCTGCGGGATCTGCGAGCGGAAATGGCACGGATCAGTGACTTGCGATCGGCCGGTGCGATGCCCCCGGCTGAGGCCATGGCGGCGGCGTGGCGGGCGGTGTCAGCCGAGGCGCTGACGGTGCTGCTCTTGATCTACGGCCCGGAGGCCAGGACATGGGCGGACAGCACCCGGGCCGAGGCGGCCCGCAACTTTCTCGCCTGGCTCAATGTCGTCGTGGGCCTGGCGGAGCCGCTGCCAGGCCGGCTTCCCGCCAATGCCCGCGCCACGTTGCTGCTGAATAGCGCAATTAATGAAGTGATCAGTGCGGACTGGCGGAAAAAGTGGCAGGAAGAACTTGGGGTACCCGTGCAGCTGAACCATCAGCTGGGCGGCCATCGTGGCTTGCTGTACTGTGAAGAATTCATCCGGAGCTTGACCAGCTCATTCCCGGGTCCCATGACAGCACCGCAGGCCAGATAATGCCGAGATGGTGATTTAATGAGCCTCGTAAACGTCCATAATGAGTGGGATCCGCTTGAGGAGATCATCATCGGGACGACGCGCGGGGCACGCGTGCCAGCGCCTGATATCGGCCTGTTCACGATCTCTTTTCATGAGTATGACGATCCTGCGCGGATCCCCTCGGGTCCTTTCCCGGACGGCGTGATCCAGCAGACCGATGAGGAGCTCGCTGAGCTTGCGGTGGAACTAGCGAAGCTGGGCGTCATCGTTCGCAGGCCGGCCGCACGGGATCTTTCCGCGCTGACCAAGACGCCAGACTGGCAGACCGATGGCTACTACGATTACTGCCCGCGCGACGGCATCCTCGCGATCGGCGATATGATAATCGAAACGCCGATGGTACTGCGCGCGCGGTTCCTCGAGCAGTTCAGCTATAAAGAGCTCTGCATAGAGTATTTCCAGAGTGGGGCTCGCTGGCTTTCGGCCCCGAAGCCGCGGCTAGCCGACAGTATGTACGATCCTGCCGCGCCAGCAGGCCGGCGGCTGCGCAACCATGAGCCGGCCTTTGATGCGGCCAATGTGCTCCGCTTCGGCACCGACGTGCTCTACCTGGTCTCAGACAGCGGCAACGAACTCGGCTGGCAATGGCTCCAGTCGGTGCTTGGGCCAGAATATATGGTCCACCCATGCCACGGCCTCTACTCCTCCACCCACGTCGATTCGACGATCGTGCCACTGCGCCCCGGCCTGGTGCTGATTAACCCGGAGCGCGTCAATGATCACAATTTTCCCGATTTCCTGAAGGGCTGGGATCGGATAGCCTGCCCAGATCTCGTGGACACCGGACATGTCGGGGCCCGGCCCAGGTGCTCCGTCTGGATTGGCATGAATCTGCTGGTCATCCGCCCTGGCCTGGTGGTCGCGGACCGGCGGCAGAAGGAGCTCATCAGTGAGCTCGAACGCCATGGGATCGACGTGCTGCCAATGCAGCTGACCCACGCCAGATCGCTTGGCGGCGGCTTTCACTGCGCCACTTTGGATGTGCGGCGCACCGGCAAACGGGAGATCTACCGGTGACCGCTCATGTGCCGGGTCGCGACCGGTTGCCGAAACGGCCGCCTCACCTTGCCACCCGTACCGGCGCTGAGCGGGTCCGATGGCGTGTCATATCCGGGTATGTGCGCCCGCACCTGCCCCCGCTGCTGGCCGGCGGCCTGCTGAGCCTGCTCACGGCTGCTTCCGGCTTGGTGCTGCCACTGGTCGTCAGGGAACTGATCGGCAGCCTCGGCTCGCATCGCTCGCTGCTGGGCCTGCTCGGGTTGATGATTGCGCTGGTGATCGTCAACGCCGGGCTGGGAGCGGCGAGCGGTTACCTGCTGTCGCGCACTGCGGAGTCCGTGGTGCTGGCCGCGCGCAGCCGGCTGATCGACCGCCTGCTCGGCCTGACCATCAGCGCACTGGACCGGGCCGAGCCGGGGGATCTGATATCGCGGCTGACCGCGGACACGACCATGCTGCGGGATTTCACGACCGGGGCCGTGGCCGGGGTCGTTACCGGAAGCGTTGTGCTGGTGGCGACCCTGGCGATGATGGCCGTGCTGGACGTCGTCCTGCTCGGCATCACGCTGGGAATGTTCATCGTGGCAGGCCTTGTCGTCGGGCTGCTGGTGCCCAGGGTCGGCCGTTCGGCCCGGATCGCGCAGGACTACGTCGGGGTGATGGCCGCTGGCATGGAGCGGGTGCTGGGCGGATTCCGCACGGTCAAGGCTTCTGGCGCTGAGCGCACGCAAGGTCAGCACATGCATGCCGCCGCGCGTCAGGCATGGGGTGCCAATGTCCGTGCGGCCCGGTGGAATGCGGTGGCCGACAACATCGGGGGCTTGGCGATCCAGGCTGCGTTCGTCACGGTGCTGGCGGCTGGCGGCGCCCGGGTGGCGTCCGGTGCCATCAGCGTTGCCACCTTGGTCGCGTTCCTGCTCTATCTCTATTTCCTGCTGCCGCCAATCCAGCAGCTGGTGGGCGCCGCGGGCGACTACCAGATCGGCGCTGCCGCGCTGGCCAGGATCTCCGCCGCCGAACGACTGCCGGTGGAATCCGTAGCCGAACTGGCCAATGGCCACGGCGGGTCGCCGGATTGTCCCGCCACGATAGCCTTCGAGCAGGTCAGGTTCCGTTACCGGCCGGAACTGCCCGAGACTCATTGCGGCATCAGCTTCTCGGTCCCGGCACGGGGGATCACCGCGTTTGTCGGCCTTTCCGGAGCGGGGAAGACCAGCATATTTTCGCTGCTTGAGAGATTTTACGAGCCTGACTCCGGCCGCATCCTGGTCGACGGCAAGGACATCCGGGACTGGCTGATCCCGGATCTGCGGGCGGCGATCGGCTATGTTGAGCAGGACGCGCCCATCTTGTCGGGCTCGCTGAGGGAAAACCTCCTCCTGGGCGCCCCCGGTGCGACCGACGACGACATTGTCGGCACGCTACGGATCACGCGGCTGAGCACGCTGGTCGCGCGCCTGCCCGACGGCTTGGAGACCGCGGTCGGGCATCGGGGAGCCCGGCTTTCCGGAGGTGAACGGCAGCGGGTGGCGATCGCCCGTGCCCTGCTGCGCCGCCCGCGCCTGCTGCTCCTCGATGAGGTCACCTCCCAGCTCGACGCCCGCAACGAGGCGGCGCTGCGGGAAACGGTGGCGGAAACCGCTCTCATCACCACCGTGCTGATCGTCGCTCACCGATTGTCGACCGTCACGATGGCGGACCGGATTATCGTCATGGACAGCGGAAATATCAAGGCGATCGGGACGCATCGTGAACTGGTGGCAAGCAATTCACTGTATGCTGAGCTGGCCACGACGCAGTTCGTCAGCGCAGCCGAAAGATGACAGCTGCCATAATCACCGGCTCCGCCATTCTGGCTGGGCTTTCGCGGCCTATAGCATTTTGCCATGCGAATTCTCCTGACCGGGTATCAAGGATACCTCGGGACTGTGATGGCCCCGGTGCTCTCGGCCGCTGGTCATGAGGTAACAGGCCTGGACAGCGGCATGTTCGCTGATTGCATCCTTGGCGATCTCGGCGGGCCCGGCATACCGGGCATCGCCGCGGACATCCGCGACGTCACAGCCGGCCAGTTGCGCGGCTTTGACGCGGTCGTGCACCTGGCTGCCTTGTCGAACGACCCACTCGGCGCCATCGCGCCCGAGGTCACGTTCGAGATCAACCACCAGGCGGCTGCCCGGCTGGCCCGGCTGGCCAAACAGGCGGGCGTCAGGCGTTTCGCATATGCCTCCACGTGCTCGGTATACGGCGCGCAACCCGGGGATGAGCTCGTTGCCGAGGAGGCGGAACTGAAACCCATGACTCCCTATGCGATGTCCAAGGTCCGGGTGGAAGCGGACCTGGCGGACCTGGCGGACTGCGATTTTGTCCCGTTCTCGCTGCGCAACGCCACGGCCTTCGGCTTCTCGCCGCGGCTGCGCGCTGACATCGTCCTGAACGACCTGGTCGCACGGGCCGTGCTCACCGGGCGGGTGACGGTGCTCTCCGACGGCACGCCATGGCGGCCGCTGGTCCATGTGACAGACATTGCGCGGGCAGTACTCGCGGGGCTTTCCGCTCCGGCCGCCGCGGTGCGTGCCCGAGCATTCAACATCGGCACCGAAAAGAACAACTGTACAGTCTCGCAGATTGCGGAAACCGTGGTCAGTGTCGTTCCCGGCGCAAAGCTCGAAATCATCGGGGAGCGGGGAGGCGATCCCCGTTCTTACCGTGTTGATTTCTCCCGGGCCCGCGATAGCCTGGGCTTCGAGGCTAAATGGACGGTTTCAGCCGGGGCGGCGCAGCTGGCGGATGAATATCGCAAGCGGAACCTCACGCAGGAGGCACTGCACGAGAGGTTCACCCGGCTGACGGTGCTCAACCGCAAGCAACGGGACGGCGTGCTGGATTCATCTTTCCGGGTAGTTCGGTCCTTCCTGGAACACGGATATCAGGGCGGGCATGCTTGACTCGAGAAGGGAATTGGCATCGTGAAAATCGGGTACGCGATATGCGTGGGGCCGACCGGGAGCTACGAGCAGGTCTGCCGCCCAGCCCTCGACAAGTACCGGGACGTGGCCAGCCCGGTCTTCACCGTTCGTGGTGCTGACTCACAGTTCTCCGCCTACAACACGCTCTTGGACCAGGCCGCCCAGGCCGCCTGCGATGCGCTCGTCCTGTTGCATGACGACGTGGAATTACGTACCAATCCAGCTGCCATCATCGAGCAGACATTCGCCGACGAGTCGATCGCCCTGCTCGGGACGCTTGGCGGCCTGGGTGCCGTTTCGCTTGCCTGGTGGCGGGAGCTCGCAGGCCGGCGTGGCTATATCGAGGACCGCAAGGCGATCCACGATCATTCTGAAGAGCTCTCCGAAGTGCATGCAATCGATGATGTCTTCCTGGTTGCGTCGCGATGGACCATCGAGAATGTCCGCTTCCGGCGCAACAGGTACCAGGGCTTCGAAGGGCTGGGTGTCATTATGTCCACACAAATACGCGCAGTGGGCAAGCGGGTCGCGGTTCGCCGGATTGATGTCATGCACCACAATGACGGCACCGGCTTCAACAGCGTGCTGGACTGGCGCCGCAACGAGCTGCGGTGGCATCGTGACTTTTTCGGGCTCAACCGGCTTGAACTGCTACGGAACCTGGTAGCTGACGCTGCGGTCCCGGCTCTGGGCGTGCGTATCGCGTTCCGGAGGCTGCTCGGCCGGATCGCCGGCGGTCTGCCAGCCGTCCCGAACGGGGAGAGCGGGGAACCGGTGGTCGACCGCTATGTGGAGAACTGGCTGCGGCAGGCCCAGAAGCTCCATGGCAGGGCGCGGCCTGCCCGGCATCCGGGCAGTGCAGCGGCGGATGCCTCATAGCGGGGAGAGGTACCGCACGATGAAGGTGCTGGGTCTTTCCTGCGGATTCTCCGGGCTCGGGCGTGATCGCATGCCGGAGCTGCCCATAAGCTTCGGTCACGATGCCGCGGCCGCCCTCGTTTCTGATGGCCAGATAGTGGCCGCCGTCGAGGAGGAGCGGCTTAACCGTCTCAAGCACACAAGCACTTTCTGCCGGAATGCGATCAGAGCCTGCCTCAGCCAGGCGGGCCTGAGAGCATCTGACGTGGACCACTTCGCGTATTATTTCGGCGAGGCCGAGAATGACCATGACCTGCAGCTCATCTATTTGCAGCATCCGGGCCTGCCCGTTCCCGCTTCCCGTGAGCTGCTCGTGGAACGTCTCAGCGAAGCGCTCGAGACCGATGTCCGTCCCGACATGATTTCTTTCGTGCGGCACCACACGTCCCACGGTTTCGCGGCCTATCAGAACTCAGGATTCGATAGCGCGCTGGTTGTCGTGATGGATGGCAAAGGCGACAGCGAATCCATCTCGATCGTCAGTGCGGCCGGCAATGACTACGAGTACGTGCGAACTTTTGACGAATGGCGGTCGCTCGGGCGCTTCTACCAGGCTTCGATCGAGTTGCTCGGGTACCGGGCATTCGATGAGTACAAGGTGATGGGCCTGGCGCCGTACGGCGATCCGCGCGTGTACCGGCCGCTGTTCAGATCACTCTATGTTCTCACCGATGGCGGCGGTTATCAGCTTGATCTCGCAAAGGTGCGATACGGGCTGGTATCCCAGTTCCGGCCGCGCCGGAAAGGGGAGGCGTTCTCGCAGGATCATAAGGATTTCGCGGCGGCGCTGCAGGCGTCGCTCGAGGAAATCGCCATTCATGTGATATCGCATGCACAGCGGGAGACTGGCCACCGCCGGCTCTGCGTGGCCGGTGGGGTAGGGCTGAACGCGACTCTTAACGGCTCTCTGATGCGGTCTGGCTACTTCGACGAAACGTATTTCGACCCGGCGGCGCACGATGCGGGAGCGGCTGTGGGAGCAGCCCTGCACGCGTGCAAGCAGCAGGCCCCCGGGCGGTTCCGGCCATCCCCGCTCCGGCATCTGTTCCTCGGGCCATCGCACACCGCCAGGGAACCTGCTGAGACCTGCCTGAAGCGGTGGGAGAAATTCATTTATTTCGATGAGTCCGAGGATGCCGCTGCGGCGGGGGCGGCATTAATCGCCGCGGGGAAAATCATTGGCTGGGTCCAGGGGCGATCGGAGTTCGGTCCCAGGGCGCTTGGCCACCGGAGCATACTCGCTGACCCGCGGCCAGCGTCGAACAGGGACCGTATCAACGCGGCCGTGAAGAAACGGGAAAGCTATCGCCCGTTCGCACCTTCGGTAACCGAAGAGGAAGCGCACAGGTTCTTTGACATACCTCCGGCCGCTCCTGATCTCTATTACATGATCGCGGTCGCCGAGGTGCGCCCGGAGTTCCGCGGCCTGCTCGGCGCCGTCACCCACATCGATGGCACCGCCCGGCTCCAGGTCGTCAACCGGGAGACGAACGAGGTGTACTGGAGACTGATCCAGGAGTTCGGGAAGATTACCGATGTTCCGATCGTGCTGAATACTTCTTTCAACAACAATGCCGAGCCCATCGTTCAGACCGTCGAAGATGCGATTGCCACGTTTCTCACCACTAGCCTCGATGCGCTGGTCATCGACAATTGGATTGCCCGGAAGCGGCAGTGTGATACGGCTGCCTTCCTCGACCTGGTACCGGTCCTCACCGGGCACGCGGAACTCCAGTCCGGTCAAAGCGCACGGCCGGGCGGTGGGCTGGATGCCAGCTACCGCATCGTTCTGGATGCTGGCAGGGGCGGCAGCACTGCGGTGTCAGGCGCGGCTTTCCTGGTCCTGGGCTCGTGCGATGGCCGGAGTAGCCTCCGGGAGCTGGGCGTGGCCGCCGGAGCGGCAGCGGGCGGGCTGGCCGGCGAGATCCTCCAGCTCTGGGACCAGCGTTTCATCAAGCTACGGCCAGCGCAGACCGGAGGATAGCCAGTGAGACCGGGTGTCTTATGCGAAGGCCTATGCCATCGCGTCAGGCAAAAGTTACTTGCCCGGTTACGTCGCCGCGCCCAGCCTGATCGCTCGCGCAGACTCTCTGGGGCGCACTCGCGATGCGGTTTTGCATGACGTTCGGCCGGGGGCGCACTCGCGATGCGGTTTTGCATAACGCTCCGGGCGGGCCGGACCTCAGGCGGCCCTGCCATAGAGGAGCTTCATCCCGGGACGGCAGGCGATTTCCAGGCGCCGCCGCTCCACATCGGTGAGCCCGGCCCGCCAGTCCTTGGCGTCCGGACGGAGCAGTTCCGCGGCCAGCACCGGCCACCGGCTGCAGCGGAGGGCTGGTGCCTGCAGGAACCGGTCGATCCGGCCCAGCTGGCTGGCCGGATCGACGAGAAGACCATCAAAGTCGACGTTGAGGAGCCGGTTCGCGCCGAGCGCCGCCAGCTCAGCGGTCCCGAGACTCACCATGGCGGTCCAGAGCACGCCAAACCGCCAGACCGGCAGCCGGGGCTGGTCCACCGGGAATCGCATGGCGCGCAGCAGCTTGCCGGTCCGCTCCGCGGTGGTCATCCTCGCCAGTTCCTGCTCACCAGGGAGCTCGCCCGACAGCACGCGCTCCCCGAGGTCATCGATGATCGTCTCCGGGTGCACGGAGCGGTCAGCATCCTGAGCCAGGACCCAGAGCCGGTAGCCGGTATGGCCGCTCATGGACACGGCCACCCGGTGGCCGTCCCGGTACAGGTGTACGAACCTGGCCTCGGGAAAGGCACGCCGCAGGTCGCCGAGCATGTGAAGCGAACCGCCCGACCGCTCGACCACGATGTCGCGCCCGAACCGGGTGCATAGCCATGCGAAAAGCGAGCGAAAGTGATCCGGCCGGGTTTGCACCGGAAGGCTCACGGTATATTCATGCAATTCGTCCAGCAGCCTGTCCGGATCGCTGGTCAGGTGCGGAAGCGCGACCGCTGATACCGCGGGAACCCCGCTTGCCCGGTTAAAACGGCCCGGCGCATCCACCGGGTAAATTATTTCAGCCGGCTCGACACGGTACCGCAGCATGGCCGTGATATGAGGCCGTGGCTCGCTCAAGAGCCGCCAGAACTCCCGGCCTGTACATTGCCCGGGTGCCAGGGCGTGAATGCCAATCAGGCGAAAGAACTCGGAAAGGCTAAGGACTCTGGGATGAGATCGCAGTACTTCTGATAATGCCGTCGAACCGCAGCGGCCGGAATTTATGATGAACGTTATCGGCGGGCTGCAGGCTGTCATGTCTCATCCAAGTCTCGGTAAATCTCCTGTGCGATCCGGGTAACCACAGATTCAGTTCCAACTTCTGGCGCGCCATTCCATGCGGTGAGGCCATTGACCGCCAGCGCCACCACGCGATCAGTGGCTCGGTCCGCAAATACTAGCGTTGAGCCACCGGGGTGGCCAAAACCTTCGGTGACGGCTGCGCACAGCTGAGTGATATCGACCGCGAACCCCAGGCCCCAGTCCCATCGCAGGTTGTAGGTCTCATCGAGCAGCCCCACGCGGTGGGCCGAGACGAACTGCCGGGTGGTGGCGGCGGAAAGCAGGGGCGCTGTGACCCCAGGCCGCAGCAGCGACTGGAAGATCATGCCAAGGCCGTTGACCGGGCCGATCGCCCCGGATGCCGGATTGGCCGGCTGGAGAGCGGCCGGTGAGGCCAGATACCTGATCGGCATGGGCCGCTCGCCAGGCTTGACCGCATGCGGGATGCCGAGCGTGAAGTCGTTCCTGGCAAGCTCGCCGGCCGGTATCCCGAGCCAGCATTGATCGAGTCCAAGGGGCTCGAAAATGCGCTCCCTCACATAGCCAGAGAGGCTTTCCCCGGAAAGCCGCTCGACGATCTGGCCGAGGACGTACCAGCTGGCGAAGGGCACGTATGCGGCTCGCTGCCCAGGTTTCCAGCTGTCCTGGATGGGGGCGGCGCATACCGCGTCCACGATTTCCTGGCTGCCGGAAAGGAACGGGCGTGACCGGGTAACCGGGCGGAGCCCGGCGGTGTGGGTGAGCAGATGGCGGATCGTGATCGGCTCCTTGCCGCCCTGCCCGAACGAGGGAATCAGCTCGCCTGCCGGATCGTCGAGGTGCGCCGCTCCCTTCTCAACCAGCTGCGCGATCGCGATCGCCACCAGTGGCTTCGTGCAGCAGAACCAGTGATTGAGGGTGGCGGAGGTCATCGGTACCCCGGCCCGCGCTGAACCGACGCCAAGGTCGGCGATGACCTTATCCCCCTGTGCGGCAAATACCTGGGCACCCAGGAACCGCCCGGCGGCGAGCCGTGATCTGAGCAGCGCTGCCGTCAGGGGGAGAATGCCCGCTAAGCGGGATATTCCCGGAGCACCGGCGCTAGCCACTAGCCCGTCCCTTCCTGCCCCTTGCTTATCAGGGCACCGAACTGCCCGATGCCCACGGACAGGGCCTCTTCCTGGTTCAGCAACAGCCCGGTGGCCTCCGGATGGCGCTCTTCCCACTGCTGCGCCGCCGCCTCGGCGCTAAAAAAATGGATGAACCGGCAGGTTCTGTCCGCTGACGCCCCGCAGGACATGTTGCGGGCGGCACCGCTGAAGACGACAGCGGTTTCCGGATCCCAGTGAGCCTTGTCATCATCGACGGCCACCGTGATGACACGCTCGCTTTCTGGCTCGCTCCCCGTGATCTGGACTGGGCGGCCCAGCATGGCGGACATGCCAAGCGCGTCGACGGCGCACATCGCATAGACCACAGGGCCGCCGTCCCAGCTCACCTGCACCGGGGATGGCGCCGGTGAGAACGGGTAAGCGGCCCGGATCTCACCGTCCTCGCCAAAAGCGACCAGATCATGATCTGACAGTTCGGCGAGTACCGCATCCGGATCGGCTCCGGCGGCGCGTGCCGCCCGCTCCAGCCCGGCCCGCGATGGCGGACGGCCGGCCTCGGTGAACGCACCGAGCACCAGCAGATGCAGCTGGCGTGCTGGCGGGCTGGTGACGACGATCGAGCGGCCCCAGTAACGTCGGCCAGTCACCACGCAAGCATCGTACGGCACTCCGGCCGGTTCAAGCTCCGGTGCGCCACCGCTGTGGCCGTGCGTCATCGTCCGGTGCCCGGTCCGTTCCCAGCTCGCCCAGACTGTCGGCAAAGTCCTGCCACGCGCGTGCGCATTTCACGGCGAGGATCGCGACGGTATCCAGCTGATGCGCCGGAACTGTTTCAGCGATTTGTGCCCACTGCCCAGGTTCAAATGCGCAGGCGCTCAGGACATGCAGCAGCACCCGGCCGGCTTCGGTGAACCGCAGCGACGGATCCTTCCTGAGGTTGCGTATGGCGTCGGCGCTGGAGAGGCTGCAGGCGAAATGATGGCCCGCAGGTTGCTTGGCGGGGTGCCGCTGCGGATCACCGCCGATTCCCGCCGGCGGGACCGTGATGGGTTCGCCGCCCGGCTCATCCTCCTTGACCTGCCGCCGGAGCTGACGGACTGACCAGCCCTGGTCGGCCGCGCGGCTCAGCCAGCGATCTTGCTCGTCGGCGGGCAGCCTGGCGACTTCCATATGGTGGTAAAGGGTGAGTGTGTCTCGACGTCGGGACACCGGAAACCGCCGGGCGACCCATGCGTAGTTGCGCAATGTCTGGTAGTTCAGGCCGACTACCTCGATTGCCTGCCGGTACCGGTCCGCGTACCGAGATTCGCCATAGACCAGCCAGTCACCCAGGCACCAGGCTGCGGAGTCAGCTGTACGGGCGATCCGGACGCCGATTTCTTTCCAGTGGCCGAATTCGAGTACCTGACCGGGGAATCTCAACCCCACAAGAGTCGCCTGGACGGTGTCCGTGCCGCATGCGCTGTACTTCTTTAGCTGGATGTCCGACTCTTTAGTGTCTGCTAGTTTTAAAGCCATTGAAGACCTTTCCCCGCTCTGCTTGGTGACCAAGGGTGATCATGAAGCATGATCTACGTACCAGGTAGCACACAAGGGGATTGGCGGAGCGAGCCGAGACGAAATCAACAAGGTTCTGGCGTAAACTAGCCAGGCTCGGTGCGGGGCCCTCAGGAGTTTGGATGAAGGCCGTTACTCTCGGCTGGCTTAAGTGAGCGTTCAGTAATCGGCATAGTGACATCGAGAACCTGGGTGGATGCCGTTACTCTCGGCTTGCTTAAGTGAGCGGACAGTAGCCGACGCGAATTTGTGGCGCTATGCACGATGTGCTCTGAGTCGGCCAGTGTGGCGCCATGATCGATAAAATGACCGGCCTGGTCTAGGATCGGCGCCATGCAGCAGAGGAAGCCGCACGTCGATTTTGACCTTCTCTTCGGGGGCGATTACGAGTATTTTGAAATACCCTTCCTGACCCCCGAGCTTAATGCTGCTGAAGTCTCGCAAATGATCAAGCTCGCCGGCCTGGATCCTGGTATGCGCATACTCGACGCACCGTGTGGTCACGGGCGGCACGCCAATGAGCTGGCCGCTCGGGGTTTCGATGTTACCGGTGCCGACCGGGACGAGCGATTTCTGTCGCGGGCCCGGCGCAACGCGTCGGATCTGGGCGTAAAGGTGGATTACCGCAACCTGGATCTTCGCGAGATGGATTTTCAGGCCGAGTTCGACGCGACGTTTTCCTGGTATAGCTCGTTTGGTTATTTCGATGACGCCACCGACCGGGACATCCTCCGCCGGTACCGGC
The DNA here is from genome assembly GCA_036495485.1 of Streptosporangiaceae bacterium. Lineage (GTDB taxonomy): Bacteria > Actinomycetota > Actinomycetes > Streptosporangiales > Streptosporangiaceae > PALSA-505. The sequence continues at coordinate 21,032 of DASXMU010000298.1, forward strand.
TCGCGCTCCGCCCGGGCGGCCGGTTCCTTCTCGACATGGCCTCCCCGTACCGGCTCGTGCCAAGCATGGCCGGCAACAGGGGAACCTCGACATATGTCCGGCGCCGCGGGGCTGACGTCGCGCTCGACATCATCGAACTTGACGCGGCCGCCAGCCGTCATTACGCCGAGCGGATCACCATACGGGGCGACCGGCATCAGCGATACCGGTACAGCGTCCGGCTGTTCACCGCGCCCGAGATCCTCGAGTGGTTCGCCTCCGCCGGATTCGCCGAAGCCAGGGTCATGGACGAGAATGGCGATCCCTTCACCGTCCTGAGCCGCAGGCTGACGGTGCTCGGAACTGCCTAGACCAGGTATCAAGGACTGCTGTGAGCCAGTGCGAGCGTGATCGCCCAGAGGTCGTCGTCACCGGCATGGGCGTGCTGGCGCCCGGGGGTAACAACTTGCCGTTGTTCTGGGACACGCTGTGCTCGGGAAAGTCCACGGCCGATCACCTGACCGTGCGCTGCCCGGGCTCGAGGGAACTCCCGGTGCGCTTCGGCTGCGCCGTCCAGGACGTCGATCCCATCGCGGCCCTCGGGAACAAGGCAGCCCGCAGAATGGACAGGTTCAGCCAGCTCGCGGTCATCGCGGGGATGGCTGCCATATCGGATTCCGGGATCACGGATCCTGACAAGGGGCGATCGGGAATCATCGTTGGCACGGGTATCGGGGGCGCGGGCACGCACCAGGGCGCGGTCTTAGGTGAGCTCCACTACGAGGAGATGCGCCGCATTCCGTATGCGATCCCGATGATCATGTCTAATGCGGCGGCCGGGCAGCTCGCTATTCACACGGGCTGGACTGGCCCGAATATCACGATCTCGACAGCGTGCGCCAGCGGCGCGAATGCCATCGGTGAGGGCATGCGGATGATCCGTGCAGGAATTGCCGATGTCGTCCTGGCGGGTGGCAGTGACACTCCTATGACGCCGTTCATCATCCTGGCATTTCATAACCTCCGGGCGCTTTCGACCCGGAATGATGACCCCGGCGCCGCTTCCCGGCCCTTCGACGCACAGCGGGACGGGTTCGTCCTGGGCGAAGCGGCCGCCTTCGTCGTTCTCGAGTCGGCGCAGCACGCACGGGCGCGCGGTGCGGCAGTGTGGGCTCAGGCACGTGGTTACGGATGTACCAGCGACGCCTGGGACATGGTCACTCCCAAAGAGGATGGCAGTGAGGCCGAGCGCTGCATGAGCCTGGCGCTGCGCGATGCGCATGTGACGACGTCAGAAATCGAGTTCATCAACGCGCATGGGACATCAACGGTGCTCAATGACCGCACCGAGGCGGTCGCGATACGGCGGCTGTTCGGTGCTGATGCCCCGCCGGTTACCTCCAACAAGGGGACCGTCGGTCATAGCATGGGAGCCTCGGGCGCTGTCGAGTTCATCGCTACCTGCCTGAGCCTCAGCGCTGGCCGTATCCCCCCGACCGCGAACTATGAACGGTCTGAGCAGCAGATTGACCTCGATATCGTTTCCGGCAATGGCGCACCGTGTCAATCCGGCAATGCCCTGGCAATCAGTAACTCCTTCGCTTTCGGCGGGAGCAATGCCTGTCTGGTGATACAGGGCGGCGACCGGAGGCTCAGCTCATGAAAGAGGGAAGTCAATGAGTAACATTCCTGATATCAACGCGGTGCTCAGCAAGCTCGAGGAAATCATCAGCGTAAAAGTTGACCCAGATGCGGTGATCAGCGAGCTGAACATCTCATCGCTCGATCTGGTCGAGTGGACTGTGCTGCTCGAGGACGAGTTTCAGGTCAGCCTGGAGGATGTCCAGATCAGCGATCTCAGCCACCTGACGCCCCGGCTGATCTATGAATCAGTATTCGCCAACCGGGCCAGCCAATGACCGGAACAGGGCGGGCGGTCCGCAGCATGCTCGGGCATCCCGTGGTTGACTGCGACGGGCATCTGCTTGAGCCCACGGAGCTGCTGACGGAGTTCCTGGCGGAACAGGCGGGCAGCAGGGCGGCGGCCCGGCGCATCCTGCTCGCGGCGGGCCGGCAGATGTCGGCCGGTAACCCCGCGGCGATGCAGCCGATGACGGGTTCCTGGCTCATCCCGAACCGCGCCCGGGACATCGCTACCGCCATGGCTCCCGCGCTGCGCGCCGGCCGCGGTGGCGAGCTGGGGATCGACTTCCATATCGTTTACCCAAGCATCGGCCTGGCTTTCGCGGGTCTCCCTGATCCTGATTTCCGGCTACCGGGCGTCCGGGCGATCAACAAGATGAATGCTGAATTGTGCCGGGAGCATGCCGGGCATCTCACCCCGGCGGCGCTGATTCCGATGCACACGCCGACGGAGGCAGTTGCCGAGCTCAGCTACGTGAAGGCAGAGCTTGGATTCAAGGCCGCGGTCATCCCCCCGCTTGTACCGCGCCCGATCCCTGCATTCCAGAGCGCATTCCCAAGGGTGTCATGGCTAGACTCATACGGCATAGACAGCGCATATGATTACGATCCGGTCTGGGCTAAGTTCATCGAACTCAAAATGGCCGTCACGTCTCACGGTGGCGTCGTCAACTCTTTGCCGTTCGGCTGGGACTCGCGTTCGAACTATGTTTTCAACCATATCGGTGCACACCGGTTCCAGCAGGAGCACCTCTGCAAGTCACTCCTGCTTGGCGGCGTCCCGGCCAGGTTCCCGCAGCTGAACTTTGCTTTCCTTGAGTGCGGCGCACTGTGGGCCTGTGACGTGCTGCAATCCCTCATTGATCATTACGGCAAGCGCGGCCCGGTGGGAATCTCGCAGCTTGACCCATCGCGCACTGACCGGGGCGAACTTGCGAAACTGCTGGAAGAGTACGGCGGGCCCACCTTTACCTCGAGCATACAGCTCGCTTCCGGGCGCGCGGCTGACACTGCGCATCCCGGCACGCCAGCCAGCGACTTCGATCACGCGCAGCTGACGTCGTCCGATGACCTGATAGAAATGTTCAGCAGGTTTTATTTCGGCTGCGAAGCCGATGATCGCGGTGTCGCTGTCGCACTGGATCCGGCAGGAATTTTCGGCGTCAGGCTCCGGGCAGTCTTCGGTTCTGATATTGGCCACTGGGACGTCCCTGATGCGACGGCAGTCGTCCCAGAAAGCTATGAGCTGGTGGAAACGTCAGCCCTGCAGCTCGAGGGCTACCGCGATTTCGTGCTCCGGCACGCCGTCTTGCTGCATGGCCAGATGAACAGCGACTTCTTCACCGGAACCACGATCGAAGATCAGGCCGCGAAGATCCTGCGGACGGCGGAAATCGGTGTCGCATGACCGGCGGCCGGAACGGCCGCCACGGCGGACGCTGACATGCCCGGGCTTGAGCTGCCGCGGAACCTGGTTTCCCGTCTTGTCAGCCCCGATGCGGACGGTGAGCAACGTGCCTGGTCCGCTGAGCTGCCAGCAATCGCCGAGGAGCTGGCGGGCCGCTGGTCGCTGCGGCTTGGCCAGCCATTCCAGCCAGGCGGCCAGACCGCGTGGGTAGCGCCCGCACGCAGCAAGGCCGGCGACCGCCTGGTGCTGAAGCTGGCCTGGACTCATGAGGAGGCACTGCACGAGGCCGAGGGGCTGCGCGCCTGGAATGGCAACGGGACAGTCCTGCTCTATGCTTCCTGCACCGTCGGCAGGGCGACCGCGATGCTGCTTGAGGCATGCGAGCCGGGCACGCTGCTCTCGGAAAGGCTGCCACCAGCCGAACAGGATGCCGTGCTCGCCGGGCTGCTGCGCAGGCTGTGGATCGAACCACCGCCGGACGGCCCGTTCCGCCCGCTCACCGTCATGTGCGAGAGCTGGGCAGCGGAGTTCGAGCAGGAATACGCGACCGCTGCCGGCCGGGGCGAGGGCCGGCTGGATCCCGGTCTGGCGCGGGCCGGGATTGAGCTGTTCCGGATGCTCCCGGAAACGGCCGATCAGGATGTTCTGCTGTCCACCGATCTGCATCACGGCAACGTGGTCGCGGCCACCCGTGAGCCATGGCTCGCCATTGACCCGACTCCCTACCGGGGTGACCCGGCCTTCGATCCGCTGCAGCACATGCTGAACTTCCCGGACCGGCTGGCGGCCGGCCCTGGCCGGTTCACGGACCAGATGGCGGGGCTGCTCGACCTCGACCGGAAACGGCTGCGCCATTGGCTGTTCGCCCGGTGCGTGCAGGAATCCGCTGGCAAGCCGTGGCTTCGTCCCATTGCCAGCGGGCTGGCCCCCTGAGACATGCCCTAGGTCCCGCATCCCGGTATCTATTTTTCGGTCATTCGGTCAGGTAATATGTCATTACATGGGTATTGAATTAAAATATGCTAGCCGTATGCTAGCTGTCGATGGGCTGGTTAATGCACGTGACCTTGGCGGCCTGCTGTGCAATGATGGCTCGGTAACCCCGAGTGGCGTATTCTACCGCTCGGGAAGCATAGACTCTGTCACTGCCGCCGGATGGGAACAGCTACGGGCGTCCGGAATCCGGACCATCGTGGACCTCCGGCAGCCGGGTGAGCGCTCGCTCGACAGCTCACCACGGCCAGACTGGATCACCACGGTTGCGATGGACCTGCATGGGCTTGACGGCAACTGGGAATTCTGGAAGGAATACTGGGAAAAAGACCTCATGGGAACTGCGCTGCCTTTTCTGTCGCAGCTGAAAGAGATGCCAGAACGGGCTGGAGCCGCGCTCTCGGCAATTGTCAACGGGCAGCCGGGCGGTGTTCTCTTTCATTGCGTAGGCGGCCGCGACCGCTGTGGAATGATTACCATGCTGCTGCTCATGGTGGCGGACACCGACATCGATGAGATAGCCGAGGACTACCTGGAGAGCGACCGGGTCGACGCGATTTATGACGACCCCTGCTGCCCCGACGACAAGCCAGATCCCGAGGAAGTATGCCGTCGCTTCGGTACCACCTCAGAAGAGGCCTTCCGTAAGGTCGTGACCTCACTCGACCTGGACAAGTTCCTGGCCGAGTCAGGAATGAGCCCCAGCGACCAGCTCGCATTCCGGAGCTGGCGCGGAAATATTCCCCGCGGTTAGCGTTCCCGGCTGGCTGCATCCCGGGATGCAGCGGCCCGTCTCCGGCGCATCTGCCCGGACTGTGACGTCTGCCCGGACTGCGGCATCTGGGCGGAATGATGCTAGTACGATACGATTTCCGCCATGCCGGAAATTGAGAGTCAAGCGGAATCTCTACCTGGATCCCGGCCTGGCCAGCCTGCCCCGGCCGTACTTCACCGCCTCGTTGCGATCTACTGTTCCGTTTGCCAGGTCAGTGACGTCGATGTCGACGCTGACCTCTTGGAACTTGGGCTCCGGTCGATCGACGCTATCCGCATCGCCAATCTGGTTTCCGAGGAGCTAGGCGGTGAAATCGCATTCGATGAGTTCCTCCGGGAGCCAACGCTGCGCGCGCTGAGCGCTCAGCTGACACTGAGGCCTCATGCCGGTGCCATCCTGCAGCTGCGCGAGCTCCCTGTCCCCGGGGAGCCGGCTGATGTGGAGGAGTTCATCCTGTGACGGCGGATGAACTGCTGACGCAGCTCGCCGGCGCCGGCATCGAGGTGCGTGTTCAGGGGCGCAATCTGGTCGTCAGGGCTCCCCGCGGCACGTTCCCGCGTGATCTCCAGCAGCTGGTGCGGGAAAACCGCGAGGACCTGATGGACCACCTGGCGAGCGATCCCAGGTTCGTCACGCACGATCCGGGCAGGCCGCCACTGTCCTTCGAGCAGGAGGCGATCTGGTTCATCGCCACGGCCAGCCAGGCGGACCCGGCGTACAACACCATGGGCGCGATAGACCTGACCGGCCCGCTCGAGATCAGGGCCCTGCGGAAGGCGCTGGATGACCTGATCCAGCGCCATGATGTGCTGCGGGCGACGTTTCACGATAATGACGGCAGCCCGGAGCAGGTGATTAACCCGTGTTCCGCGTTCCCGCTCACCCGGCTGACGGTATCCCGGGCTGAGCATGACGATTGCGAAGAGCATGCCCTCAGGGAAGCCCGCGGCTTTTGCTCAGAGCCCTTCGACCTCGCCTCAGGGCCATTAATACGCGGGATGCTGGTGACCACGGGCAAGCACCGGCACCTGCTGGCACTGACCACCCACCATATAGTTTCGGATGGATGGTCAATAAATCTCATCCTGGAAGAACTGGTCAATAGTTATCTCCGGCATGCCAACGGTGGGCAGCCCGGCGACAGGGAGCCGCCGCTCCAATATGGAACCGTCGCCGCCTTCCAGCGGGCACGAATGGCAGGATCGCGGTTCCGTAAGCATCGTGACCACTGGCTCCGTGCGCTTGACGGAGCCGCATTAACAATCGAGCTTCCCGCTCATCACAGCTCATCAACCCAGACCAGCACCAGGGGAGCCCGCCATCCTTTTTACCTCAGCCCCGAGCTTGTTGACCGGATGAAGCGGATAGGCGCCGCAGAAGGCGCCACCTTGTATATGACTTTGCTGGCGGCCTTCTTCGTCCTGCTGGGCAGGTACTGCCGCGAAGAGAAGTTCCTCGTCGGTGTACCGATCACCGGCAGGAATCGCAAAGAGTTCGAGAATACGATCGGCATGTTCGCGACCACACTCGCGGTTCCCGCCAACCTTTCCGGTGAACCATCGTTCCAGGAAATGGTCCGCAGGGTCCGGGGCGCGCTGCTGGCGAGTTATCAGCATGCTGAGTTCCCCTTTGAGCTCTTGGTGCGCGAGGTAAAGCCGCCTCGCACCCCAAACCAGAACCCGCTGTTCCAGACGATGTTCTCGTTCCAGCCTGATGTGCCGAAAGATATCAGCGTCGGCCCGCTGCGATTCCGGCTCGTGCCACTGGAAGCAGATGGCTCGATGTTCGACCTGAGCATGTGCCTGCTGGATGAAGGATTCCAGATCGGCGGGCATGTGCAGTATGCCACTAGCCGTTTTGACACTGCCGCGATCTCCCGGTTCGTGGCCGCATATATTCAGCTTCTCGCCGCCGCGGCCGGTAACCCCGGCAGCTCGATCTGGCAGCTGCCGGTCATCACACAGCCGGATCGTGAGCTCATCTCATCCTGGAATGGAACTGCGGCCAGCGCTCCGGCGGTGCCGTCGGCAGCGGCGTGCGTGCATGAGCTCTTCGAGCATCAGGCCGGTACGCGGCCAGCCGTCACCGCGGTGATCTGCCGCGGCCGGCGGCTGACCTACGCGGAGTTGAACGCCGAAGCCAGCCGGCTCGCCCGGAAGCTCCGCTCGCTGGGTGCCGGCCCCGAGTCACTGGTCGGCATCCACCTTGGGCGCGGGCCGGCGATGGTGGTCGGGCTGCTGGCCGTGCTGAAGTCGGGCGGCGCCTTCGTCGGGCTGGATCCCCGCTGGCCACCGGACCGGGTCGCCTTTGTCCTTGCCGACCTGGGAGTCTCCATCGTGCTGGCGGAGCCGGACACCGCGGCCACGGTCCCGCCGGGCGGCGCGGACGTGGTGATGGTGCGAACGGGCCGCACCGGGAGTGCGGGCGATGGGGCTGCCACCGGGAACCTGGGCGCTGTCCCCGGGGGCCGGAACCTGGCGTATGTGATCTACACTTCTGGCTCCACGGGCAGGCCGAAAGCCGTCGGGATCGAGCATGCGAGCGCGGTCGCTTTCCTGAGCTGGGCTGGCCGCAGGTACGGCCACGATGATCTGTCCGGAGTGCTCGCCACCACGTCACCGGTGTTCGACTGCGTCCTGTTCGAGGTGTTCACCCCGCTGAGCTGGGGCGGCACTGTCATCATCGCCGATTCGGTTCTCGAGGCCGCAGGCCTCAGCGATGTCACCTTGCTGAGCACGGTGCCATCGGCTGCCGCGACGCTCCTGGCCACCGGGCAGATCCCGCCCGGCACCCGCACCGTGAATCTGGCTGGTGAGGTGCTGACGAGAACCCTGGCGGCGGGGCTGTACTCAGTGCCGCCTATTGAGCGGGTCTTCAACTACTACGGGCCATCCGAGGCAACCACCTACGCTACGGGCCATCTCTGCGATCCGGGTGCCCCGGGTCAACCGGTTGCTGGCGCGGAACCGGGACCTGGCAGCGGAGCCCGGGACAACCGTAACCCTCCGATCGGCCGGCCGATCGACGGGACGGAAATCTATCTGCTCGGCCAGCGGGGCGGGCTGGTCCCGATCGGGGTTCCCGGCGAAATCTGCATCGGCGGTGCCGGGCTCGCCAGGGGGTACCTGAACCAGCCAGGGCTGACGGCGGAACGTTTCATCGCCGACCCGTTCTCGGGCCGGCCGGGCGCAAGGCTGTACCGGACCGGGGACCTGGCGCGTTACCTGCCGGATGGCACCCTTGAGTTCCTCGGCCGGATCGACCGGCAGGTGAAGGTCCGCGGCTTCCGCGTTGAGCCAGCGGAAATCGAGGCGCTGCTGACCGCCCACCCCGCGGTTCGCGAGGCCGCGGTCGTGCTCCGCGAGGATGAGGTGGCCGGCAAGCACCTGGTCGCCTACCTGGCAGCCGCCGGATCCGCTGATCCCGTATCCCCCCTGGAGCTGCGGTCCTACCTGCGCAGCCGCCTTCCGGACTACATGGTCCCGGCGGCGTTCGTGGCGATCGAGCGGATGCCGCTGACACCCAGCGGGAAGGTCGACCAGCAGGCACTGCCGGCCCCAGGGCCGAGCGGGGCACTGGCCAGGCGGCCGCCCCGGTCGCCGCAGCAGGAAATCCTGTGCGAGCTGGCCAGGGACGTGCTGGGCGTGCCGGAGGTGGGGATCGACGACGACTTCTTCGATCTTGGCGGGCATTCCCTGCTGGCAACCAGGCTGATAAGCCGGATCCGCTCGGCGCTCGGGGCAGAGGTGCCGATCAGGGCGGTGTTCGAAGCGCCAACGGTCGCGCAGCTGAGCGCCCTGCTGGACCAGGCGCCGGGCGATCGGCCGCCGCTGGGCGCGTCGCCCCGGCCGGATCGGGTGCCGTTGTCGTTCGCGCAACAGCGGCTGTGGTTCCTCTACCGGCTGGAGGGACCAAGCCCGACATATAACCTGCCGTTCGTCAGGCGCCTGCGGGGAGCCGTCGATTGCGGCGCGCTGCGGGCCGCGCTCACCGATGTCGTCGGGCGGCACGAAACCCTCAGGACGGTGTTCCCCGAGACAGCCGGCCAGCCCTGTCAGAAGATCGTGCCGGCTGCCGACGCCCGGCCATCGATGCCGGTGGCGGAAACCACGGAAGCGAGCCTGGCGGCGGCACTGGAAACCGCACTCCGGCACGGGTTCGAGCTGTCCAGTGAGCTGCCGGTGCGGGCATGGCTGTTCCGGATGGCCGCCGGTGACCATGTGCTCGTGGTGGTCGTGCACCACATCGCCGCCGACGGCTGGTCCGTCGCGTCGCTGATGCGGGATCTCAGCATCGCCTATGAAGCCAGGCTCGCGGGCATGGCGCCGGCCTGGCAGCCGCTGCCGGTGCAGTACGCGGACTACGCGCTCTGGCAGCAACGGGTGCTGGGAAACGCGGCCGATCCGGGCAGTGTGCTAGCCAGCCAGCTGGGGTACTGGCGCAACGCGCTCGCCGGGCTCCCGGCGGAGCTGCGGCTGCCGGCCGACCGGCAGCACCCCGCGATTCCCAGTCACCGGGGCGGGTCGGTGCCGCTGCGGCTGGACGCCGGGTTGTACGCACGGCTGCGGGAACTGGCGCGTGAGAACCGGGCCACGATGTTCATGATGCTGCAGGCCGCGCTGGCGGTGCTGCTGACCCGGCTCGGGGCGGGCACCGACATCACGATTGGCTTCCCGGTCTCCGGGCGCACTGACGAGGCACTCGATGATGTCGTTGGCTTCTTCGTCAACACGCTGGTGCTGCGGATCGATGCTTCAGGCGGCCCATCCTTTGCCGAGCTGCTCGGGCGCGTCAGGGAAGCCAGCCTGAGCGCCTTCGCGCACCAGGACGTGCCGTTCGAGCGGCTGGTGGAAGAGCTGTCGCCGGCCAGGTCGCTGGGCCGGCACCCGCTGTTCCAGGTGGTGCTCGACTGGCATCCACATGCCGCTGTGCCGGTCCGGCTCCCCGGTGTCGAGCTTGCCGTGGTGACCGCGGCCGAGCCGCCGGCCCGGTTTGATCTCCGGTTCGAGTTGCAGGAAGCGGTCAGTGATGATGGCAGCGCCGCAAGCGTGGAAGGCTCCCTGATCTATGCCGCTGATTTGTTCCATCGGGAAACGGCTGCCCAGATCGCCCAGCGGCTGGTGCGGGTGCTGGCGGCGGTTACCGCCGATCCCGGCCGGCGCGCCGACCGGGTGGACGTGCTATCGCCCCGGGAACGGCGCCGGCTGCTGGTGGAATGGAACGGCACCACGGCCGAGATGGCCGGCCCGGCCGTGCCAGCGCTGTTCGGGGAACAGGTCCGCCGCAGCCCGGATGCGGTCGCGGTCGTCAGCGGTGACGCGGTGCTCAGCTATGCGGAGCTGGACACCGCGGCCAGCCAGCTTGCCCGGTTGCTGGTCTCCCGGGGGGCCGGGCCCGAGCGGCTGGTGGGGCTGGCCATGGAGCCATCCGCCGACCTGGTGGTGGCGCTGCTGGCCGTGCTCGAGGCCGGCAGCGGTTATGTCCCCATCGATCCCGGCTACCCGGCGGAGCGGGTCGCCCGCATGATCCGTGACGCCAGCCCGGTGCTGACGATCACCACCAGTGCGGTGGCGGAACGGCTGCCCGGCGATGCGGCCCGCTTGCTGCTTGATGACCCGGCGGTGGCCGGGCAGCTTGCCAGCCCGGGCCGCGCCGGGCTGGCTGACGGCGGCCGGCGGCCACCGCTGCTGCCTGATGGCCTGGCGTACGTGATCTACACCTCGGGCTCCACCGGCACCCCCAAGGGGGTGGCGGTCCCGCATCGCGCGCTGGCCGCCTATGTCCGCTGGGCGTGCGAGGCCTACCCGGGCATCCGCGAGCGGACCGTCCTGCACTCGCCGATATCGTTCGACCTCACCGTGACCTCGGTCTACGCGCCGCTGACCACCGGTGGCACCGTCTTCGTCGGCTCTCTTGAGCAGGCCGCCGAAAATGAGCGGTTCCCGGGATGCACCTTCCTGAAGGTGACACCAAGTCACCTGCCGCTGTTGCGCGAACTGCCTGGCACCGTCTCGCCATCGGCGGATCTGGTGGTCGGGGGTGAGGCCTTGCTCAGCGAGGCGCTCCGCGGCTGGCTCGCGGAACACCCCCGGACGGCTGTCATCAACGAGTACGGGCCGACCGAGGCAACGGTGGGCTGCGTCGCCCACTGGGTGCGCCCCGGTGACCGGCTTCCTCCCGGTGCGGTCCCGATCGGGAGGCCGGTGCCGAACACCCGCGTGTTCATCGTGGGTGACGGGATGGATCTGGTTCCGCCGGGCGTGGTGGGGGAGCTGTACATCGCGGGCGCCCAGCTGGCACGGGGATACCTGGCCAGGCCAGGGCTGACGGCGGAGCGGTTCGTGGCGTGCCCGTTCGGCCCGCCGGGTGAGCGGATGTACCGGACCGGCGATCTGGCGCGCTGGCGGGCCGATGGCCAGCTGGAGTTCGCCGGGCGCAGTGACGATCAGGTGAAGGTGCGCGGATTCCGCGTGGAACTGGGAGAGGTCACGGCCGCGCTGGCCGGGCTTCAGGGAGTCCGGCAGGCTGCGGTGATCAAACGGGAGGACCGGCCAGGGGACTGCCAGCTTGCCGGGTACGTGGTCCCGGCCGAGGGCGTGGCCGTGAACGGTGCCGAGGCGCGGCGCTTCCTCGCGGAGCAGCTGCCGGAATACATGGTGCCGGTCGCGGTGACGGTGCTGGAATCCTTGCCGCTGACTCCCAACGGCAAGGTGGATCACGCGGCATTGCCGGTGCCGGACCTCAGCGGGATCGTTTCAGGGCGTGCGCCAGAGTCCCCGCTGGAGGCGGCTCTGTGCACGTTGTTCGCGGAAATCCTGGGTCTTCAGGGAGTGGGGGTCGATGATGATTTCTTCGAACTGGGCGGGCATTCGCTGCTGGCGATCACGCTGGCCAGCCGGGTCCACTCAGAACTCGGCGAGGAGCTGCCCATTCGTGTGGTCTTCGAGACACCCACAGCGGCCGGGATGGCACACTATCTGAGTTCTGTGAATAAATAGGAGCAGCAATGGATTTGCCGAACTGGCCGGACCTCACCGACGATGATATCGCGGCCGTTGTATCGGTGCTGCGGAAGAACCGGCTCACGCAGCTGTCCAGCGATGCGGTCGCGCAGTTCGAGGCGGCGATTTCCGGGTATCTGGGCGGCGGGCACGCTGTTGCCGTGTCAACCGGCACTGCCGCCGTCCATCTCGCACTGTGCGCGTTGAGGATTGGTCCCGGTGATGAGGTCATCGTCCCAGCGCACACCTATGTCGCCTCGGCGAGCCCGATCGTCCACCAGGGCGCCCAGCCGGTGTTCGCCGACGTCGACCCGGTGACGCACTGCATCGACCCGATCTCAGTGGAAAAGCTGATCACCCCGAGAACCCGGGCGATTATCGTTGTCCATATCAACGGCTGCCCGGCCGACATGGCAGCGATCTCGGCACTGGCGGGCGACGCCGGGATCCCGGTAGTCGAGGACAGCGCGCAAGCACTGGGCGCGGCGATCGGGGACCGGCCGGTCGGAACATTTGGCGATATCGCGTGCTTCAGCTTTTTCGAGCAGAAAGTAATTACCGCGGGCGGTGAGGGCGGGCTGGTGCTGACCAGCAACCCCGAATACGCGCATATCGCCAGGAGGCTGCGCACTCACGGCGAGGACCGGAGGCCCGATGGCCTCATCTGGTCCTGCGAAGCTGGCTACAACTACCGGCTCACTGCGATGCAGGCGGCACTCGCGACAGCTCAACTGGCCCGGGTGGACCAGCTAGCGGCCGCACGGCGGCAGAACGCGGCATATCTGAGTGGGCGGCTCGCGGGTATCCCGGGGCTGGAGACGCCCATCGAGCCGGAAGGCACCACGCACGCTTTCTGGAAATACGCGCTGCGGGTCAACCCTGAGACGGTCGGCCAGACCGCGCGGGACCTGATCGGCGCATTGCGCGAGCGAAGTATTCCAGCCCTGTTCCGTTACCCGTTCCCGGTCCATAAGCAGCCTGCATTCGCGGCATATCAGGATAGTTCCTGTCCGGTGGCCGAACGGCTCTCACGGGAACTGCTGACCGTGCCCACGCATCCAGGGCTCACTCCGGAGCACCTGGACCACGTCGCCGCCGAGATACGAGCCTGCGTGGGGATGTGAGCGGCGCGACGCATCACAGTCCTCAGCAACTGGAGGACTGGAGATGAGGAGCTTGGACAGCACACCGCCAGCAATCCTGCTGGGCACGTCCGCCTTCGGTAGCGAACGTGATGCGTTCCCGGTTTACGACGCCTTCTGGAAAGCCGGGCATCGCGGCTTCGATACGGCCTGGATCTATGGATTCTCCTACGGGCCGGGATGCTGCGAGCGGGTGTTCGGGCAGTGGGCGCGCTCTCGCGGGGTCACCACCGACGCATGGGTCCTGGCAAAAGGCGGGCATACGCCAGAGTGCTATCCCGGTCGGCTGCCCGGCCAGTTTTCCGAGAGCCTGGACCGCATGCAGCGATCGCACGTGGCGATGTACCAGATGCACCGGGACAACCCGGAAGTACCGGTCGGCGAGTTCGTCACGGCCCTGGCCGAGATGCAGCACAGCGGGCACATCGCATCATATGGATTTTCGAACTGGACGCTGGGGCGGGTACGTGAGGCAGTTGCCTACGCCCGGGAGAACAACCTCCCCGGGCCATCGGGAGTCAGCAATCAGTTCAGCCTGATATCGATGATCCGCCCGGTTCATCCGGGCTCACTGAGCGCTAACGACGATGCCTGGCGCGACTGGCTGGCGCGCAATCAGGTTTTCCTCTATCCCTGGGCCAGCCAGGGCCGTGGCGCCCATGTGGCTGCGGACCTGCAGGCGAGCCCGCTGGCTGACTGCTGGTTCAGCGAGCAGAACCGGCAGCGCATCGAGCGGGCACGGAAGCTGGCCGCCGGCAAGGGCGTGTCACCGACAGCGCTGGCGCTGTCGTGGGTGCTGGCGCAGCCGTTCCCGGTCCGGCCGATCATCGGCCCTCGGCGGGTGGCCGAGGTACATGATTCGCTGCGCGCGCTGTCATGCCCGCTGACCAGCGCGGAGCGGGACTGGCTCGAAGACGGGAACGGGGCGGGGTGACGTCACGGCTCGTCCCAGTACTCGCCCAGCCTGAACCGGAGCCGATAGGAGACAGACCGGTCTTCTCGTGGCTGGTACCTGGCGCGCGGAATCGTCCGGAAATCGAGGCTGACGCGGCTGATATCGGTATCGTTGATCTCATTCCCGTGCAGCAGGTTCGCTCCGTCGAACACAATGATGTCGCCATAGCTGGCAGGTACTTCGGTATTCTCGATCCACAGCGTGTTGCTGCCGAACGCCCGGGTCAGCGGCACCCAGTAGTTAACCTCGCTGGGATCATGGCCGAACTCACGATCGCGATGCCATGTACCGACCGCACGTGAATTGCGGAGATGAACCCGGAACGTGGGAACTTTTTGCACATAGAACTGCCCGGCTTTGTCGCCGAGCGCCGAGTGTAATAGCAGCCGGTACAGTGGCTCTATTGTACTGATATTGCGGTAGAAGAGCGCGTGGTACTTGGTGTGCTGATCGGTTTCCCTGGTGGCGGCATAATCGCTTGGTTTGAGCGCCTCTAGATCCGTGACGGACAACATGGACCTAACTGCCTCAGCCAGCGGGATGGCTTTAGTGTTATACTGCAGTTTCTGGAAATGAGGCATGTCACAGGCTAGCACGCAAGATTGGCATATCCCAGGCCACGGCGCAGGATGTGTCCCAGTGCTCAGAGCGACAAATTCGGCTGATAACCGAGTTCTTCAGCTGCCCATCCCAGACGGCTGGAGACCATGCTGTGCTGTGCCGCATTGAGCGTGCCATCCCGGTGATTGAGGTGGCTCACCGTGAAAATGCTGTGGGTATCCGTATCGGGCAGACCCAGGCGGCTGAAAAGCTCTCGCCGGCTGAGCGGCCATCTGGCGGCGAGGTCTTCGGCCGTTACCTCCACATAGCGATGATCGGCCAGCAGCGCGCCCCGTTGCGCGAGCCACCGCCGGTAGACCGGTTCCAGCCAGTTCAGCACCCCCTCCAGGGTTGACGGCGCCCACGGCTGATCGAGGTGCGACGCCGCGACCTGGGCGGGATGCCGCATGATCACGACAACCGTGGCTTCCGGGAACAGCTCCTGCAAGAACGGGATGGACAGCAGATTGAACGGGGTCTTCTCGCACCAGGTGCGCTTGCCGGCGCGCTGCGCGGCGGCGCCGAACAGACGGGCCGTGAACTCCCGCAGGATGACGATCAGCTCCGTGCGATCGCGATAGTGCCGGGCGACCACCCGCCGATGGGTCCGCTGCTCGCCGGGGGCATACTGCCAGCGGCCATACCGGTCGCTCAGCGGCGGGACGGCTTCCTCGAATTCGTACCAGGTCAGCTGCTGCCACAGCCGGTCAGCCGCGGCCCGGTACCGGTCCTGGCCGATCTCGTCGGCGAGGCCCCAGGTGCGGAATGCTTCCGCCGTGGTCCCCGTCAGCCGCTCGTTGAGCAGCCAGGCGAGCCGGCGCATCGCATCGTCGGCGTGATACGGGGTGTAGCAATCGGTCAGCGTCCGGGCCAGATCCTCGAACCCGCCGGGATCGACCAGGAAACGGCTTTCCCACTCGATGGCGTGGACGTCTGGATGCTCGCCCATCACCTGGACAAGCTGGCTGGTCCCGCAGCGCCCGGTGCCAGCGACGAAGAAGGGCCCGGTCACCGCTCCAGGCTGCCCCGCTGATGACATGGCAGCAACCGGTTAACCGCCCGGACCCGGTCATTACCACGGATAGTAATCATTTGCTTACTGCCCGCCGTTGCCAGCGGCTTCTCCCATTCTGCCCGGCATCCTATGATTGCCGTCGCGAGGGAGGGGCAGATGGACGGCGAGCCGAGGTTCCTGCGGCCAGAGGTGATCATCGAACCGCTGACGGACGGGTTCTACGCGTGGCTGCACACCGTGGCGCCGGTGCAGGCGGCGATGAACCTGGCGTTCCTGCAGGTTCCATTGCTGGAGTCGTTCCTGCAGTCGCCGGAGTTCCACATCAGCGCAAGCGGCAACCCGGCGCTTCGCGGCGGCCATTTCGTCAACATCCCTGAGGGCCGGGTCTCCGAGGCCGGCCAGCTGTTAGACACAATCAAGCGCGACCGGGCTGGCATGCTCGGGTTCGCCGTAGCGGTCGCGGACGCTGAGGAGATCGTCAGGCAGGAGGCGACCGGATTCGACCTCACGCCGCTGTACCAGAAACTCCCCGAAGCCCTTTCCGGTCTGGTGGAGATCGCGTACGACACGAACAACCACGCCCAGGTCCGCTTCATCGAACCGCTGGTGTACGAGAGCGCCGCCTACACCGACGATCGCCAGTCGGTTCAGCTCTCCCTCGAGACCGGGATCGAACGGCCGTTCATTCTGAGCACGCCCCGGCTGCCCGCGCTCGACGTCCTTGACCTGCGGATCCCGTTCCGGCACCCGGCACTGGAGGAGTTGTTCCGTGCCCGGGTGCACCCGACGTCGGTGTCCGTGCTGCGCGAGATGCTGGATCTCGGTGACGACGGCGCCGCCAAGCTCCGGCGGTTGCTCGCTCCCGCACCCAGCTTGGCGGCCGGCCGTCATATCGATGCCGGCGGACGGATCCGCTACTTCGGGCACGCCTGCCTGGTGATGCAGACTCCGCAAGCCGCGATCGTCACGGATCCCTTCGTCAGTGCGGACTCCTCGCAAAACGACCGTTACACGTACCGGGACCTGCCCGATTACATCGATCTGGTACTGATCACTCACGGGCACCAGGACCACATCGTGCTCGAGTCGCTGCTGCAACTGCGCGGGCGGGTCGGCACCGTGGTGGTGCCGCGCTGCTCCCGGGGCAACCTGCCCGACCCGTCGCTCGCGCTCTGCCTGGAACACGTCGGCCTTCCGGTAGCCGAGGTCGACGACTTCGGCGAGGTAGAGTTCCCGGGCGGGAAGGTCACCGTTACGCCGTTCCTGGGCGAGCACGCTGACCTGGATATCCGGGCTAAGGCGACCTACTGCGTGCAGTTGGCTGGCCGGACGGTGTTCGTTGGCGCGGACTCCTCGGGAGTCGACCCCGGGCTGTACCGGTACCTGCGCCGTCACATCGGGGACATTGACGTCGCATTCCTGGGCATGGAGTGCGCCGGAGCCGCGCTGACCTGGCTCTACCGGGCGCTGCTCACCCGGCCGGTCAGCAAGAAGATGAGCGACTCGCGGACCTTGTCGGGGTCGAACGCGGCCCAGGCCGGGGCTATCGTCACCGAACTGGGTGTCTCGGAGGCCTACGTCTACGCCATGGGCGAGGAGACCTGGCTGGGGCACGTCATGGCCACGAGCTACCGTGCGGACTCGGTCCAGCTCCAGCAGGTTGGCCAGTTCCTCGCCTGGTGCGGCGAGCACGGCGTCAAGGCGGAGCATCTGTACGGGCAGCGGGAGTGGCGCTGGTAGCGCGACGACATCCAGCGTGCGGCAGTATCCGTGCGGCGGGACCGTCATCGGCCGCTGACTGAGCACAGCCGGCGTCAATCTGCCTGAGACGCAGATCGCTACCGTGCAGCGCCGGTCGTGACCTTGCCGGTGCCCCAGGGTTCAGTTCCCCAAAGCACACATAGAAGGCACATGCTTTTTGCAGATTGCACGCTGAATGGTGTTAACCCCGTGACAAGCCTGCTAGCGTCCCTTCTGATGAGATGCACAACGCGCATGGCCGCCTACGGAGCGCTACCCGGTACCGCCGCCGGCGCCGCTGCCATCTCTGGGTTGCGCGCGCAGCCTGCCAGGGGGCGTGCGTGAGCGGGGGAGAGCCCTGGCCCGGCAAGGGCCGGGTCGGCGTCGACTGGTTCGCTGCGTCGCTTGACCAGATCCTCGTCTTGGCCCGGGCCAGCGATCTCGACGCCGATCTCGCCGATGATCTGATCGAGGCCCGCGACCTGGCCCTCATGATGGGGGACTGGGCCAAGCACAGAGCCGCCTGCGGCGACTACTTCTTCACGATCAGCCTCAGCGCGCGCAGCGAAGATCAGGTCAGCCGCCGTACCTTTACCGTTCCGCACGACCCGGAGGCAGCCGAGTTCATAGCGAAGCTCACCCTCCAGCTCGGCGCTCTCGCCGGGCAACGTGCACAGGATCATGAGGTCAGGCGCGCACTTACCGAGCTCACAGCCCTCGGCGTGGGGCTCATTAAGGCCCTCACGGACAGCCTCAGCAAGCTGGGCGGGGAGACTAGTTAGACGGCCAGGGTGCCGCGCTTCACCGCGTGGGTGAACTGCCGCCAGTCGCTGGCCGGTACTACCAGCGCGGGCCCGTGTGGGTCTTTGGAGTCGCGGATGGCGACGACGCCGGGCAGGTTCCGGGCGACTTCGACGCAGTTGGGGCCCTGCGCCGAGCTTCGCGTGCTCTTGATCCAGATCGCGCCAGACAGGTCCAGACTTTGCCCGCCGACCATGTCTAGCCTCCCTTCGGGTTCATCGGAACTGCTCCTTGATGCCCTGCAGGCAGAGCGCCGACTCGCCAGGCGAGAGCGCGATGGCCCGCAGGTGATCGAATATCAGCGTATACCGGCCGACCTCTTCCGGCTCTTCCAGATACAGGCCGTCGGTGGCGGTCTCCAGGTGCACCACCGGCCCGAAGAACTCCGGATGCGGGAAGTCCATCATCGTGAAGACGCCATCCATCCCTGGATGCGCGCCGACCGCAGTCCGGATCACCTGGATCGTGATGTTTCCCCGCTCCGGTGCCTGGATCAGCTTGTCGAGCTGCTCGCGCATGACAGCCGGTCCGCCCACCGGCCGGGTGAGCGCCGCCTCGTCGATGATCGCCCACAGCTCCGCCGGGTCGTCGCGCTCCAGCAACTGCTGGCGCTCCATCCGGGCGGCCACGCGCCGCTCGATGTCGGAGACGACCAGACCGCCCTGGATCAGGGCACGTGCGTACGCCTCCGTTTGCAGCAGCCCCGGTACGTAGATCAGCTCGAAGGCCCGAAGCTTGGACGCCTCGGCTTCCAGTCCTATGTAGGAACTGTGGAACACGTCGTTGTACCTGGTCCACCAGCTCTTCTGCCGGGCGGTGCGGGCCAGGGAGATCAGCGCCTGGCGCTCGCGCTCGTCCTTGACGCCGTACTGGTCCAGCAGGTGCTTGAGGTCGGCGACGGTGATGCCCGAACGGGCGGTCTCGATCCGGTACAGCTTCGTCGAATGCCATTCCAGCCGCCCGGCCACCTCGTCCCGGTCCAGCCCAGCCGCTTGCCGCAACCGCTGCAGGTCTCCGGCAAGCCGGCGATGCCGGATGCTCGGGTTTGAACGCACGGTCATGTGCGTACTCCTTCCCTGGGTTGGCTCTGTGTAGCCACGTGACTCCATCCTTCCGTCTCAGCCCATACTAGGCAACCGAAATAGCAAGACTTCTGATCAATTTCTTTAAAAAAAAAGTACATAGATTGCACTTTACTCGAAGAGCGTGCATGATGGTGCCCAAGCTTACACCTATCTCTGTTCTCGCACGTCGACTCACCGCGGAGGTGTCATGTCACTCCACGCATTCAAGTCCTCACGCTGGACAGATGCGGCTGTGCGCCGCCGCGAATGCGGCCCCGTGCGTGCCGAGACAGCACTGACGGGCCGCGTGGTCGGCAGGCTAGCCCGCCCCGGCCGCGCGGCCCCCCCAGCGCCCGGCGCCGGGCTGCTAGTGCCCAGGCCCAGGGTTACTCGCCGACGGCAGGGTCTGGTCGCTCCCCGTGCTGGGGTCCCTGCCACCGGCCCCATCCAGCCTGCCGAGCCCACAACGGCTCACCTCAGGGGAGGGTCCCGACCATGACAGTTCCAGCTATCGACACAGACACCATCAACACTGACACCAAGCAAACCAGGCAGACCGACCTGCAACGGCTCGCCAACGAGCTGACCGCGCTCGGCTTCCAGGCCATCCTGCGCACCCCGGTGGGCAAGCAGCCGTACCTGCAGGTGAGTAACCCCGAAGTCGCCATGCTGACGGAGCGCATCTTCGCCGAGGCAGGCTCGTTCTGGTGGAGCTGGATCGAGGTCATCACCGACCGCGAGCACACCGTCGAGGCCGCCCTCATCATCGCCCGCGTGCTGCGCGCCACCAGCAACACCTTCGGCGAGTAGACCAATGACCGCGTGGCGGCCGACGTCGCCGGCAGTGGCCGGCCGCAGCGATGGCACGTCCGCTCCGGGCCGCGCTGACTGACATACCAGCGCCACGCTGGCCGGAATGCCCGCGCCCATGCTGTCTGGCATGCCAGCCAAGCGCGCTGGCTTCCACCGGTGACAAGGTCCGGGAGCTAGATGCGTTCAGGCGGAGTGCCGGAGGACCAGCTCGGTGCCCAGGATGACGTGGGACGGGTCCCGGTCCTTGGTGGCGATCAGCGCGAGCAGTTCGCGGACCATCCTGGCGCCCATGACGTCGACGGGCTGGCGCACGGTGGACAGGGTTGGCTCGGTGTGCTGCGACAGTGGCAGGTCATCGAAGCCGATCACGGCGACGTCGTCGGGGACGCGGCGGCCGAGGCGGCGCAGCGCGTGCAGTGCCCCGGCGGCCATCAGGTCCGAGGCGACGAACACGGCGTCGAGGCCGGGACGGTGGTCGATGAGCCGGTACAGCGCGTGCTCGCCGGAGCGGCGGCTGAAGTCGCCGTAGGCGATCATGCCGGGGTCGTTGACGCCGACGGCGGTCATGGCCTTGCGGTAGCCGAGCAGCCGGTCGACGCCGGGCGACATGTCGGGCGGCCCGGCGATGGTGGCGACCGCCCTGCGGCCGGAGTCGAGCAGGTAGCTGACCGCCCGCTGCGCGCCATCGACGTTGTCGGCGTCCACATAGGACAGGCCGGCCCCGCCGCCTACCGGCCGGCCGCATAGCACCAGCGGTATGCCAAGGGTGGTGAAGTCGAAGTCCGGCCTGGAATGCATGGACATAAACAGCGCGCCGTCCACGTGACCGCTGCGCAGGTACCTGGACAGCGTGTGGTAGTCACGGGCCGAATACAGCATGAGCAGGACAAGCTGCAGATCAGCCGAGGTCAGCGCCTTGGTGATACCCCATAGCATCCGTGCGAAGAATGGGTCGGCGAAGAACTTCACATTCTCCTCGCACACCACCAGGGCGATGGAGCCGGTTCCGCGTGGCTGGACCGAGCGGGCTGCCCGGTTCCGGGCATAGCCGAGCTGGGAGATCGCCTGCTCCACCTTGTCCCTGGTCTGCGGCCGTACCCGGGCCGATCCGGTGAGGACCCGTGACGCCGTGGCTGACGAGACGCCGGCCAGATGGGCAACATCGGCCAGTGTCGGCGGGATCGTTCCTGCCGCTGAATGTGTGATCGTCACCGCCTTCTCCTCGACAAGTCTCAGGACGTGTCAGTTGCCCCGCTCCGCGACCGCCGTCTGGTATCAATTGCTGGAAACAATTGTGTAATGGCGATGAAACTTTCTGCAACAGGCTCGGATATGACGATAATTACTGACATAATGAACAATTTAATGAAATGGTCGCCCGGATATGCGGCCCGGATCCCCGAGCACGTGCGAGCTGAGTGAAAGCTGCCTCCTGGCCCTGCGCCGTTGCGCTGCCCGCGACGGCGGCCGTCGCGCATCCGGCGGCTGGGGCAGAGGTGCCCGCTGCTTGTTACGGGGCGTGGCGAGGATGGGTCGCTTCCGTGAAACTTCCATTCCGGTGCCGTCGGCTACGTCCACTTTCACCGAGGCGGCCTTTCCTTTGGTTGACCGCTTACACCGGCCGGCCTAGCGTCGCCGGTGCCCCATCCGATCCCGCAGGGAGGTGCGGAAAATGAAAATTTCTGGCGCGCGATTGCGTGCCGTCGTGGTGGCATCAGCCCTCGCGGTGAGCATGGGTGGCCTGGCCGCGGGCCAGGCCATCCAGGCACCGCTAGCCGCTGCCGCCCAGACCGGCAGCTGCAGCGCCGCCTACTCGGTCCCCACCGACTGGGGCACCGGGTTCACCGCGGCGATCACCGTCACCAACACCGGCACCACAGCCATCACCGGCTGGACCCTGACCTACACCTACACCGGCAACCAGGCCCTCACCCAGGGCTGGTCAGCAAACTGGTCACAA
>DASXMU010000299.1:0-2989 GCA_036495485.1 Streptosporangiaceae bacterium
CATGGGTGTGGTTTTTTTGGAGTGAGGTTCGTGATGCTGGGCTGGGGTGTCTGGGTGGTGGGTGTGCAGGCAGAAGGGGCTTCCTTTCCCTATGTTCGTAGGTGTGGAACCAGAACAAGTGAAAGGAAGCCTGGGATGGAAGGGTATGCGGTGCGGCATCTGGTGGCTAGCGCTGAGGGGGTGCAGCCGGGGCTGGGTGTGCTGGTGGGCGGGCTGCTGAGCCTGGTCAGCGAGCTGGGTGGGGCAGATGCGGGGGGGTTGACGTTCGATGAGATCGAGCAGCAGGTGATCGTGCGGGGCCGGGAGGTGCTGCGCACGGCGCTGCAGCAGGTGCTGGATGTGCGGGCGGCGGGGGAACGGCGGCTGGCGCACGTGAGTGGGGCTGATGGGGTGGTGCGGACGCGGGCCGAGCGGGGTCATGCCCGGACCGTGGTGAGCTGGTTTGGCCCGGTGGTGGTGCGGCGGATGGCTTACCGGACGGTGGGTGCGGGGAACTTGTATCCGGCTGATGGCGTGCTGAATCTGCCGGTGCGGCGGTATTCGTGGCAGATCCAGCGGGCGGTGGTGATGTATGCGCTGGCTGGGTCGTATGAGCAGGCGCAGCTGTGGCTGCAGGCGGCGACCGGGGTCAGTGTCGGCAAGCAGCAGCTGGAGCAGATCGTCGCTGGGGCCGCGCGGGATGCGCCGGGGTTTTGCCCGGTCCAGCCGGAGGCAGCCCGGCCGGGGCTGCCGCTGGTGATTTCCGTGGATGGCAAGGGGGTGGCGATGCGGCCCGAGGCGCTGCGGGCTGAGACCGCCCGCAAAGCCCGCGGGCGCACCAGGGCGTTCCGCAGCCGGCTGGGCACCGGGCAAAAAGCCGGGCATACCCGGATCGCTGAGGTTGGCGTGGTTTTCGACGTCCAGCCCGCCCCGGTGGCGCGGGTCCCGGAGCAGATCCTGGGCCGTGGCCCGGGCCAGGCGCGCCCGGCCGGGCCGGTGGCGCTGAACCGGTGGTACACCGCGGAGATCACCGCCAGCCGCGCCCAGACCATTGCCAAGGTGTTTGACCAGGCCGAGCGGCGTGACCCCGGCCATGACCGGCCCTGGATCGCGCTGGCCGATGGGGACCTGCACCAGATCGGGGTCATCCGCGCCGAGGCAGCCAAACGCGGCATCACCATCACGATCCTGGTCGATTTCATCCACGTGCTGGAATACCTGTGGAAGGCCGCCTGGTGCTTCCACCCATCCGGTGACCGGGCGGCCGAGGACTGGGTCACCACCCAGGGCCTGGCCATCCTGCACGGCCAGGCCGCTGAAGTGATCACCACCATCGAGGCCCTGGCCACCACGCACCCGCCCAGCCCCGGCCGCGAGCATGCCAAGATCATCCACAGGACCCTGGGCTACCTCAGGGCCAAACAGCCCTACCTGGACTACCCCACCGCCCTGGCCAGCGGCTGGCCGATTGCCACCGGCGTCATCGAAGGCGCCTGCCGCCACCTCGTCGCCGACCGGATGGCCATCACCGGAGCCAGGTGGAGCCTGCCCGGCGCCCAGGCCATGCTCTGGATACGCGCCATCCACGCCAGCGGCGACCTGCCCACCTACTGGACCCACCACATCAGGCAAGAACACCACCGTAACCACCTCAGCCACTACCAAACCAACCTTGCACTGGCCGCATGAACCCTCACTCCAAAAAAGCCACACCCATGTGCCATCGACCGCCACCCCGTGGTGTCCATGTGCCATCGACACCACCGGCCAGGAGCCAGGAGCCAGGGAGAGTTGGGCGTGGATCGAGCGGGGCCGGATCCAGCCGTTCCCCTTGACGGTGACGAGGGACTGGACTAGCGTCCCGGGCAAAGATTGTCAGGAAAGTTTACTAATTGTATACATGGAAGACTCTCCTGACCTGCGGAGGTTCGGTTAGGTCCCTGCCGTCGAACCGAAGCCCTGCTCGCTTCGGCCCTAGCCAAAGGAATCACCGGATGACACGACGCACCACCCTCCAGACCGCGCTCGCCGCCGCGACCGCCGCGATCGCCTTCGTCGCGACCGGCGCCGGCGCCGCGAACGCCACCACCAACGCCACCACCAACGCCGCCCCGCTGCCGGCCCACGTCTTCGCTCCGTACTTCGAGGGCTACAACACCAGCAGCGGCGGCCTGGCCCAGCTCTCCCAGGCATCGGGCGCCAGCTACCTGTCGCTGGCGTTCCTGCAGACCGCCACGCATGGCTCCTGCACCGCGTACTGGGAGGGCGACACCAGCATGCCGATCGCCCAGTCCAGCTTCGGCAGCGCCATCTCCACGATCCAGGCCAACGGCGGGAACGTCATCCCGTCGTTCGGCGGCGCGTCCGCCGACAACGGCGGCACCGACATCGCCGCGAGCTGCACCAGCGTCAGCAAGATCGCAGCGGTCTACGAGGACGTGTTCACCACCTACAACGTGCCCCGCATCGACCTGGACGTGGAGGGGAACGAGCTAGGCAACGCCGGCGCGACCCAGCGCCGCAACGAGGCGATCGCGCAAGTCGAGGCCTGGGCGAAGTCGAACGGCCGCAGCGTCCAGTTCTCCTACACGCTGCCCAGCAACCCCACCGGGATGTCCGGGCAGGACAAGAAGGAGATCCAAAGCGCGATCGCGGACGGCGCCACGATCAGCTCGGTGAACATGATGACGTTCGACTACTTCATCGGGTCCAAGCAGGAGATGGCCACCGACACCAAGAGCGCGGGCTCGGACACGCACAGCCAGCTGCAAGCCCTGTACCCCTCGCTGAGCTCCACCCAGATCTGGAACATGATCGGCATCATCGAGATGCCCGGCATCGACGACTTCGGCGCCGCTGAGACCTTCACCCAGGCCGACGCGAACACGGTGCTGAGCTGGGCCAGCAGCAACGGCATCAACACGCTGTCGTTCTGGGCGCTGCAGCGCGACAACGGCGGCTGCCCCGGCACGAAGGGCTCGGACACCTGCTCCGGGATCTCCCAGCCGAC
>DASXMU010000300.1:0-3021 GCA_036495485.1 Streptosporangiaceae bacterium
CCAGATCCAGGCCCAGGCCGGGATCGGGGACCTGTTCGACACCACCATGGTCTTCGAGAGCTACCCCACCACCGGCACCGGCACCGAGACGGCCGGGCTGCGGCTGCGCGCCATCCAGGGCCGCGACGCCGCGCACTACCCACTCAGCTTGCGCGTGGTCCCCGGCCCCCAGCTCCAGCTGTGCCTGGAATACCAGCCCGCCCTGCTGCCAGCCAGCTACGTCACCACCCTGGCCGCCCGGCTGGCCGCCATCCTGGACACCACCGCCACCGGCCCCGCCACCCCGCTGGCCCGGATCAGCCTGCTGTCCCCCGCCGAGCACCACCAGATCCTCACCACCTGGAACACCACCACCACCCCCCTCACCACCACCACCCTGCCCGCCCTGTTCACCACCCAGACCACCCACACCCCCCACACCACCGCCGTGACCTGCGGCGACCGCCATCTCACCTACGCACAACTCGACACCGCCTCCAACCGGCTGGCCCGGCACCTGATCAGCCTGGGCGCCGGACCTGAGCAGATCGTCGCGCTCGCGCTGTACCGGTCGGTGGATCTGGTCGTCGCCCTCCTGGCGATCGTCAAGTCCGGCGCCGCGTACCTGCCCGTCGACCCTGACTACCCACGCGACCGGGTTGAGTTCATGTACGCCGACGCCCGGCCCACAGTGGTGATCACCGAGCGGGCGACCGCGGATATGGTGCCCGCTGGGGCCCGCCGCGTCGTGGTCGACGATGACGGCATCGCGCAGACGCTGGCTGGCTACGGCGATCAGGAACTGACGGACGCGGACCGCGCCGCGCCGCTGCAGCCGTCCCATCCGGTGTTCGTCGTCTACACCTCCGGCTCCACCGGACACCCCAAAGGGGTTGTCGGCCTGCACCTGGGTTACGTCAACCGGATCCTGTGGTACAGCGCGAACTACCCGTACGCCGCGGCCGAGGACGTCGTGGCGAAGAGCACCCTCAGCTTCCTCGACGGGTCGAGCGAGCTCTTCGGCGCGCTGGCGAACGGCGCGCACATAGTCCTGGCCGACAGCGCCGCCGCGCGAAACGCGACCGAGCTGGCCGCCATGGTTTCCCGGTCGGATCTGTGCCGGATGACCGTGGTCCCGAGCCTGCTCGACGCCCTCCTCAGTGAGGACGACCGCGGGGCGCTGGAGAATTGCCGGCGTTGGATCTGCAGTGGAGAAGCACTGCCGCCTTCGCTGGCGGCCAGCTTCGCCGAGCGTTATCCGCACGCGGAGCTGTCGAATCTCTACGGGGCATCAGAAGCCAGCGCGGACAGCCTGTTCGCGCGCTGCGACGGCGCCGACGTCAGGATCGGCAGGCCAGTGTGGAACACGCGGGTGTTCGTGCTTGACACCTGGCTGCGGCCGGTGCCGGCCGGCCTGGCCGGAGAGCTGTACATCGCCGGCACCGGGCTGGCGCGCGGCTATCTGGGCCGCGCGGGGCTGACCGCCGAGCGGTTCGTGGCCTGCCCGTTCGGCGGCGGGGAGCGGATGTACCGGACCGGCGACCTGGTGCGGTGGCGGCCGGACGGGGAGCTGGAGTTCGTCGGGCGTTCCGACAGCCAGGTCAAGATCCGCGGCTCGCGGGTCGAACTCGGCGAAGTCGAGGCGGTCCTGTCGGCAATGGAGGGGGTCGGCCAGGCCGTCGCCATCGCCCGCGAGGACCACCCTGGTGGCAAGCGCCTCGTCGGCTACGTGACGGCGGCGGCCGGAACGGCGCTCGACGCGGGAGCGCTGCGGCGGCAGCTGGCCGCGACGCTGCCGGACTATATGGTGCCGTCGGCGTGCGTCGTCGTGGACGCCCTTCCGCTGATGCCGAACGGAAAGGTGGACCGGGCCGCGCTGCCGGCACCGCGGTACGACCTGGCCGCCGGGGGACGCGCACCGAGGACGCCGGCCGAGGAGATCCTGTGCGGCCTGTATGCCGAGATACTTGGCGTGCCTTCGGTGACCATCGACGACAGCTTCTTCGACCTCGGCGGTCACTCGCTGCTGGCGATGCGGCTGGTGTCACGGGTTCGCGCGGTCCTGCGCGCCGAGGTTCCGCTGCGGGCACTGTTCAGCGCCCCGACCGCAGCGGAACTGGCCGGTGTCATCGCCAGCACTGGCCCGGCCAGGCCGGCGGTGACCGCCCGCCCTCGTCCGCCGGTGGTGCCGTTGTCGTTTGCGCAGCAGCGGTTGTGGTTCCTGGACCGGCTGGAGGGGGCTTCGCCGGTGTATAACATTCCGTTTGTTTTCCGGCTGGGTGGTGGGGTGGATGCTGGGGTGCTGGGTGGTGCGCTGGGTGATGTGGTGGTGCGGCATGAGGCGTTGCGCACGACGTTTCCTGATGTTGAGGGGCGTGCTCGGCAGGTGGTGGGTGATGGTGTGGTGGGGCCGGTGCTGGAGGTGGTGGAGGCTGGTCCTGGTGAGGTGGAGCGGCTGGTGGAGGCCGCGGCGTCGCGGCCATTCGATCTCGCCGCCGAGATACCGTTCCGCGCCACGCTGATCCTGGCCGGGCCGGACGAGCAGGTGCTGATACTGCTGATACATCACATCGCCGGAGACGGCTGGTCGGCCAGGCCGCTGCTGCGCGATCTGGGGGCGGCCTACCAGACGCGGCTGGCTGGCCAGCCCTGGCGGCCGCCGGCCCTGGCAGTGCAGTACGCCGACTACGCGCTATGGCAGCGTGAGCTGCTGGGGGACGAGGACGATCCCGGCAGCGAACTGGCCCGCCAGGCGGGATTCTGGCGGCAGGCCCTCGCCGGGATCCCCGGAGAGCTGACCTTGCCGGCCGACCGGCCCCGTCCCCAGGTGGCCAGCTACCAGGGCGGCACCGTCGGTTTTGCCATCCCCGCCGGGGTGCACGGCGAGCTGGCCGCTATCGCCCGCAGGCACCGGGTGACGCTGTTCATGGTCATCCATGCCGCGCTGGCCGTGCTGCTGTCCCGGCTGGGAGCGGGAGACGACATCCCGGTCGGCACGCCCACGGCAGGCCGCACCGACGAGGCGCTGGATGATCTTGTTGG
>DASXMU010000301.1:0-5407 GCA_036495485.1 Streptosporangiaceae bacterium
ACTCGCGGCTCCAGTCGGCCTTGGGCTCGAACGAGAACGAGTACAGGTGCGACCTGATGTCACAGGCACAGCCCGGATAGGTGTTCTCCCGCCAGGTGCCGCCGACCCGGTCCGCCTTCTCCAGGATGACGAAGTTTCGCACGCCGGACTTCTTCAGCGCGATCGCCATGCCAATGCCGGAGAAGCCGGTGCCCACGATCACGACGGCATAGGTGCGCGATCTCAGGGCTGCTGGGGCCGTTGTGGCTCCTGTGGCTCCCATGCCGGTGCTCCTCGCTGCCGTGCCGTGCTTGTCGTGACGTGCTTGCCGTACTCGTCGTAGCCGTAGCATTGAAACTTAAGATACATTCTCTGCATCTTTGTATCAAGGCGTAAGGTCAGATTGGTGGAGATCCCGGGCCCATGCGGGCTTGCGGGCGGGTACGGTCCGTTCTGGGCGCGTAACGGGCCCGGTCGGGCGGAAGGCTGACGATGGCGATCGATCTGGTGCGGATGGCGCTGGCACGCGACCCGGCCACCGGCGCGGACCCGGTGACCGAGCGCATCCTGGACGCGGCGCTGGGGCAGTTCGAGGACTTCGGGCTGCGCCGGTCCACGATGGAGGACATCGCGCGGCGCTGCGGCCTGTCCAGGATCACGATCTACCGCCGGTTCCCCAAGAAGGAGAACCTGGTCGAGGCCGTCGTGCTGCGCGAACTGCACAGCTTCCTCGGCGACCTGGTCACCGTGGGCGGGGACGACATCTCCCCGGCAGACCGGATCATCGAGCGGGTCGCCTTCGCGCTGCACTACCTGCGCGGGCACTCGCTGCTGCGTCGGCTGCTGCGCACCGAGCCTGAGGCGATCCTGCCGTCCCTCACGGTGAACGGCGGGCCGGTGGTGGACATGGCCAGGGAACACAGCGCCGCGTTCATCCGGCGCGACCTGTTCGGCGGTGCCACGCCGCCGCCCGAGGTGGAGCGGCGCATCCAGACCGTGGCCGAGCTTGGCGTGCGGATCGTGCTGTCGTTCATCCTCACACCATCGAGCGCCATCCCCATGAACACGCTGGACGAGGCGCGGGCATTCGCCCGGGAGCTGATCGCCCCGGTGCAGGCCAGCGTGCTGAGCGAGATGACGCAGGAGCCGCAGGCCTCGAGTTAGCGGGCGGCGCGGCGGGCGCGTTCGACGACCTCGCCGATGACCACGCCGACGGCGTCCACGTCCGCCTTGGTGGAGCTGTGGCCAAGCGAGAACCGCAGCGAGCCGCGGGCCCGCGCCTCGCCGGCGCCCATGGCGAGCAGCACGTGGCTCGGCTGCGCCACGCCCGCCGTGCACGCCGACCCGGTCGAGCAGGCGACACCCTTGGCGTCGAGCAGCATCAGCAGCGCGTCGCCCTCACAGCCGGGGAAGGAGAAGTGGACGTTGCCGGGCAGCCGCTGCGGCCCCGGCGGCGGGCCGTTGAGCACCGCGTCGGGCACGGCGGCACGGATCTGGCCGACCAGCTCGGCGGCCAGGGCGGCGAGCCTGCGGGCCTCGTCCGACACCCGTTCGACCGACAGCCGCACGGCGGTGGCGAACGCGCTGATGGCCGGGGCGTCGAGCGTGCCGGACCGGATGTCCCGCTCCTGCCCGCCGCCGTGCAGCACGGGCACCGGCTCGGCGTGCCGGGCGAGCAGCAGCGCGCCGACACCGACCGGGCCGCCGAGCTTGTGCCCGGTGATGCTGAGCGCGTCCGCGCCCGAGGCGGCGAAGTCCAGCGGCAACTGAGCGGCGGCCTGCACGGCGTCGCTGTGGAACGGGATGCCATGCTCGTGGGCCACCGCGGCCAGGTCCCTGATCGGCTGCACGGTGCCGACCTCGTTGTTCGCCCACATGACGCTGACCAGGGCCACGTTGCGCGGGTCTGCCTCGATGGCCGCGCGCAGTGCCTCCGGGGTGAGCCGGCCGCAGTCGTCCACCGGCAGCCAGTCGGCCTCGGCCGCCTCGTGGCTGGATAGCCAGTGCACGCTGTCCAGCACCGCATGGTGCTCGATGGCGGTGGCCAGTACCCGGCGGCGCCCGGCATCCTCGCCGCGCCGGGCCCAGTACAGGCCCTTCACGGCCAGGTTGTCGGCCTCGGTGCCGCCGCTGGTGAAGATGACCTCGCTCGGCCTGGCGCCATAGGCCTCGGCGATCTGCTCGCGTGACTCCTCGACCACCCGGCGGGCGCGGCGGCCCGCGTTGTGCAGTGAACTCGGGTTGCCGAGCCTGGCCAGCTCCTCGGTCATCACGCCGAGCGCCTCGGGGACCAACGGCGTGGTGGCCGCGTGGTCAAGGTAGACGACAGCCGGTTCCGCCGACGCTGCCGCGCCTTCTGCGGCGCCGTCGAAATACCCCATGACGCGCTCAGCCTACCGGGCGGTTTGGCCCAACTCTCAGTGAGGATTCTTCAAGACCGGCCAGGGAGGGCAGGCGATTTCGGCCTGCCCGAGTGCCGGTGCAGGTGGCACTGCCGTAAACCGGAGTGGGTTTCTTGAAGAACCGTAGCGTTGAGTGAGACACGGTGCGGGTGGCACCGCCGCAACGGGCGTGGGTTTCTTGAAGAACCCGAACTTTTGATAAAGCACAGTGGTCAGACTTGGCGATGTTTGCCGATCTCCTCGACGAGTTGCGGCACCACGTTGAACAGGTCGCCGACCACGCCGAAGTCGGCCAGCTCGAAGATGGGCGCCTCGGAATCCTTGTTGATCACCATGATCGTCTTGGAGGTCTGCATGCCGGCCCGGTGCTGGATCGCGCCGGAGATACCGACCGCCAGGTAGAGCTGGGGGGCGACGGTCTTGCCGGTCTGGCCGACCTGGAACTGATGCGGGTACCAGCCGGCGTCGGTCGCGGCCCGCGACGCCCCGACCGCCGCGCCCAGCGAGTCCGCGAGCCGCTCGATCAGGGCGAACTGCTCCGCGCTGCCGACACCCCGGCCGCCGGACACCACGATGGAGGCCTCGGTGAGCTCGGGCCGCTCGCCGCGCTCGGCCACCACGCTCTCGGTGATCCTGGCGCCCTTGGCGGCGTCGCTGACCTGGACCTCCAGCGGCACCAGCTCGGCAGCGCCCGGCTCTGCCTGCGGCGTCACCGAGTTGGGCCGCACGGCGATGATCGGGGTACCGGTCTTCACCCTGGACTGCACCACGATGGCCCCGCCGAAGATGGACTGCTCAGCGACCAGGCCCTCGTCCAGGCCAACCGCGTCGGTGATCACGCCGGACCCGGTCTTGATGGCGAGCCGGCCGGCGACCTCCTTGCCCTCCGGGGTGCTCGCGACGAGCACCGCCGCCGGGGACTTCTCCGCGACCAGGGCGGCGAGCGCCTCGGCCTTCGGCCCGGCCACGTACTCACCGAACTCCGGGCCGGCCGCGACGTAGACCGTGGCCGCGCCGAACTCGCCCAGCCGGTCCTTCGCCGCCTCAGCGCCGGAACCGGCCCAAACCACCGCGGGCTCACCGAAGCGGCGGGCCAGCGTCAGCAGCTCGAAGGTGACCTTCTTGACCTCGCCGTCGGTGTGCTCGGCGAGTACCAGCACCTCAGACATGGGTTTCGTAGTCCTTTCTGGATGCTGTGCTTATGTAAAAGTTCGCATTATGCAAATGAGTTGCCTGGTGACTGTGCCCCTGAGCTTGCCCGATCACTCGCGCAGACCCGCCGGGCCTGCACTCGCGATGCGGTTTGCATAACGCTCCTGGGTTCAGATGAACTTCTGGGCGGCGAGGTACTCGGCCGCCTTGGCGCCGCCGTCGCCCTCGTCCTTGACGACCGTGCCGGCCTGCCGGGGCGGCCGCTGGGCGAAGCTGACCACCTCGGTGGTCGCTGAGGCGAGGCCCACCATGGCGGGATCGATGCCCGCGTCGGCCAGGCTCAGCGTCTGGACCGGCTTCTTCTTGGCCGCCATGATCCCCTTAAAGGAGGGGTAGCGCGGTTCGTTGATCTTCTCGACCACGCTCAGCACGGCGGGCAGGCCGGCCTCGACCTTGTCGTAGCCGTAGTCGGTCTGCCGCTCGATCCTGATCGCCTGGCCATCGACCTCCACCTTGCTGGCCAGCGACATCTGCGGGACGCCCAGCCGCTCGGCCAGCATCGCCGCGAGCAGGCCGGTCCTCGCGTCGGTGGACTCCGAGCCGAGGATGACAAGATCGAACCCGATCTGGCCGAGGACCTGGGCGAGTGCGTAGGAGGTCTGCGACGAGTCGGAGCCGGCCAGGCCGTCGTCCAGCAGGTGCACGGCCTTGTCGCAGCCCATCGAGAGGGCTTTGCGGATCGACTCGGCCGCCTTCTGCGGGCCCATGGTCAGGATCGTCACCTCGCCGCCATGCGCCTCGGCCAGGCGGAGCCCTTCCTCGATCGCGTACTCATCGAGTTCGTTGATGACCCCGTCCACCGACTCCCGGTCGAGCGTGGAATCCCCGGGCCGCAGCTTGCGCTCGGCCCAGGTATCGGGAACCTGCTTGACGCACACGACTATGTTCATGGCCGGTGACCGACCTCCCTGGATCCGCTCTTGTCCTGTCCCATGTTACCGGTGAGTAGCTATGTGGGCCAATCGGGCTCTGTTCACGCCTGCTCAGCCGCCTCTACCACGTTCGTCAGCAGCATGGCCCTGGTCATCGGGCCGACGCCACCGGGTATCGGGGCCAGCCAGCCGGCCACCCCGGCCACACCGGGGTCGACGTCGCCGACCAGGCCAGCCTCGGTCCTGGTGATGCCCACGTCCAGCACGGCCGCGCCCGGCCTGACCATGTCCGCAGTCAGCAGCCCCGGCCGCCCGGCGGCGACCACGATGATGTCGGCCTCCCTGGTGTGGGCGGCAAGGTCCTTGGTACCCGTGTGGCACAGCGTCACGGTCGCGTTCTCGCTGCGCCTGGTCAGCAGCAGCCCGAGCGAGCGGCCCACGGTGATGCCACGGCCAATCACGGTCACGTCGGCGCCGGCGATCGGCACCTCGTACCGGCGCAGCAGCTCCACGATTCCCTTGGGTGTGCACGGCAGCGGCCCGTCCTCGCCGAGCACCAGCTTGCCAAGGCTCACCGGGTGCAGGCCGTCGGCATCCTTGGCCGGGTCCATCCGGTGCAGGACACGCTGCGGGTCAAGCCCGGCGGGCAGCGGGAGCTGGACGAGGTAACCGGTGCAGGCCGGGTCGTTGTTCAGCTCGTCCACCACGGCCTCGACCTGGGCCTGGGTGGCGTCGGCGGGCAGGTCCCTGCGGATGCTGGTGATCCCCACCTGGGCGCAGTCCCGGTGCTTGCCGTTTACATACGAGCGGCTGCCCGGGTCGTCACCGACCAGGACGGTGCCGAGCCCGGGCACCACACCGCGCGCCGCCAGCGCGGCGACCCGCCGGGTGAGATCGGTACGGATATCGGCAGCGACGGCCTTGCCGTCCAGGATGCGAGCA
>DASXMU010000302.1:0-17932 GCA_036495485.1 Streptosporangiaceae bacterium
GGAGGGCCGATCTCGGCCCAGCGAGCCTGGAAGTGGTGTGTCCACTCGTCAAGCAGCCGCTGCTCGATGAGCCAGCGCAGCGCATGCGTGTCGGTCAGCGGCCGCAGATCCTCGGCCTGGGCCTGGCGGACCACGGCGTCCCCGGCGACCTGCAGGTAGAAGGGCCAGGAGCCGGTCTGCTCGATGATCGCGGCCGCGGTGTCCTCCCCCAGGTTGACCCGGAGGTTGGCCGCCGTTCCGGTGAGGAACAAGCGAGCGGAGCGATCGTCGATGGGGCCGAGCAGCCGGGCGTTGACGTCGTTGCCGAAGCTGGACCCGGGCGAGGTCAGCGCCCAGCGCACGACCCCATGCCAGTCCTTCTCGGTGCCGGTGTAGACCAGCCACGCCCCGGCCTGTCCCAGGTCGCGCAGCCAGGAGACGGCCGCGGGGTCGTAGCCCACCAGGCGGCCGACCTCGTCGAGCAGGTACACGACGCGGCCGGTGACACCGGACCGCGACCGCGCCTGTGCCTGGTCGAGCAGCTTCTCGGCGGGCGAGGTGGCCGCACGCACCGCGCGGTCGAGCAGCCGGGCGAGCGCGTCGGGTGTGTCGACGCTGGAACTCGGATGCGGCACGACCACGTGGCGGACATGGGCCGAGCCATCCTGTTCGAGACGGCGTCCCAGCTCGGCGAGCACCCAGGTCTTGCCCGCACGCCGGGGCCCGAGCAGGGCGACAGACGCGCCGCTCGCGTGCCGGTCACGCAGCCAGGCCAGGATGTCCTCGCGGCCGACCGGCCGGCCCAGCGCGTCGCCGACGTGAAACCGGTCGCCCGTCAGGGCCAGCACGTCCACCTGGAAGGGCCGCAGGGTCAGCGCCACCTCGGCGTCCCGCAGTGTGGCGGCCGTGGCCAGCCGGCCCAGCGCCGCCGCCTGGCCCAGGCCGGTCGGCTCGCCGTCGAGCAGGGCGATCTGCGTCTCGGTGCCCGACGGGGCGCGGACCGCGCGGCCGGGCGGGATGTCGATGGGGACAGCCGAGCGCGGCAGCCCGGCTAGCGAATAGTCTTCGCGCTCGGTCAGCCGGAAGACCAGATTGTCCCCGGCCATGGCCGCCATCCGGCCGGTGAGGAGGGTCCGGTCACCGGTCATCAGCACGTGCATGCCGACCCTGGCGCCCTCGGCGAGGAGCCTCATGATCACATCGGTGAGCGTGTCCTGGCCGGCCCGGCTGGCCTGCCGGGCCTGGCCGGCCGGGCTGGCCGGCGTGCTGGCAGGCTCCCAGTGGTTGACCATCACGATGATGTGTGAAAGCCGCCGCAGCCGGTCCGAGACCGCCGCCCGCTGCTCGCCGACGCTGGTGAACCCGCTCCGGGCGAGCAACTCCTGGCGGCGGGTGATCTCCTGGTTCAGCCGGTCGGCCAGCCTGGCCGTCCGCGCGGTCTCGGTGGGGGTCACCACCGCGCCACAGTGCGGCAGATCGGCGATCGGCAGCAGCACGCCGTCGCCGCTGTCGATGCAGTAGAGGTGCACATCAGCGCAGCTTTGGGTGGCGGCGATCGAGCCGGCGACGGTGTGGAGCAACTGGGTCCGCCCGCTCACCGGGGCGCCCACCGCGAGCATGTGCCCGAAGGATGCGAAGTCGATGACGGCGGGCCGCTGTGCTTGCCCGGCCGGGAGGTCGTCGATGCCATAGGCGACCGGGGCCAGCGAGCTGCCGTGCCCCGGCAGCGGCCGACCGGCTGCCGCCGGGGCACCGGTGACGTCACTGAGCAGGAGCGTTCCCGGCAATGGCGGCAGCCAGGGCTGGTGCGGACGCGGTATTGCCAGCTGCTCATTCGCCAGCTCGATCGCCTTCACCAGCACGGTGAGGTCGGTGACCTGCTCATCGTCATTCAGCCAGGCGGGCTGCCCTGGTAGCACCCGGCCCAGCTCGGTCCAGGTCACAGGCGACAGCCATGGACGCCGGGCGCCGGGCAGGCCGGTCCGGGGCCTGAGACCCCCGATCCGGCTCATCTGGACAGGCGCAGGCAGCCGGTACCCGCTCCTGACGTAGGCACGGCCCGGAGTTCCGCTGGGAATGCTGGCGGCGTCGCCGGCCTCGATCAGGTCCATGCTCTGCGCTGGGTCGGCCATCCGCAGCGCTATCCGCAGGTTGGTGTTGGCCCTGATGTCCGCCGACACCACGCCGGCCGGACGCTGGGTGGCGAGGATCAGGTGGATGCCGAGCGAACGGCCACGCTGGGCGATGCTCACCAGGGTGTGCATGAAGTCAGGGAGTTCGTACATCAGCGCAGCGAACTCGTCGATGATGATCACCAGCCTGGGCAGCACCTCCAGGCCCGGCAGCGTCTCAGAACGATGCTGTGACCACAGCCGGTGGTAGTCGTCGATGTCCTTGGCGCCCGCGGTGAGCAGGATGTACTCCCTGCGGGCCAGTTCGGCCACCAGGGACTCCTCCGCCCGGGTGGCCAGATGAGCGTCCAGGTCGGTGACCATGCCCACGGTGTGCGGCAGCAGCCCGCACTCCCTGAAGGCGCTGCCGCCCTTGTAGTCCACCAGCAGGAACGTCATCTCATCCGGGCGGTTGATGACCGCGAGCGAAGCCACCAGGGTCTGCAGCAACTCGGACTTGCCCGATCCGGTGGTACCGCCGATCAGGCCATGCGGCCCGTCCGCCCGCAGATCGACGGCGAACGGACCGCTCCCAGACATCCCGATCGTGGCTGCCGTCGACGGGCCGTCCTCCCAGCGGCGGGCGATCGAGTCCGGATCCAGCGGGTCCAGGTCCAGCACGTCGAACAGGCGGGTCGAGTCCGGCGGCCCGGCGTCCGCACCGTCTCCAGCATCCCTGACCGGCGCCAGGCTGCGGGCCACCTCGGCGCACCAGTCGCTGTTCACCAGGTCTGGCCGCACATCCAAGACGTGGCCACCACCGGTCTCGTGCAGCGCAGTCAGTCTCCCTGTCCCGGCATCGACGACCGCCCCGCATTCGCGTGGCAGCTTGTTCGGTATGTCGTCCAGGCAGATGGAGAACACGCCAGCCCGCGGCCCATCGCGCAGGATCGTGGCCGCTCCGCGCAACGACCGGAGTCGCTGCACTCCGTCGAAAACGACGACGACATCCGGCCGGCCAGGCCGGGGTGACTGACCCGCCGCCGCAGTGAGATCCCAGCTGCGCTCGCTGATTAGCGCATTCAGCTCACCGATACGTGCCGACACGGTCGCGAGATCCTTGCCGATCAGAGTCAGGGCAGGGTTCCCGGCGCGTGACCGGGTGTGCGGCAGCCAGCGAGTCCACTCCCAGCTCGTCTGGCCGGAGGAGTCGGTGAGGATCATCAGTTGCACGTCGCGCGGGCTGTGCAGGGTCGCGACCTGGGTGGCCAGCCACCGGCCGAGGGGGTGCGCAAGGCTGGGTGGCCCGCCGATGCCCAGCACACCGCATTCGGCCAGCGGCACGACCACCGGGGCGTTGGGTACCTTCCACGCGGTTCGCGCCCGGGGCTTGCCGTCATCCGGGAGCGACATGGCCATAGCCGACGGCAGATCCGCGGTGCCGACCCGCAGTAGCAGGTAGTCGGGGTCGGTCCGGCGGCGCTCCCACAGCCGCAGCCGGGGGCCCGTCGCGATCTTCAGGACTCGCACCGGATCGGGGCAGTCCGCCGCGATCCGCCCGATCCGTTCCGCGTACTCCATGCGCTCGGCAGCCGCCTGGCGGTTCGAGCTGCCCCGCCGGAACAAGCCCCGGCCCTGTTCGGCTGGGACGGCGGGCAGCCGGAAGTCGGCCTTCTGCGCGCGGAGCAGCCTGGGCGGCCGGCTGAAGTTCAGCGCATCCGCCGACGGCTCCAGGGTCGCATCAGGAGGCCGCAGGCGCCGCAACTCGAGCAGCAGGTCGCCCACGGCGACCTGCTGCCCCGGCTTCCAGGCCACGATCACGCCGTCCTCAACCGGCTGGCCGTCCAGCTGAACAGCGGCCCCAGGCAGCGACAGGAGCATGCCGGTGCCATCGGAGAGGAGGTCCGTCAGCTCGAAGGCATGGAGCGGCACCGTCTCGTGAGCGAGTGTGACTGCGCATCCTTCGGCGCGGCCGACGGTCAGCTCCCGCTGCGCCGGAAGCTGGTACACGGTTCCGGCATCCGGTCCGGAAACGACGCACAGTTCGACCGCGCCTGCGGGATCAACCGGCTCGGCGAGAGGGCGGTTGAGGCCAATCCGGCTGCCGGTCCGGACCGGAGAAGCCCCGAGCGTCATGTCCGGCGGCAAGAGGGTGCCGCCCAGGTAGATCCGCGGATCCGGCGGTGGCTGAGGTTGGCCGCGGTGAGGCTCCCCGGACGCGTCGTGCGGCTCTGCGGCGACGTCGTTCAGTTCT
Source organism: Streptosporangiaceae bacterium (assembly GCA_036495485.1). Lineage (GTDB taxonomy): Bacteria > Actinomycetota > Actinomycetes > Streptosporangiales > Streptosporangiaceae > PALSA-505. The sequence continues at coordinate 4,345 of DASXMU010000302.1, forward strand.
CCGGCGAACAGGCTGGCGATCACCGAGAGGGGGCGGCGGCGTCCGCGTGCAGCACCACGTCATGCTCGTTGCCGTCGGTGCCGACGACCGTGAGCATGAACTGCACGTTTCCCGTCCTTGCCTTCCGCGATCAGCCGCCTGGACACCAGTGCCCGTACGCCGGGACCCGGCTCAGGCCGGGCCCTGCCTCACACCGTAGAGGTGCTCGAGCGCCAGCTGGTCGAGGCGCTCGTAGGCCATCCCCCTGGCGCCGAGGGCGTCGGCGTCGATGGTGACCTTCCTGACGTCACGCCAGGACTCCCCCTCGGCCAGGGTCGGCACGGCCAGGTCCGGGACACCGGCTGCCACCAGCGCGGCGGTGACCTCCGGGTCGGCCCTGAAGGCGCGGACCTTCTCCCGCAGGATCAGGTAGTTGCGCATGCAGGCGCGGGCCGACTCCCACACGCCGTCGTCGTCCTCGGTGCGTGGCGGCTTGTAGTCGAAGTGGACCACGCCGTCGTACCCGCCGGCTTCCAGCGCGTCCACCAGCCAGAAGGCGCCGCGCGCGTTGCCGGCGCCGAACCGCAGGTCCTGGTCGTAGCGGGGCCCGTTCTGCCCGTTCAGGTCGATGTGGAACAGCTTGCCGTGCCAGAGCGCCTGGGCGATGCCATGCGCGTAGTTGAGCCCGGCCATCTCCTCGTGCCCCACCTCGGGGTTGAGGCCGACCAGCTCGGAGTGCTCGAGCCGGTCGATGAACGCCAGCGCGTGCCCGAGGGTGGGCAGCAGGATGTCGCCGCGGGGCTCGTTCGGCTTGGGCTCGAGGGCAAACCTGATCTGGTACCCCTGGTCGAGAACGTAGGCGGCCAGGGTGTCGAACGCCTCCTTGTAGCGGTCCAGCGCGACCCGCACGTCCTTGGCCGCGCCGGACTCGGCACCCTCGCGGCCGCCCCAGCAGATGTAGGTCGACGCGCCGAGCTCGGCCGCGAGATCCAGGTTGCGCATCACCTTAGCGAGCGCGAACCGCCGCACGTCGCGGTCGTTGGCGGTGAACGCGCCGTCCTTGAACACCGGGTGCGAGAACAGGTTCGTCGTCGCCGTGGTCACGACCAGGCCGGTCTCGTCCAGTGCGGCCCGGAAGGCGGCGATCCGCTCGTCCCGCTCGGCGTCGGTGGCGGCGAAGCCGAAGACGTCGTTGTCGTGGAAGTTCACGCCGTAGGCGCCGAGTCCGGCCAGCTTGCGGACGGCGCGTTCGGCGGGCATCGGCGCTCTGGTCGCCGGGCCGAACACGTCGATCGCCTGCCAGCCGACGGTCCAGATGCCGAAGGAGAACTTGTCGGACGGCTGCGGCTCGTAGCTGCTGGTAGTCATGGCGCGCTTCCCTCCTGCGGCGGCTGGTGACATGATCGTCCCCCGCCTGAATTCTGCACCCAGGCGGCCATACCATCGACAGTGGGTGCGGCTCGCAATCCTCTCCCCTTCAACTCCCCTTCAACCGGCTGACGAGGTCCATACCCACGTCCAGCAGACGTTCACCGCAGCCGCAGGCTAGCGATAGCGGCAGCAGCCCCAGGGCGCCGGCCACCGGTGCGGCCGCCCGGGCGCGAGCCATTGCGGTGGGTGCCGCGCCGGCGGGTAAATTCGTGGCATGACCGATGCCGTGGGCGGGACGCTAGGGCCGGCCTCGGCGCAGCCGCCGGACGCCCTACCCGAACGGGCTGCCGAGCTTGCGGTCGAGCTCACCGAGACCCAGCAGCCGCGTACCCGACTGGCCCGCCGGGTGATGGAGCCGGTCGGCGCCGCCGCGCTGGCCGGCGCACGGGTGACCGGCAGCACGCTGCGGGCGGCCCAGCGCCGGGTGCGGCTGAGCCGTCACTGGCTGACCGCCCAGGTGATCGCCATGGCCCCCCGGCTGAAGATCCGGGACCTGGCCACGCTGTGCGAACAGTTTCCCGGCCTGGACGCCGACGCCCTCGCCGACGCGCTGATCGAGGGCGCCTCCAGGGCGTCGGCCGCGGTCGGCGGCGCCGTCGGAGCCTGGGCGGCCGTGCCGACGACGCTGCCCGCCTTCCCGGCCGAGGTGCTGACCGAGACGGTGGCCCTGGTGGGCATCGAGATCAAGCTGGTGGCCGAGCTGCACGAGGCCTACGGGATGCCGGCCCCCGGCGGCAAGGTGGACCGGGGAACCGCCTACCTGGCGTCCTGGGCACACCGCCGTGGGGTGTTCATGGTCCCGGGCGGGCTGGGCCTGGTCGCCGGCTCCCCGCTGGCCCGCCAGCTGCAGCGGCGGCTGGCAGCCCGCGCGGGCCGCAGCGCGTTCTCGCTCGGCCCGCTGTTCACCGGTGCCGTCGCCGGCGCCTTCCTCAACCGGCGGGAGACCCGGCGGCTCGGCCGCGAGATCCAGGCCGACCTGCGGTCAAGGCGCCTGCGCGGCCCGTAGCGCCGCGTACTTCTCCCGTACCGGCCAGGCGGGCCCGCCCCGGTAGACGGCCGCCTCAGGGGCCGGCCACGGCGGCGGGGCACCACCACCAGCCAGCGCCCAGGCGGCCTGCCTGGCCGCGCCGATCGCCACGTACTCGGCGGGCTCGGGGACGGCCACCTCGGTGCCGAAGATGCCGGGTGCGATGGCCCGCACCGCCTCGGACCTGGCCGCGCCGCCGATGAGCAGCACCCGGCGCGGCGTCAGGCCGGTCGCCGCGGCCAGGTGGTCCATGGCGTCGGCCAGCGAGCAGAGCACCGCTTCCACCGCCGCACGGGCCAGGTTCTGCCGCGTCCCGTTGGCCGTCGTCAGGCCGCTGAGCACGCCGGTCGCGTCCGGCCTGTTGGGGGTGCGCTCGCCGTCCAGGTAGGGCAGCAGGGTCAGCCCGCCCGCGCCCGGCCCGGCGGCGAGCGCGAGCTGTGACAGGGCCACGGTGTCCACGCCGAGCAGCCCGGCGGTGAGCGTGAGCACCCTGGCCGCGTTCACGGTGGCGACCAGCGGCAGGAACCTGCCGGTCGCGTCCGCGAACCCGGCCACCGCGCCGGATGCGTCGGACGCGCCAGCGGGAGTCACCGCGTACGCGGTGCCCGAGGTTCCGATGGAGATCACCACGTCGCCCTCGCCCAGGCCAAGGCCGAGGGCCGCGCCCATGTTGTCACCCGTCCCGGCGGACAGCGCGGCGCCCCACGAGGTCTCGCCGGTCGCGTCGGCCGGCCCGGCCACCCGTGGCAGGTCCACGCCGTGGCCGAGCGCCGCCGCGGCGATGTCAGGCAGCCAGGTCCCGGCCGCGGGCGAGAAGTACCCGGTGCCCGAGGCATCGCCCCGGTCGGTCACCGGGCCGGCTCCCTGGGCCTGGCCAAGCCGCCAGGTCAGCCAGTCGTGCGGCAGCATGACCAGGCTGGTGCGGGCGGCGCTGGCCGGTTCGCGCTCGGCCAGCCAGCGCAGCTTCGTCACGGTGAACGACGCGGTGGGCACGCTGCCCGTGCTGGCCGCCCACTGCGCCGGGCCGCCGAGCTCCGCGATCAGGTCCACCGCCTGCCCGGCCGAGCGCATGTCGTTCCACAGCAGGGCGGGCCGCAGCACCGCGCCAGCGGCATCGAGCACGATCATGCCGTGCTGCTGCGCGGCCACCCCGACAGCGGCCGCCTGGCCGAGCAGCCCGTCACCGGCCTTCTGCAGGGCTTCCCACCAGGCCTGCGGATCGCACTCGGTCCCGTCCGGGTGGGGCGCGGACCCAATGCCGACCACGGCGCCGTCATCGGCGCGACAGAGCACCACCTTGGTCGACTGCGTCGAGCTGTCCACTCCGGCGACCAGCATCGCGGCTCCTCAGCGGGGGTGAGGGACAGCGGCATACGCCCAGGGGCGCAGCCGCCGCCCGTTACGCTACTCCCCCGGCCGTATCTTGCCTTTCCGCAGGTCCGTGGCCCACTCCGGACGGCGTCAACGGCCTGGCCTCGGCATATTCTGGCAGGCATGCAGCCACCGCCGGCGCCAGCGCCGCAGCAGCACCCGTGGCCGCTGCCCCGGCGGCGCAGGCCGCCGGGTGCCCTGGTCATCGACGTCGCGATCGTGGCGCTGGTCGGCACCGCGCAGGTCACCGCTACGGTCATGGCCGGGAGTCATCACGGCGTGCTGGGGACTGGCCAGCGCCACCTCGACGCGCTCGGCATCACGCTGCTCGTCATCAGCGCCCTCGTGCTGGCGGCCAGGCGGCAGCGCCCGGTGCCGGTGCTCGTGGTCACCGCCGGCGCCGTGATGCTGTACAACCTGCTCGGCTATCCGCACGGCGTCAGCTTCCTCAGCCTCTACGCCGCCTTCTACACGGCGGTCGTGACCGGCCACCGGCTGGCCGCCTGGGTCGGCGCGGCCGTGCTGTCGGTGCACCTGTGGCTGTCCTGGATCGCCGGGTACCCGATGAGCTCCGGCCTGGTCGTCTGGGGCATCGCTGGCCTGCTGATCGTCCTGGGCTTCGGCGAGATGACCCGGCTGCGCCGGGCCTACCTCGGCTCCCTCCGGCAGCGGGCGATCGAGGCGGAGCGGACCAGGGACGAGGCCGGCCGCCGGATGGTCAGCGAGGAGCGGCTGCACATCGCGCGTGAGCTGCACGACCTGATCGGCCACAACATCTCGCTCATCAACGTGCAGGCGAGCGTCGCCCTGCACCTGCTGGAGCGCCAGCCCGAGCAGGCCGCGGTGGCGCTCACCGCGATCAAGCAGGTGAGCAAGGACACCCTCGACGAGCTGCGGCTGGTGGTCGGGGCGGTACGCGGTACGGAGGACGAGGGCTCGCCCCGGCTGCCCGCCCGCGGGCTCGGCGACCTGGACGCTCTGGTGTCCGGGGCCGCCGCCGCCGACCTGGACGTGCGGATGGAGGTGGCGGGCTCGCCGCGGCCGGTGCCCGCCGGGCTGGGGCTCACCGCGTTCCGCATCGTGCAGGAGTCGCTGACCAACGTCCGGCGGCATGCCGGGCCGGCCAGCGTCGCCGTCAGGCTCGAGTACAACACCAGCGACCTCACCGTCCGGATCGAGGACAGCGGCCGCGGCCTGGGCGAAGCGGCGGCGGGCTATGGTGGCACCGGCTACGCCGGCGCGGCCGGGCACGGTGGCACCCCGGACCACGGCGGCGCGCCGAACGGCGGCGGCGTACCGAACGGCGGTGGCCGCGGGCTCACCGGGATGCGGGAGCGGGCCGCGGCGGTCGGCGGCGAGCTCGACGCCGGCCCGCGGCCGGACGGCGGCTTCCAGGTCGTGGCCAGGCTGCCGCTCGATCCCGCGCTGGGAGGCACATCGTGATCCGCATTCTCGTCGCCGACGACCAGATGCTCGTCCGGGCGGGCTTCCGCTCGCTTCTGGACTCCGAGGACGACTTCGAAGTGGTGGGCGAGGCCGCCGACGGCGCAGCGGCGATCAAGCTCAGCAAGGCACACAGCCCGGACATCGTCCTGATGGACATCAGGATGCCCGGCCTGGACGGGCTCGAGGCGAGCAGGCAGATCCTCGGCGATCCGGCGCTCGCGGGCATCCGCGTGATCATCCTGACCACGTTCGAGTCGGACGACTACATCTTCGACGCGCTGCGCCTCGGGGCCAGCGGCTTCCTGGTCAAGGACACCGAGCCCGCCGACCTGATCAAGGCGATCAGGGTCGTGGCGGCCGGTGAGTCGCTGCTGTCGCCCGGCGTGACGCGCCGGCTGATCGCCGAGTTCGCCAAGCGGGCGAAGCAGCCGCTGACCCTGCCAGCCATGGACGAGCTCACCGAGCGCGAACGCGAGGTGATGGGCCTGGTCGCCCTGGGGCTGTCCAACGACGAGATAGCCCAGCGGCTGGTGGTCAGCCCAGCCACCGCCAAGACGCACGTGAGCCGGATAATGATCAAGCTGGGTGCGCGCGACCGAGCCCAGCTCGTGGTCTACGCCTACGAGTCAGGCATGGCCCGGCCCGGCTGGGCGACCTGAGGAGGCGGCATGTGGTGGCACGGTCACGCCGGTAACTGGGGCGGATGGTGGGCGTTCGCCTGGGTCTGCTGGATGCTGGTCGTCTGGGGTGGGCTCGCCGCCCTCGCCGTCTTCCTGGTCCGCCGCTGGCGGCGGTGGCGCCCTCCGTCCGGCAGCCCGGAAGACATTCTGGCCGAACGGTACGCGCGTGGAGAAATCAGCACCGAGGAGTACCAGCAGCGGTTGTCCGTCCTCAGGAACCTGAAAGAGTAAGGCCGCCACGTCTAGAGTGATCAATTTCTTTTCCTGAAAGAAAGAAAATCACCGAACGGGTGGGCGGGTGCCCGGACGGACGCCATCAAGTGCCGGTAAAGTCGGGCAAAGCATTGCGCGGAGGTGATCTTCTATGGCCGGCGAACAGCGGCCCAGCATCGACCATCTGCTGAACGGGCAGCCCACGGCACCGGCGCCAGGCGGCGGGGCAGGTGGCTCACCATCGGCACCGCCGCCGTCCGGCGGGCGAGGCGGGGCACCGCCGGGCGGGCCGGGTGGCTCGGGCAGCATCACCTACACCGACTCCGCGCTGCTGCGCTTCGCGCAGACGTCGGACGACCGGGCCACCAGCTTTAACAAGGCCTACGGCCAGGCGCAGCACATCCTGGTCAGCCGCGACGCCTTCGGCTACATGTTCGGCGCCCTGGTGTACTCCTCGTACCAGCAGCAGGCGCAGTCGGTCAGCCAGGGCCTCCAGTTCGCTTCGGAGGCCATGAGCAGCATCGCGTCGGCGATGCGGCTGAGCGTCAGCCGGATCGACCAGGACAACCAATCCGTCAAGCAGAGCTTGCCCAAGGGCTGACGGGGCTGGTGATGAACAGATGAGCAGTGCACCGGCTTACACGAACGAGCTGGAACAGCAGTTCAGCCGGCTCCCCGGCTTCATCCAGGACGTGCTGCGCACCCCGTTCAACTGGGTGGACCAGAAGCTGCAGGACGTCGCCGGCCACCCGGACCAGCTGGTGAGCGCCGGCAACTCCTATGCCGCGCTCGGCAAGCAGATCCAGCAGCTCGGCACCGAGCAGCAGCAGGACCGCACCAGCATCCTCGGCGGCGGCGCCTACTCCGGCGCGTCTTACGAGGCGTTCAGCGCGACGATGTCTCAGGTGGAGCAGCAGATCAGCTCGCTGGGCCAGTCCACCGGGCAAACGCAGAAGCTGCTCGACGGGGCGGCGCAGGCGTGCACGCAGAGCGCCAACATCATCGTGACCATCGTCGAATCCGCGGTCTCGTTCATCCTCCAGGACGCCATCATTTCCGGCATCGCCGCCTTCTTCAGCTTCGGCGCGAGCCTGGCCGCGGGAGCCGCGGCGGCAGCCGAGAAGTTCGCGTCGGCCTGCGAGGAGATCGGCGGCGTGATCGCCAAGCTGACGTCGGTCCTGGAAAAGATCGCCGGCCTGCTGAGGCAGGTCGCCTCGATCTGCGAGCGGGTCGTGCAGTACCTCCGCGAGCTCCAGACGGCGCTGAAGGACACCAAGGGCCTGCTGAACAAGCTCCCCTACACGGTCCAGCGCGGATTGATCACCGCAGGAGCCAGACAAATCGTCAGCCGCACCGCGGATGGCGGCGCGCCCACCATGCCCGGCCCGGTGGGCGGTGGCTACCGCGTCGTCACCAGCACCGTCAAAGGCGTGCACGACGTCAACCAGGCGGAGAGCGGCGGCGGCTAGACGCACCCGGCGCCGCCCCCACCGGCACCAGGCGGCGGGCGATAGCCGGTGCCCAGGCCCGGATCCTGAGGAGGCGGGAATTTGCTGGCCAGAGCACTCCAGGTCCGGCAGAACCGGGAGAAGATCCTGCGCCTGCTCGGCGCGGGCGAGACGCTCCGGATGCTCACCTACTTCGAGATAGCCGACGGCAAGCAGGAACTCCAGCAGCCGCCCCCACCCCCGGACGAGCGATCCGGCCTGCGCAAAGCCGGTGAGACCGCCCTGGGCGCCGCTGGCCTCCTGATCACCGGCCCCGATCCCCCGTCGCTGAGCAGGATGACGGGCGGCGTATCAGCCTCCGGCCACCTAGGCTCCTGGGCCTCCCAGCTAGTCGAGGCCAACCGCACGGCCGGCGCGGAACCCAGCCTGCTGGTCACCGACCGCCGCCTGACCCTGGTCGGTCACGAGGGCTACGGCGGCAAGCGGGTATTCACCTCCGCCCTGGACGTCCCCCTGGACGCCGTCGCCGGCGCGGCCCGGATGGGCAGGCCCCTCATCCGGGGCCGCGTAGTGATCGCCTTCGCCGACGGCTCCCTGATCGCCCTCAAGTTCAGCCGCCTGCTAACCACCCGCGCCAGCGAACTAGCCCAGATCCTGTCCAGCCCAGGAACCCTCCCACCCCGCTAAGGCGCGTCCACCCCCTGCCAGGTGGGTCTCCTGCAGGCGGCGTGGGGCCTTCCGGCAGACCAGGTGGGCCCGGCTGGCAGATGGCGCGGGGCCTTCCGGCAGACCAGGTGGGCCCGACTGGCAGATGGCGCGGGGCCTTCTGGCAGACCAGGTGTGCCCGGCTGGCAGGCGGCGCGGGCCTGCCTGGCTGGCGGCTAAGCCGGGTCGGCCAGTTCTTTGGCCACTTCGTCGAGCCGGTGGTCCAGCTCGTCCATCTGGCGGTTGAACGCGCTCACCCGCTCGTGGAGCACGTCGGTCAGCTCTGCGCCGCCGGCCGGGGCTGAGCCTGCCGACGGTGTGCCGGTCACCGTGTCCTGCAGGCGATGCACGGCGTCGAACGCCTCGTTGACCGCTGCGGTGATCTCCCCGGCGAGGCTCACGTTGTCGTCCCCGCGCAGCGCGGTGGTGCCGAACTCGATCCCGGTGACCTCACCCGCGCCGTTCGCGGTCACGGTCACCTTCCGGCCGGGCGAACTCGCGCTGACGCTCTGCTCGGCCAGCTGCTCGGCAACCTCTTCCGCCAAGGACATGGTCTCCTGCAGGGCCGTCACCAAGCCCGGTTCACCGGCCTCCGCCAAGGCTTCCTGCAGGGCCGCGACCGCCCGCTCCCTGGCGCCGCGGACCGCCTCGTTCACCAGCCGGGACAACGTGCCCGCGAGCCCGGACGGACTGGAGTGCATCGCCTGCGGCCCGACATAGATCCGGCTCACCTGGCCGGTGCCGGTCGCGGTGACGGAGACTTCGCTGTGCCGTCCGGCGTCGCTGCTCGCCTCGTAGCTGACCGCGCCGCCAGCGGTGGCCGCGGCGGTCAGCCGGGCCGACCGTTCCCGCAAACCGGCAGCTACCTCGGCTCCTTCAGCCGACGCGGACACGAACTCAACCACCTGGCGCTCCTCCTCCGGGGTCTGCCGGGTACCAGGATGGCACATAGCGGATACCCCGGTGTGGTCGTCGCGGACACCACCGGGGCCGGACCGCCGAAGTCAGCCGGTCAGGACGGCACCGGCGGGCGCGCCGGGGTCTTCATCTGGGTGGGCAGGAGTTGCCCTGCGGCCGCTACCGGATCCAGAAGGAGCGCTGCTACCGTGCCCAGGATGAGCGATGTCCTGGTGATCGGGGCCGGAGTGTGCGGCCTGACCAGTGCGATCTGCCTGGCCGAGGCCGGCCTGGACGTCACCGTGCAGACCGCCAGCCTGCCGCTGGACACGACCTCGGTGGCGGCCGGCGCGATCTGGGGTCCGCACCTGGTCGAGGCCAGCGAGCGGGTGGACCGGTGGAGCCGCGCCACCCTGGCCACGCTGCGCGAACTGGCCGGCCAGCCGGCCACCGGCATCGAGATCATCAGCGGCGGCGAGGCCAGCCGCGACCAGGCCGGGCCCCCGGACTGGGCGGATCTGGCGACAGACTTCACACCATGGCCCGGCGCGCAACTGCCCGCGGGCTTCGTCACGGGCTGGCGGTACAGCGCGCCCGTGCTGGACATGCCGGTCTACCTCGGCTACCTGCTGGACCGCTTCACCGGCAGTGGCGGCGAGGTGCGCCTGGGCGCGGTCGGCTCGCTCACCGAGGCCCTGTCGGACTGTCCCGTCGTCGTCAACTGCACCGGCATCGGCGCCCGCACCCTGGTTCCCGATCCTGACCTGCAGCCGGTCAGGGGCCAGGCCGTGATCGTAGCCAATCCGGGCATCGAGGAGTTCTTCATCGGCGCCGGTGGCGAGAACGGCGACCTGGTCTATTTCTTCCCGCACGGCGGCACCGTGCTCCTCGGCGGGACCGAACAGCACGGCAACCCCAGCCTCGATCCCGACCCGGAGACCACCCAGACCATCCTGGCCGGCTGCGCCGCCATCGAGCCCCGGCTAGCCGGAGCCGGGATCCTGGCCGAACGGGTTGGGCTGCGCCCGTTCCGCCCGCAGATACGCTTCGGCGCCGAACACCTGGACGATGGCAGGCTCCTGTGGCACAACTACGGCCACGGCGGCGCCGGCATCACCCTCTCCTGGGCCTGCGCCCACGACATCACCGAGCACCTCCTGCACCGCACCTGACCGCCGCGAGCCCGCCCGCAGTCGCCACCCCGGGAAGGCGGCCGGCAGCCCGCGAAGACAGCCGGCAACAAGGTGTCCGGACAATCCGGGCAGTCCGGTAAGGCAGCCGGCGGTCAGGCGTCCGGCAGTCCGGGAAGCCCGCGAAGGCAGCCGGCAACCAGGCGTCCGGACAGTCCGGGCAGTCCGGTAAGGCAGCCGGCGGTCTGACCCGTCAGAAACCGGGGAAGGTCTGGCGCAGGCGGTCCAGGTCGATGTCACCGGCCAGAATCTCCACCGGCGGAGTGTGGCCGGCGTCCAAGCGCCCGTAGACGAGCCGCATCAGCGCCTCGGCCGGCATCCGGATCCGGGCGGCACTGCCACCGGCTGTCTCCTCGCCCGGGGTGACCTCGGACAGCGACACGGACTCACCCACGTCGAGCAGGAAGCTGCGCTCCGGATCGGCCGTCTCGATGATCACCTGGTAAGGCTCGCCATCGGCCTTACCCGCGCGCCCGGCGATCCAGGAAACCCTGTCCAGCAGCAGCCCGACAGAGTCGCCGGCGACCGTCGCGGCCGGGTCGAGGCTGACCGCGATGTCCCAGGAGTGCAGGGCGTGCTCGCCCAGCCGCAGCCACAGCAGGCCGACGGCGTCGAACTCCATGCCGAACAGCGGCGCGCGGATCCCAGCGAGCTCGTCGTCGCTGAGCCGCTCGTAACGGCCGACCTGCGCGGCGTCCTGGGCCAGGGACTGGGCCGCCTGCTCGTCCGGATCCCGGGCGTCCCAGACCGCCCAGATTCTCTTGAAGTCGTCCATGCTGAGCGGTTCGCCACCAGCCAGCACGGCGGCCAGGCTCGCCTGGCCGATTTCCGCCTGACTGCCGAGGTGGGACAGCACCTGGGCAACGGTCCAGCCGGAGCAGTAGGAAGGCTGGCGCAACTGCTCGGGGCTGAGCGGGCCAGCCAGCGACACCAGCCGCTGCTGCGAGCCGCGAAGCGCGCCGATCCACGTCCGCACACTGGATTCCATCGATACCGGCCTCCTTGCCGAATGACGACTCGCGCTGACCTCGCACTCACGTATGTGGCAACGGCCGAAGACTAGCCGATGCCACTTCTCCCCGGCTGCTGGGCGTCCAGCCCGCAGGGAGGCTGCGGCGGCATCATCGGCCCGGCAAGAGCCATGACCGCTCGCGGCGGGCCACCACACATGTCCTAGGGTGAAGCACATGAAGATCGGTTTCGGTGCTCCCGTGTCCGGAGCCTGGGCGACCCCGGAGAACCTGGCCAGCTTCGCCCTCCGGGCCGAGCAGGCGGGCTACGACTCGCTCTGGGCCTTCCAGCGGCTGCTCGTCCCGGTGGACTCCCAGATGGAGCCGGTGTACCAGAGCGTGCTCGATCCGATGGTGGCACTCGGCTATGCGGCGGCTGGCACGTCGCGGATCAGGCTCGGCGTCGCCGTGGTGAACCTGCCCTTCGTCTCGCCGACGGTACTGGCCAAGCAGGCGGTCACGCTGGATGTGCTATCAGCCGGGCGGCTGGACCTGGGCCTCGGCATCGGCTGGATGCCAGAGGAGTTCGAGGCAGCAGGCGCGACGATGCCGCGCCGCGGGGCCCGCGCCGCCGAGTACATCGCCGTGCTGCGCGCCCTGTGGGCGGACGGGGTCACCGAGTTCAGCGGTGAGTTCTACTCGGTCCCGGCCGGACGGGCCGAGCCGAAGCCGGTCCAGCCCGGCGGGCCGCCCATCCTGCTCGGCGGGATGGCCCCGGCCGCACTCGAACGGGCCGGGCGGATCGCCGACGGCTGGGTGACCTCCAGCCGGACCGACCTGTCCCGGATCCACGAAGGCGCCAGCGTCGTCCGCAACGCGGCCAGGGACGCCGGGCGCGATCCCGGTGCGATCCGGATCATCTGCCGCGGCGTGGTCCGGGCCGGCCAGGAGGCCACCGGATCAGACGGCAGCCGCCGCCTGCTGTCCGGCTCCTACGACCAGATCCGCGCCGACGCGGCCTGGCTAGGCGAGCAAGGCGTCACCGAACTCTTCTACGACCTCAACTGGGACCCCCAGATCGGCTCCCCCACCGTCAGCCCACCCGACGCAACCGCCCGCGCCACCGAAATCCTGGAAGCCCTCAAGCCCGAGCCCTAAGCCCTAGCTAGAAGCCGCCAAGCCCGAGCCCCAGCCTGTCCATAGGGTCAGCCACCGCGACCGCCGCGACGCCCTAGCGGGCCGCCTCCATCAAGCCTTCCTCGTGGGCGATCGCGGCTGCTTCGGTACGGCTGGAGGCGCCGAGCTTGGCGAGGATGTTCGAGACGTGCACGCTCGCCGTCTTGGGCGCGATGAACAGGGTGGTGCCGATCTCCCTGTTGCTGCGCCCGGCCACGATCAGCTTGAGCACCTCGCGCTCCCGGCCGGTCAGGCTGGCCAGCTTGCCCGGCCGCCCACCGGACCAGTCCGGTGTGGGGCCGTGGCCGAGCCGCGCCCGGCGGGCCAGGCTGTCAAGGGCCGTCCGCAGCGGCCGCGCGCCCAGCTGGTCGGCGACCTCCGCGGCCTTGTCCCACTCGCGCTGCGCGTCGTCGCGCCGTCCGGCCTCGGCCAGCGCCTCGGCCAGGCGCCACCGGGCCCGCGCGGCCTCGTAGACGTAACCGTGGCCGAACGCGGTCAGCACAGACTCCCAGGCTTCCGGGGAGTTGACCCCGGTGGCCCGGCGCCATTCGGCCTCCGCGCGGGCCAGCCAGGCCCGGCCCTCGATGCCCAGGATTGCCTTGGGCCTGCGCTGGTGCTCCGCCCCGATCCGGGCGGCCTCGATCAGTTCGCTCGCGGCGTCGATCTCGGCCTGCTCGGCGGCCTGGTCGCCGGTGACCCGGGCCCTGACGGCCCGGTCGGCCCGGGCGCACAGGCCGATGGCGGCCAGCCGGATGACCGGCGGGCCGTAGTCCTCGTCCTGGTCGGCCTCGGCCGCGATGGCCGCACCGATCTCGGCCAGCGCCGTCTCGGCGTCGCCGTGCCACAGCGCGTGCTCGGCCAGCAGCCCGCGGGCGGTGTACTCGGCGAACTCCGCCGTCGGCCAGAACGGCTCCAGCCACCGCCGCCGCTCGGCGATCACCGCGTCGTGTCCCCTGGCGACATCGATGAACAGCGCCATCGCGGAAAGCTCGGCCTCGGCGTTGGTGGCTACCCGCACGCTGAACCCGTCGGCCAGCTCCTGCGCATGGTCCCAGTCACCGTCGCCGTAGTGCGC
>DASXMU010000303.1:0-19409 GCA_036495485.1 Streptosporangiaceae bacterium
TAAGCCAGCAGGCCGCGGCTTGCACGTCATTCACCGGTGAGTTCCTTGATCTCGTCCGGACCGGGATAGCAGACGGGCCGGACACGCTCACGCTGAACATGATCTACTCCCATCTGCGCACCTGGATGCGCAGATGCCGGCTGCCAGTCCCGAATCAGCGGCACCGAAAACGTCGGCAAGTTCGGCTTCACGCGTAACGCCGCGATCGGCCTGGAACAGGTGTACGGGCTGGCATACAAGAGCTTTAAAACCCTGGATGACTCTGGCCGGGAGACCATCGAGGCGTTGAAGAGCGGCCGCGTTCAGGCCGCCGACATCTTCACCACCTGCCCCTGTATCAAGGCAGATGGGTTTGTGCAGCTGGCCGATCCGTTGCATGTGTTCACTGCGGAAAATGTCGTTCCGCTCGCCTACCGGCCCGGGGTCAACCGAACGATTATCAGCACACTAAATGCTGTCTCTGGCAAATTGACCACGGCGGCTCTGCTTAGCCTGGATACCAAGACCATGTTCGACCAAGAGCGTCAGCGCGTAGCCGCCGCAGCGAGGTGGCTGAAGCAGGTCGGGCTAGGCTGACTCATGAGCTGACTGGGCACCATTCCGTACTCACATCCGCGGAACGCAGGACAGGTTAGATATCTTTGCGGATGTCCCCGAGGATCCCTGCGGTGGCGGCGAGTGGGCCTGCTTCGAGCAGGAGCTGGTCCATGGCTGCCAGGTAACGATCAAGATCGCTGTGTTTGTCCAGGTAGATCGCGCCTGTGAGATGCTCGAGATACACGACGTCGGGTAGTTCGGGTTCTGAGAACCGTAGGATCGTAAACGGGCTGCCCTCGCCTGTCATGCTTTCTGCCCGCGAGGGTACGACGCGGAGGGTCACGTTCGGCAACTGGGTCACCTCCAAGAGGTGCTCAATCTGACTGCGCATCAGATGCCGCCTGCCGAGCGGCCGCCGCAGGGCTTCCTCGTGCACGACCGCCCAGTATTGCGGTGCCTCCGGTCGGCTGAGGATCGCCTGGCGTGTCATCCGCAAGGCGACCCTTTGCTCTATCTCCTGGGCGTCCGCCTCCGGAGTAGCCCGCGATATGACGGCCTGGGCGTAGCTTTCTGTCTGGAGCAGACCCGGCACGACCCGGATCTCGTAGGTGCGGATGCGTGTAGCGGCCTCTTCCAGCCCGATGTAGGACTCAAACCAGCTGGGCAGGACATCGGAGTAACGGTGCCACCATCCAGGGAGGCTTGCCTCGCGGGCGATCCGCAGCAGCGCCGCCCGTTCCTGCTCGCCGTCAATCCCGTACAGCGTGAGAAGGTCGGCGATATCCCGCTCCTTGCAGCCCACGCGCCCTCGTTCCAGGCGGCTGATCTTCGATCCCGACGCACGTATCGCGTAGCCCGCGGCCTCCAGCGAGATGTCACTGGCATGCCGGAGCTTGCGCATCTGGGTGCCGAGTATCATGCGCAGAGCGGTCGGGCCGCCTGCGTAGGGGGCGAACATGTCTTCGGAGGGCTGGCTATCACCCGGATCGGCGCTGATCATGATCCTCCAGGGTCCATCGTGGAACGGGTGTATCTGAGGATGCATGCCATCACCGTTCCGGCAGCGGGGCTGCTCCATCTTAGGCGAAAGGCCAGCATAGAGTAGCGGGCTGGCTACTATGGCTTCCGGCAGGCTGGCTGTCCTTCCTTGGGCCTGCTGGGAGGAGAGTTGCGTGGCTGAGCAGCGCCCAGCACCCCGTGGGGTAGATGTCACCGTTCCGAATGTCGCCCGCATGTACGACTATTATCTCGGCGGAAAGGACAACTACAAGGCTGACCGGGTGGCCGCCGCGGAGGTTATTGCCGCTTTTCCGGACGTGCGCCTGGCCGTCAGGGAAAACCGCGCGTTCCTCACCAGGGCTGTCCAGTTCCTTGCCGCTGACGCGGGCATCCGCCAGTTCGTCGACATCGGGACTGGCCTGCCCACTCAGAACAACGTGCATGAGATCGCGTTCGGTGTCGCTCCGGATGCCCGGGTTGTTTACATCGACTACGACCCCGTTGTTGTCGCCCATGGCCAGATGATCCTCTCTAGCGCCAGGTCAGCGGCGTTCATCGCGGGAGACATCCGCCGCCCGGACGATATCCTGGGGAATACCGAACTGCGGTCACTGATCAATTTCGATGAGCCGGTAGCGGTCCTTATGGTTGCCGTCTTGAACTTCGTTGCCGGTGAAGACAACCCCGCGGGCATCGTCGGGCGGTTCGGGGCGGCCATGGCACCAGGCAGCTACCTGGTGATCTCACACGGAGCTAGCGAGGAGAGACCGGCAACGGCACAGAACGTCGCAAATGTCTATCAGGGGGCGACGGCCCAGGCTGTTCTGCGTAACCGCGCGGAGATCCTTCCGTTCTTCGCCGGATTCGAACTCCTCGAACCCGGCCTGGTATACGCGGCGCAATGGCATCCAGCCATCCGCGACCTGACGCGAGACCTGCCGGCTCCTGGAACGGCCATGACGCTTGCCGGAGTCGGCCGCCTCGATTGACAAGCCAAGTGGCTCACCCGTTCAGCTGCCGGATGAGGATCGCCGCATACGCCATTTTCGCCGCATCAACACACCACTGGCCTAACGTTGATCCTGGGGCTTCTGCCTCTGAATACTGTCAGTTATAAACAGTAACGCAAAGTACCGATCGGGATTCTGGCCAGCATCAGCAGGCTGAGTGGACTGACTCCACTGGGGCTGCAAGCGCTCGGGTGCCGCCCCAGGCCGGCCCTATCGTCGCCTGTACAGGTGTTAACCAAATGTGTCCTTCGGGTTTTGGGTGAGCGGGACCGGGATGGGCTACGGTGTCCCAATCGTTCGCGACGAAGGCGTCGCACCTCCTGGAGGCTGGCATGCATATCAATGCTGGTGACACTGCCTGGATGCTGACCTCGACCGCCCTGGTCATGTTCATGATGCCGGGGCTCGCGCTGTTCTATGGGGGGCTGGTCGGCGCGAAGAACGTGATCATGACGATGGTTCAATCCTTCGTCGCGATCGGCGTGGTCAGCCTGCTCTGGGTGATCATCGGGTACTCGCTGGCGTTCGGCAAAGATCACGGAGGCGTGATCGGCAGCCTCAGCAACGTGATGCTGCACAACGTCACCGGCGCCCCCAACAGTTTTGCCCCGACGATTCCGGCGCTGGTGTACATGGCGTTCCAGATGAAGTTCGCCGTGATCACCCCGGCGCTCATCGCGGGCGCGTTCTGCGAGCGGATGCGGTTCCGTGGCTACCTCGTGTTTATCGGCCTGTGGTCGCTCGTGGTGTACAGCCCCTTCGCCCACGCCGAATGGGGCGGCGGCTTCCTCGGCACCGGCGGCCTGCACGCCATCGACTTCGCCGGCGGCTCGGTCGTGCACGAACTGGCTGGTGCGGCCGCCCTGGCCACCGCGCTCTACCTGAAGCGGAGCCGCCAGCTCGAGAGACCGCACAACATCCCGCTCGTGTTGCTCGGCGCCGGGATCCTGTGGTTCGGCTGGTTCGGCTTCAACGCGGGCAGCGCGAACTCGGCGGGCACGGTCGCCGCTTACGCCCTGGTCAACACCCAGCTTGGTGCCTGCACGGCCATGGTCGTCTGGATGATCGTCGAGTGGTGGCGGCGCGGCAAGCCGTCGGGCATCGGCATCGCCGCCGGTGCGGTGGCCGGCCTGGCCGCGATCACCCCGGCGTCCGGTTACGTGCCGCCGTGGGCGGCGATCGTCATCGGCGCCGCGGCCGGGCTGCTCTGCTACGGCGCCATCCACCTGAAGGACATCCTGCACTACGACGACTCGCTCGACGTGGTCGGCGTGCACATGGTCGGCGGCGCTGTCGGCGTCATCCTCACCGGTGTCTTCGCCAGCCTGGCCGTGAACGCGGCCGGTGAGGCGGGTGGCCTGACCCAGCTCGGCCGCCAGCTCGGGCTGGCCGCCATCGGCATCGCCTACCCGTTCGTCATGACCTGGATCATCCTGTGGATCATCGACAAGACGGTCGGCCTGCGGGTGACCCCGGGCGAGGAGGAAGCAGGCCTCGACCTCAGCGAGTACGACGAGGCCGGCTACACATCCCTGGAGCCGGTGAACGGCACCCTGGTCACCGCCGCCGGAAACCAGCCCACCGAGGCAGGCTGACCGGCGTCCATCAACGTCGCGCTCGTTCGTGAGGGCGCCGTACGGGAGTCAATCTTTCTTTCAAAGAAATAGGTACTGAGACCGGCCTGATGCACCGGTACCAGTCAGCCCAGGTCCGGTCCGCCTGTGTGTAGGAGATAAAGAAATCCCACCCGCGCCGTTCATCCCCGGCCACGTCTGCAGCAATCCCACACTGGCCGGGTCAATGCAGCCCGTCGATCGCGCCGCTGTGGAAAACGCACTCGCCATCCACAAACGTCGCCAGCACCTTGACATCCGCGATGCGCTCCGGGCTGACGGCGGCCGGATCCTCGGACAGCACCACCAGGTCCGCGAGCTTGCCCGGGGTGATCGATCCCTTGATGTGCTCCTGGTGGCTGGCATAGGCGGATCCATAGGTATAGGCGCGCAGCGCTTCCGAAGCGGTGATCGCCTCCTCGGCGTTATACGCGGCCCCGGAGCTGGTCCGCCGGTTCACCATGTCGTGAATGGCCAGCAGCGGCGCGCCGAGCGCGACTGGCCGGTCCGAGCTGCCCGGCAGCACCATCCCGGCCTCAAGCAGGGACCGCTGCCGGTAGATCCACGAACCCCGGCCCGGCCCCATGGCGGCCAGGATCCCGTCACCGAACTCGGTGGCGAACCGGCCCTGCGGCACCGCGACCACGCCCAGCTCCGCCGCCCTGGCGACCTGATCGGGCCGCGAGACAGCGAAGTGCTCGATGCGATGCCGCGTATCGGCACGCGGATACCCCGCTTGGGCCTCGGCGTACGCGTCCAGCACTACGTCGATGGCCCGGTCCCCGATCGCGTGCGTGGCCACTTGCCAGCCGGACCGGTGCGCGGCGACGATCGTGTCCCGTAGCTGCCCGGCGTCGGCCTGCAGATAGCCGCGCTCGCCCGGGGTGTCGGTGAATTCGTCGCACATCGCGGCGGTGTGGCCGATCAGGGAGCCGTCGCTGAAGATCTTCACGGCGCCCAGCCGCAGCCAGTCGTCACCGAAGCCGGTGCGCAGGCCCAGGTCCAGGCCCAGCTCGAGCCCGTCGTCGGCGTGCGCGGTGAGCCGGTGCAGCACATCGCTGGCCACCATCAGCTCGGTCCGCACCCGCAACCTGCCCTCGTCCCTGGCCGCCTGGTAGGCGGCCAGTTCGACCGGGCTCTGGCCGATCCAGCCGCCGCCGATGCCCGCCTCGGTGCAGCTCGTGATGCCCTCGGCGAGGTACTGGATACCAGCCCGGTCGATCGCATCCACCAGCGATGCCCGCGAACGCGGGGTGACCAGCCGCAGGACCAGCTCCTGGGCGCGCTCCTCGATCAGGCCGGTGGGGCGCCCGGCCGCGTCGGTGGCGACCCGGCCGCCGGGCACATCGACGGGCCGCGAGTCCATCCCCAGGTCGGCCAGGACCGCGCTGTTCACCACGCACATGTGCCCCGAGGAGTGCCGCAGCCAGACCCGGCGGCCGGGCGCGGCGCGGTCCAGGGCGTCCCGGTCCGGGTGACCGCCGATCTTGTGCTGGTCGTAGCCATATCCCACGACCCAGCCGCCATCGGGGGTGGTCTGCGCCTGCCGGGCAACCGCCGCGTAGAGCTGGTCCAGGCTGCCGGTCCCGGGCGAGCGCAGGTCCACCTCGGCCAGCGTCAGCCCGAACCATGCCATGTGGTTGTGCGCGTCATGAAACCCGGGCAGCAGGGTCGCGCCGCCCAGGTCGACGACCCGGCGAGCGGCGGCCCCGGCTGGCGAGTCCATGACATCGCTGATGCGCCCACCGCTGACGGCGACGGCCGTGGCCCTCGGCCGCGCCGGGTCCATGGTCGCCACGTTGCCGTTGACCAGCAGCAGATCAATCACGTTCGGTCCAGCCCGTCCGCGGCGACCGGAACCACCATCAGATGACCAACGCGCTCGCACTTCACCACACAGGCCACGCCGAGACGCTACCGGATAAGGAAGGTCAGATCCCGGCGGCCTGCATCGCCGCCTCGGCCACGCGTGCGTCGGCTGCTTCGCCGGCCGCGTTCGGGTGCACGGGCGCGGAGTCGGTGCCCGGGAGGACCGGCTCGATCCAGCGGACCGACTCCGGCTTGCAGGCGTCGTGGCCGATGCTCGGCGTGTAGGTGTTCACGAACGTGGCGCCGTTCGCGGCGGCCTGGGCCGCGAGCATGCCGTTCAGGTCCAGTTCCACGCCGTTGAGGTAGGCGACGTCGCCGGTGGTGATGGGGATCTGCGTGTAGCAGTTGCCCGACTGCGGCAGGATGTCCGGGTAGCCCACCACGAAGACCTTGGCGTGCGGGGAGAGGCCGTGGATGCCCCGGAGGGCGGCGGCGATGTTGGGCGCGTCCGACGCGATCGAGCTGGCGAACTTGCTGCCGAAGGCGTCCTTGCATGGCGTGCCGATGTCGAGCACGTCGAGCACGTCCAGCGCGGCGCAGCCGAGGACCGAGGTGATGAACGTGTTGTTGTCGTTCCCGCCGATGCCGAGCGTGACCACGGACGTCGCCGGGGTGAGCGCGCTGAACTGGGGCGCCACGCCGGGGTACTGCGAGCTGGTCATGTCGCTGACCGTGGCCCCGCCGCAGCTCACGTCGGTCAGGCCCAGGCCGAGCGCGGTGGCGGCCAGGTGCGGGTAGTTGATGGCCGACTGCAGGCACTCGGCCGGCGCACCGGGCGCCAGCGGCAGGATCAGCGGCCCGGAGGTGTAGGAGTCGCCGAGCGCCACGTAGCCGTTCCCGGACGCACTGACGGGAGCGGCGGTGGTGAACATGATGACCGGAGCGGCAACGGCGGTGACGGCACAGGACAGGCGGGTGAATCGGGACAGTCGCATGAGGGCTCCCAGGAGCAGGGTTACTGGGCCGTAACATACGGTGCCGCAACCGTAATTGCGGGATAACACGTTGTCAATGCCCCACATCGGGCGGCCACGGGAACACCGGTGCCGCCCGCGCGGTTGCGACCGTCAAGGCAGCCAGTGGAAGGGGAAGCAGATGACGGCAGAGCTTCGGGACCGGCTGGGACGGTTTGGCGTCTGGCGGCGCGGCGACGTGGCGCCGGAACTGGCCGCCGCCATCGAGCGGCTCGGCTTCGGCGCCCTGTGGATCGGCGGATCGCCCGATGGTGACCTGGCCGTGGTGGAACGGCTGCTCGACGCGACGGACACGCTCATGCTCGGCACCAGCATCGTGAACATCTGGAAGGACGACGCGCAGACCGTCGCCCGCTCGTACACAAGGCTGGACGGCCGCCATCCGGGCCGCTTCGTGCTGGGCGTCGGCGCCGGGCACCGCGAGGCGACCCAGCAGTACGAAAAGCCCTACGAGGCGCTCGCCCAGTATGTGGAAACACTGCGTACCGAGGGCGTCCCCCAAGCGTCGATCGTGCTCGCCGCGCTCGGGCCGAAGGTGCTCAGGCTGGCCGGCGACCGCACCGCAGGCGCGATCCCCTACCTGGTGCCGCCCGAGCACACCCGCCAGGCGCGCGCCATTCTCGGCCCCAGGCCACTGCTTGCCCCGGAGCATAAGGTCGTGCTCGACCCCGACCCGGTGCGGGCCAGGGAGATTGGCCGCCCCCGGGTGCGCACCCCCTACCTCGGCCTGGTCAACTACACGAGCAACCTGCGCAGGCTGGGCTGGACCGACGAGGATCTGGCCGGCGGCGGCAGCGACGCGCTGATCGACGCCCTGGTCGCGCACGGCACGGCGGACCAGGTGGCGGCCCGGCTGCACGCGCACCTGGACGCCGGCGCCGACCACGTGGTGATCCAGTTGCTCACCGAATCAGACGCCGACCTGGTGCCCGGCTATCAGGAACTGGCGTCGTCGCTCAGCAGGTGACGGAAGTAGCTGCCCGGCCCCGTGCCGGTCACAGCCTCGCTCCATAAGCGCCTTTCCTATGGTCAGCGACGGTACAGCTCACCTCTGACAGCACGGTTGCCAATCGCTTATATACTCAGTATCATTCTCAGCATGCTAAGAGATTGCGATACATCGTGAGTGTCCGGCACGCGCTGCTCGCGCTGCTGAGCGAGGGACCCAAGTACGGCCTGCAGCTCCGGGAGGAGTTCGAGGCCAGGACCGGTGAGGTGTGGCCGCTGAACGTTGGCCAGGTCTACACCACCTTGCAGCGCCTGGAGCGCGACGGGCTGGTCGAGTCCGACGGGACCGTCGATGAGGGCCCGCAGAAGGGCTTCCGGATCACCGGCCAGGGTGAGCAGGAGCTGGCCGGCTGGCTGCGCACGCCGCCAGACCTCAGCTCGCCCCCCAGGGACGAGCTGGTGATCAAGGTGCTGGTGGCGCTGCGGGTGCCCGGCACCGACGTGCACGAGGTGATCCAGGTGCACCGCCGCTACCTCGTCGAGCTGATGCAGCAGTGGACCCGGATCAAGGAGACCGAGGCCGAGCAGGACCTGAGCCTGGCCCTGGTGGTGGACGCCGAGCTGTTCCGGCTGGACTCGGTCATCCGCTGGCTCGACACCGCCGATGGCCGCATCAAGCGCAGCAAGCCCGGCGAGCTTGAACCAATTCCCTCGGCGCTGCCGAGGCTTCGCAGGAGGGTGGGGACGCGCCCATGAGCATGCTCGAACTACGCGACGTTTCGAAGAGCTACGGCGAGGGCGCGGCCCAGGTGCACGCCCTCGACGGCGTCAGCCTCTCGATCGAGCCCGGCGCCATGGTGGCGGTGATGGGCCCCAGCGGCTCCGGCAAGAGCACGCTGCTGACCATCGCGGGCAGCCTGGAGGAGCCGACCGGGGGAGAGGTGCTGGTCGGCGGCGTTTCGCTGGCCAAGATGTCCCGCGGCGCCAAGGCCCAGCTCCGGCGCCGCCAGATTGGGTACGTCTTCCAGGACTTCAACCTGCTGGCCGGGCTGACCGCGGCGGAGAACGTGTCGCTGCCGCTCGAGCTGGACGGCGTGCCGGCCAGGAAGGCACACGCCGTGGGGCTGAAGGCCCTGGACGGACTCGGCCTCGGCGCCAGGGCGTCCAGCTTCCCCGACCAGCTCTCCGGCGGCGAGCGGCAGCGGGTCGCGATCGCCCGCGCGGTGGTCGGCAACCGCCGCCTGCTGCTGGCCGACGAGCCGTCCGGCGCGCTCGACTCGGTCAACGCCGAGGAGGTCATGCGCCTGCTGCACGGCGCGTGCAAGCGGGGCGTGGCCGTCATGGTGGTGACCCACGACGCGCAGCTCGCCTCCTGGGCGGACCGGGTCCTGTTCCTGCGCGACGGCCGGGTGACCGACCAGACCGCACCGCCGTCCGGCCCGGAGTCGCTGCTCGAACAGGGCGCGAGCCAATGAGCACAGCCCTGCGCGAGCGCCCGCCCACGGCGGGCGACGTCGAGCACGGCGGCATCCCCGCACGCCAGGCCGTCATCCGCTGGGCGCTGCGGCTGTTCCGCCGCGAGTGGCGCCAGCAGCTCCTGGTGCTGGCCATGCTCGCCATCGCGGTCGCCACCATGATCCTGGGCGCCGCCGTCGCCACCAACACACCGCCGCCCTCGGCCAACGCAGCCACGTTCGGCACCGCCAGGGCCCTGATCAGCGTGCCCGGCAGGGATCCGCACCTGGCCGCCGACATCGCGGCCATCGGGGCCCAGTACGGCAGCGTCGACGTGATCGAGAACCAGCCGCTGGCCACCGGCCTGGCGGCCAGCGCCGAACTGCGCGCCCAGGACCCGTCCGGTCCGTACGGCCGCCCGATGCTCTCCCTGGTCTCAGGGCACTACCCGTCCGGTCCCGGCCAGGTGGCGATGACCAGCCAGGTCGCCACCATCTACAACGTGCACACCGGCGGCGTCTGGCACGAGGGCGGGAAGGCCTGGCGGGTCACCGGGATCGTGCAGAACCCGGCCAACCTGCTGGATGAGTTCGCGCTCGTCGCCCCCGGGCAGATCGGCGCGCCCGCCCAGGTCACGATCCTGCTCGGCAAGCAGCCCACCAGCAACTCCGGCCTGCCACCCGGCGCGGTCGTGTCCAATGTGCTGCCCACGCCCAAGGGGATCAGCCCGGCGATCATCGTGCTCGTGGTGGCCGTGCTCGGGCTGGTCTTCATCGGCCTGGTGGCCGCGGCCGGGTTCACGGTGATGGCCCAGCGGCGGCTGCGTGCGCTCGGCATGCTCAGCGCGCTCGGCGCGACCGAGCGAAACGTCAAGCTCGTCATGGTCGCCAACGGTGCCATCGTGGGGGTCGTGGCCACGATCGTCGGGGCGGTGGTCGGCTTCGGCGCCTGGATCCTGTACTACCCGCACCTGGCGACGGCCACCGCGCACACCGTCGACCCGGCCAACCTGCCCTGGGTGGCGATCATCATCGGGATGGCCCTCGCGGTGCTGACCGCCATCCTCGCCGCCCGGCGGCCGGCTGTCGCGGTGGCCAAGGTCCCGGTGGTGGCGGCGCTGTCCGGGCGGCCGCCCAGCCCGAAGGGGGTGGACCGCGCCGCCGGGCCTGGCCTCATCGCGATCGCGGCCGGTCTGGTGCTGCTCGCCCTCTCCGGCGGCTGGGCCAGCAGCAACCCCCTGTTCCTGCTCGGCGGCCTGGTGGCCGTGGTCGTCGGCAGCTTCCTGATCGCGCCGCTGTGCGTCGCCCTGCTGGCCGCCGCGGCCGGCCCGCGCGCAGCGGTCGCGACCCGGATCGCGCTGCGCGACCTCGTCCGCTACCGTGCGCGCTCCGGCGCGGCCCTGGCCGCGGTCAGCTTCGCCGTTTTCCTGGCGGTGCTCATCACCATCATTGCCAGCATCAGGTTCTCCAACGTGCTCGACTACACCGGGGCCAACCTGACCAGCAGCCAGCTCATCGTCTACACGCCAAGCGCCGGCGGCGGACCGGGCGTCACCTTCGGGCAGTCGCTCAGCCCGGCCCAGACCAGAAGCCTGAACGTGAAGGTGGACTCGCTCGCCCACTCGCTGCACGCCCAGTACGACCTGACGCTCTATGGGAGCAACGTCGGGCTCTCCCAGGGGGGCACCGGGAACAACAACTTCAGCGGCACGATCTACGTGGCCACCCCGGCGCTGTTGCGCACCTATGGCATCAGGCCCAGCCAGATCGAGCCGGGCGCCGACTTCCTCAGCTCGCGGCCGGGTCTGGCGGGCGTGCCCCGGATGCTCATGCTGTACGGCCTCGGCGGCCCCGGCAAGGGGCAGCTCAACAGCCCATGCCCGGTGGGTCAGTGCCTGGCCAACCCCAAGATCCAGGAGATGCCCAGCCTGCCCGCTGGCGTCCACGCCCCCAACACGGTCGTCACCACCCAGGCGCTGCAGCGGCTGCACCAGCCGCTCGTCCTGGACGGCTGGATGATCCAGACCGCCAGGCCGCTCACTCAGGCCCAGATCAGCACCGCCAGGCAACTGGCGCTCACCAACGGCGCGACCATCGAGACCAAGTCCAGTCAGCTGGCGCTGTCCCAGATCAGCGAGGGCACCACGGCGATCGGCATCCTCATCGCCCTCGGCGTGCTGGCCATGACCGTCGGCCTGATCCGCACCGAGGCCGCGGGCGAGCTGCGCACCCTCACCGCCGCCGGGGCGGGCGCCCGGACCCGCCGCACGATCACCGCCGCCACGGCGGGCGCGCTGGCCGTGCTCGGGGCCGTGCTGGGCACCGTCACCGCCGTCCTGGCCGGCGTCGCCTGGGCCCACAGCAGCCTGTCCACCACGTTCGGCAGCGTGCCCGGCCTGGACATGGTGATCATCCTGGTCGGGCTGCCGCTGATCGCCGCCGCGGGTGGCTGGCTGCTGGCCGGGCGGCAGCCGCCGGCCATCGCCCGCCAGCCGCTCGAGTGAGCCCGTGCCCCCGGGCCGCAGCCACGGCCCGGGGGCACTTCGCCACCACCGCCCCCCTACTCCTGCGCCCAGCCGCTCAGGTCGACCAGCTCGCCGCCGGCCAGTTCCTTCAGCTTGGCCGCACTCTCCCCTGGCGCGGCCGGCAGCACCTGGTCGTCAAGCTGGCCCGGATCGAGCACGGCCCCGGCGAAACCGTCCCGCCAGCGGATCGCGACCAGCGGCCCGACCTGCAGCGTCCCCGGCCCGGCGCTGTACAGCGCGACCAGCAGCGCCCGCAGCTCGCCGAGGCCGGGAAGCGGCGCCCCGCTGTCGTCCGGGCAGCCCCGCAGCAGCGTCTCGAGCCGCTGCTCGAGCCCCTGGCCGTTGGGTGAGGTCCAGGCCAGGTAGCAGCGGATGCCGAACTGGTCAGCCGAGTCGTGGAACAGCATCTCGACCGGCAGTTCCTGCAGGAACGACTCGAACAGCGACGGCAGGCTGCCCGAGGCGGTGGGGCGCTCGGTGTGGATCCCGCCGACCAGCACGCGGTGCTCCCGGTCGCCGCGGGTGCTCGCCACCTCGTGGTCGAGCCGGGCCCGCACGAACTGCCCGAGGTCACGCACGTGCCGGTCCAGGTGGGCGATATCCCTGGTGACCCCGGAGAGCTGGAGTTCCGCCTTGTTCTTGAGGTCGGCAAGCCCGCTGGTGTTTTCCTGGCCGGCCTCGCTCTGCGCCTTGAGCTGCTGTTCGGCCTGCTGTACCCGCTGCGTCGCCTGCTCGAGCTGTGCCGCGCTCTCCCGGATCCTGGTCCGGAACGTCGTCGACGTGAACCAGCCAGCCACCGCTACCGTCGCCACGGCCACGGCCAGCAGGATCTCCATGGACTTCTCCTTCAGCGGGTAACGCTTTACTTTGCCGCGCGCAGGCTGCGCATTGTCATGGTTACCGTTGACAGTGATGCGGCAATAGCGATGAGTGAGGCAATAGCGATCAGCCCGGCGCTCACATCGAGCGTTCCCGACCCATGACCGGTGCCCTTGCTCACCGTATGTGTGGATGGTCCTGGATGTGCGCCCGTGCTATGTGCCGCGGCACTATGTGACGGCGCGGTGCGGGAGATCCCCGGCGTTGGCGAGGGCCGGTGCCCGGCCGCGGCGTGGCTGGACGGATGAGATGACGGATGAGATGACGGATGGCTGGCCACGGCCGGTTTTGACGGGTGAACGACCGGTGATCTTGTGACCTGCGGGTGCGATGAAGATTGCACTGAAACCGAATGCCCACCTTGCGATGAAGGTGTCTTCGCAGCACCGTGATGATTTGTCGCCCAGATAACCACCAGCGCGCCCAGTAGCGCGCCAATGAGAATATCGCGGCCCTTCATGGTCGCGGCTCCCTAGATAGACGAACCATCATTAACAATTTCCAGTCAAAATCAATCGCAAACCAGGACAGACTGCGGTGGTTCAGGCGTGCCGGATCGCGGCGTGGTGTTCACCCGACGGGGGCTGCTGGCCGAGGCTGACCAAGATCGTAGTCCGCCGCACCAGGCTCCGTGCACCGGAACGCCCGGATCCCGGCTCTCCGCCCGCCGCCCCCGGCCACGCCTGCCCTGCTCAGCGGTTTGATCGCCGCCCTCTCTGGTTTGGGAAAGATCATTATTTGAAAAGGAAATAGTGCTCGTGCGGGCCACGTTCACCGGCGGCACTCGCGGGGACACACCCTGCGGGGCGGCCCGTCGGTTCAGTCCACCAGGTCGAGGGCGGCCGCGACGATGCTGTCGGCGTCCAGGCCGTGGTAGCGGTAGACGTCGTCGATCGCGCCGGACTGGCCGAACCTGGTCACCCCCAGGTGGGTGGCCGGGACGCCGTTGACCCCGGCCAGGAAGGCCAGCGTGTGCGGGTGGCCGTCCAGGACGGTAACCATGGGGTGAGCGCGGCCGGCCGGGAACAGGGAGTCCAGGATCCTGGTGTCGGCCCCGCCGTAGCCGCGGCGTGCCCGCACCGCGCGGAACAGCAGGTCCGGGCTGGTCAGGCAGAGCACATCGGCGCCGAAGCCGAGCGCGTCCAGGTGACCAGCGGCGGCCAGCGCCTCGGGGACCAGCGCGCCCAGCACGCAGATCGTCACGGCGGGCCGCGGATGCAGCCGCAGCGGGTAGCCGCCCGCGACGACGCCGCGCCTGCGCTCCTCCCGCGCACCCGGGTCCGCAGGCACGGCGGCCAGCTCCTGGTCCACCGGGCGGGTGGACAGCCGCAGGTAAGCGGAGCCGCCGTCCGGCCTGCCGAGCTGGCCGAGGCAGGCCAGCAGCACCCACTCGGCGTCCAGGGCGAACGCGGGCTCGTAGGCCACGCAGCCCGGCTGCTCCAGGCCGATGGACGGCGTCTTGATCGACTGGTGCGCGCCGCCCTCGGGTGCGAGCGTCACCCCGGACGGCGTGCCGGCCAGGATGGACTGGCCCCCGGCGTAGATGCCGAACGACCACGGCTCCAGCGCGCGCTCGACGAACGGGTCGTATAGCACGCCCACCGGCAGCAGCGGCTGGCCCCAGCGGCTCCAGGTGGCGCCCAGCTCACCGAGCAGGCCGACCAGGTTCGTCTCGGCGATGCCGAGCTCGATGTGCTGCCCGGACGGCTTCTCCCGCCAGTGCAGGATGGTCGAGGCGTCGTCGGCGAACCAGTCGGACCGCTCGTCCTTCGACCAGACGCCGACCTTGTTGACCCAGCCGCCGAGGTTGGTGCTCGAGGCCACGTCCGGGCTCACCGTGACGATCCGCCGTCCCACCTCGGGCGCGGCCCGGTTGAGGTCCAGCAGGGCCCGGCCGAGCGCGGCCTGGGTGCTGCCCACCCCGGCCGGGGTGCGGCCGAGGTCGGCGGGCAGTTCCGGCACCGCCACCAGGGCCGGCTGCGCCCGGTGCAGCCGCCGGGCGGTCGCCTGGCACAGCTCCTGCTCGGCGGAGCCCACCGGGAATGTCTGCCAGGGGGCGTCAGGGTCGGTGCCGCAGCGGCGGGCCAGCTCGGCGAGCTGGGTGGTGTTCAGCAGTGCCGAATGGTTCTGCGGGTGCCCCTCGATGGCCAGGCCGTACCCCTTGACCGTGTAGGCGAAGATCACCGTCGGCCGGTGGTCGTCGATCATCGCGAACACGTCGGCCAGCGCGGCCATGTCATGGCCGCCCAGGTTGCGGATGGCCGCCTGCAGTTCCCCGCCGGACAGGCCGGAGATCAGCTCCTTGACGAGCCCTGCGTCCGGGCCGTTGCCGGGCAGCCGGTCCCGCAGCTCATCGGCCGGGCAGCGCAGCAGCCGCTGGTACTCCGGGTTGGGCATCTCGTCGATCCTGGCCCGCAGGGCGCCGCCACCCGGCTTGGCCATGAGCTCTTCGAGCAGGTGCCCGTACTTGGCGGTCAGCACCTGCCAGCCCGCCGCGGCGAACATGCCCTGCAGCCGTGGCGCGCCGATGGCCGGCACGATCCGGTCCAGCGACTGCCGGTTCAGGTCGACGATCCAGACGACCTCGCCGAGCTCACCGACCATCGGGTCGACGACCGCCTCCCAGACCGCGCCCTCATCCAGCTCGGCGTCGCCAACCAGGGAGTACTGCCGCCCATGGCCGCCCCCGCCGAACTGCGCGTTGACGTATTGCCTGGCCAGCGCTCCCCAGATCGGGGCGGTCGCGCCGATACCCACCGAGCCGGTCGAGTAGTCCGCCGGAACCGGGTCCTTGGACCGGCTCGGGTAGCTCTGCAGCCCGCCGAACGAGCGCAGCGCCGTCAGGTAGGACTCGTCCAGCTCGCCGAGCAGGTAGCTGATCGCGTGCAGCACGGGTGAGGCGTGCGGCTTGACCGACACCCGGTCACCCTGCTCCAGCTGGCCGAACCAGAGCGCGGTCATGATCGACACCATCGATGCACTGGAGGCCTGGTGCCCGCCGACCTTCAGGCCGGACGGGTTCTCCCTGACCCGGTTGGCGTGGTCCACGATCGCCGTGGACAGCCACAGCACCCGCTGCTCGACCGCGCGCAGCACATCGGCCTGCGGCTGGCCCGGGATGACCGTCACGTTTTTCCCTCCTGGTGTTCCGGGTTCAAGGGTAAGGGCTCCCGCCAGTGGACCCGCGGAATCGCAGCGGCGTTCTGAATAACAGGTTCTACGCTATATAAATTCTGCTTTTGGCACATATAAGCCAAAAGAATCTTTATGCAGCTAGATACGCATTTCGTACCGTTCGCGATAGTGTAGGCAACCACTTGGGAGCGGGCCTCAAGCGCTCCCGCATGGGTCAGCACATGCAGGCACTGCGGAAGGGAGACCATGTCCAGATCCAGGATGCTCGTCAGCGTCTTTGGCGCGACGGCAGTGGTGGTGGCCGGGGTGACCGCCGGCACGGCCGGGATGGCGCAGGCAGCGCCCAGGCCGGCCGAGACCGTGCTGGCCGGCAGCGCCGTCTCGTTCACCAGCCACACCCGGGCGACCGGCGACCTGGCCGGCTCGGCCAGGCTGTCGATCCAGCTCTGGCTGCGCCCGCAGCTCGCGGCGGCGGCACAGTTCGCCACCGAGGTTGCCGCGCCTGGCGGCGCCATGTACCACCGCTACCTGAGCCCTGATGCTTACACCGCCCGGTTCGGCGCGACCAGCGCCGAGGCGAGCCGGGTCGGGTCCTGGCTGCGCAGCCAGGGATTCACCGGTATCCACACCGGCCCGGAGCGCTCCTACGTGCGGGCCACCGCGGCCACGTCGAAGATCGACGCGGCGTTCCGTACGCGCATCGAGACGTACGCCTCGTCGGCCGCGGTCAACGCCGGGCCCTACGTGCTGCGTGCCAACAACCGCGCGCTCTCCCTTCCCGCCTCGCTGGCCAGCAGCGTGCTCGGCGTGACCGGCATCGACAACGCCGCGCCGATCCTGCCGCTGGACCGGGTGAGCACCAAGCCCACCGGCCTGACCTCCCCCCGCCGGGCGGCCGCCGCGCCGGTCGCCGCCTGCTCGCAGTTCTACGGGCAGCACACGGTCTCCGGCCTGCCGGAGCAGTTCGGCACCACGACGTTCCCGAGCGAGGGCTGCGGCTACACCGCGGACCAGTTCAGGGCCGCCTACGGTGCCAGCTCCGCCAGCCGCGGCAAGGGGCAGACGATCGCCCTGGTCGAGCTGGGCCTGACCAAGGACATGTTCCTCACCCTGCAGGACTACGCGGCGGCCAACAGCATGCCGCAGCCCTCCTCGTTGCGGTATTCGCAGCTGTCCCTGGGCAAGAACACCTGCGGCGACCCGTTCAACGTGGAAGAGCAGCTCGACGTCGAGTCCTCCTACGACATGGCCCCGGGCGCGAACCAGATCGTGATCGGCGGCGACGGCTGCAACAACGGTGACTTCGGGCTGCAGGGCCTGTTCGACGCCGACCTGGCCGTGCTCGGCTCCGGTGGCCACCCGCTGGCGACGCTCGCCTCCAACTCCTGGGAGGGCGGGACCGAGTCCCAGCCGGCCCAGCTGACCAATATCGAGCACGCCTACCTGGTGCGCTCCGCGGCCGAGGGCGTCGGCATGTACTTCTCGGCCGGCGACGGCTCTGGCGTCCTGTCCCCGTCCGACGACCCGTTCTCCATCGCGGTCGGCGGCACCACGCTGGGCCTCAGCCAGTCCAGCAGCCGCCTGTTCGAGACCGGCTGGTCCACCGCGGTCTCACTGCTGAGCAACCACCAGTGGCTGCTGGCGGGCGAGCAGGGTGCCTCCGGAGGCGGCCCCAGCCTGCTGTTCAAGCAGCCCGCCTACCAGAAGGGTGTGGTTCCCCCGGCGCTGTCCAAGGTCGCGGGCAACCGCGGCGGCCCGGTCCGCAGCATCCCCGACATCAGCGCCGACGCAGACCCGTTCACCGGGATGGCGGTGGGCCTGCTCATCTTCCCCAAGGGCGGCGGCAAGCCCATGTTCAGCGAGTCCGCCATCGGCGGGACCAGCCTGGCCGCGCCGCTGGTGGCCGGGATCGTGACGGCGGCGCAGCAGGGCCAGCCGGCCCCGTTCGGGTTCGTCGACCCCGACCTGTACAAGCTGTTCGGGACCAGCGCCTACCACGACGCGCTCCCGCTGACCAAATCGAGCCCGGCGCTGTTCGACGGGACCTTCTGTGACGCCGCCACCTGCGGCGCCAACATCCTGACCACGTTCGACGACCAGAGCCCGCTGATGACCGGCTACAACGGCCAGGTCACCCTGCCCGGCTACGACAACATGACCGGTGTCGGCACGCCCAACGGGCAGAAGTTCATCACCGCCCTGCGCCGTCTCGGCTAGCTCGCTCGCGTCAGCGGCCCGGCCGGGTCCACCCATCCAGTGGTGGAACCGGCCGGGCCGTCTGGTCAGGGATTGCGAAGCGAAATCTTGTCCGACTCGGCGATGGCGTCGGCCCCGACGGCGCGCAGTCCCTCGCCCAGCCGCTCCCGGGCCTGGCGCAGCAGCTTGAACGCGTTGGTGGCGGGTCCTCGTGCGGCGGCGCGCTCTGGCTCGGCGCCATGTTCCTCGATGAGGTGAGCCTGGAGCGCCGCGGCGACTTCATCGGCTGCCTTCAGCGCGTGATAGATGGCCCGGTCCCGTGCGGTGTCGTCAACCATGCCGCCAGTATTTCGCGAACCTGAGGACTATCGTGTGATCATGCCAGACGAGGTGGCCGAGCAGATCACCATTGGCGCCCCGCCGGCCGGCGTGTACGCGGCAGTGTCCGACGTGCGCCGCATGACGCGGTACAGCCCCGAGTGTTTCGCGACCCTGATCTGGTCGCGGCGCGGCGGCGCCCCGGCCAGGTTCGCCGGCTTCAACCGCCGGGGGCCGTGGGTCTGGTTCACCACCTGCCGTGTGGTGACCGCGAAGCCCGCCGAGGAGTTCGCGTTCGACGTCACCACGTTCGGCCTGCCGGTCTCACGCTGGACCTACCAGCTCGCCCCGTCCGGCAGTGGCACCGAAGTGACCGAGCGCTGGCTCGACAAGCGCGTCCGTGGCGCCCACATTCTCGGCCGGATCTTCACCGGCAAGGTTGCCAATGACCGGCCGGCCGCCAACCGCGAGGGCATGCGGACCACCCTGGAGCGCCTCAAGCGCGAGCTCGAGTCTGAGAGCGGCGGGCAATAGGACTGCCGGGTGCTCTTAACCGGGCACCGGCAGGCCGATCGGGCTGGGGTAGGGGATGATCCTGGCGCAGGCCTGGGCGATCGGCGTCAGGGCGGCCCGGATCCTGGCAGTCTCGTCCGGGCCGATGCGCCGCCACGGCTCCGCCGCCGCGCGGTCGGTGGCCTCCTCGACCGCGGCGTAGACGGCCTTGCCGTCGCTGGTGATCGCGCCGTCCGGGCCGATCAGGCCGCGCGCCGCCAGCCGCGCCCGCGCGTCCTCCCACTGCTCGTCGGTCCAGCCCCGCACCGGCTGCATGTCCTCCCGCCGCATGTCAAGGCCGCAGCGCAGCACGACGGTTTCGCAGCCGTCGAGGCCGGCCGCCAGCAGCGCGGCGAAATGGCCGTCCCCCCGGTGCTCGCGCAGCACGGTCGCCGCCAGC
>DASXMU010000304.1:0-24667 GCA_036495485.1 Streptosporangiaceae bacterium
ATCATCTCGTAGAACCGCTGCCCATGCCGCACCAGCTTGGACCGCCCCGTCGTCCCCCCGCTGTAAAACAACGACTCAGGACCAGCCCCCACAATCGCCGGATCCAGCCCCGGCGGCTGCACCGGCAGATCAGCCAGCAGATCCGGGCCTGGCCCTCCCCCGCTGCCGGCCTTGAGCACCCGCAGCGCCGGGTCGCGGCCAGCCAGCTTGGCCGCCAGCTCCTCGCGCCGTGACGAGCCCGTGTTGTAGATGAGGACACAAGCCTGCGCGAACTCGAAGAACTCGATCTGCAGGCGCTCCGGCTCGTAGGCAGCGATCCACAGCGTCCGGCAGCCGAGCAGGTGCAGGGCCAGCTGCATGGCCGGGGTCTCCAGGCTGTTGCGCATCAGCATGGCCACCCCGTCGCCCGCCCGGACGCCGCGGGAGTGCAGGGCCGCGGCCAGTGCTAGCGTCGTCGCCACGAGCTCGCGGTAGCTGACCGTCCTGCCCTCCTGCACGATCGCCGCGGCGTCGCCGTGGCGGGCCAGCACGTCCAGGGCGCGCAGCACATAGTTGCCGTCCTGCTCGCTCACTCCTGCCCCCCCTGCCCGGCCGCGGCGGACTGCGCCGGATCCGGCCGCACCTGCGCCTGGGCATAACTGGCGTCGTTCAGGTCCTTGTCCGGCCAGGTCTGCCGGTGCCACTGCCGCAGGCCCCGCGCGCTCACCCCGGGCGGCACCACGGTCAGCTGCGCAGCGAACCAGTCGCGCAGCTCGGCCATCCGCCGGTACAGCGCATCCGCGTCAGCCGCGGCCACCACCGCCATGCCGACCCGGGTCAGCATGTCACCGTAGGAACCGGGGATGACCGAGCCCACCGGCTGCTCCAGCGTGACGTAGCGGGTACCCTCCCTGGCCAGCACCTCGGCGGGCGACGGCGACGACACCAGGGTGCCGGGCGGCCCCAGCAGATAGGTGTTGCCGATGCTGTCCGGCGACACCTTCACATCCAGCCGCGGCGTCAGCCCCAGTGCGCAGCGCACGGCCTCCTCACCGATATCGACGTTGAACTTGTACCGGATCTCCTCGGGCACCAGCGCGGCGCCCCGGCGGCCGTTGCACTCGCCGAACACCAGCTCACCGGTGTCCGGGTCGTGGAACAGCTCCATATGGAAGATGCCGTCCTCAAGGCCTAGCGCTGCAATGGCCTGCCGGACGAACGGCCCGGCCAGCTTGAACACGCCGGCGTCCACCTCCGGGTCGAACCGCCGGTAGGTCAGCGCCTGCTGTTTCTCCAGGACGGTCAGGCACGGCTCCTGGTAGGTCGCCACCGACAGGAACATCAGCTCACCGCGGAACATCACCCCATCCGCGGTCCACTCATCGCCGCGGCTGAACTCCTCGGCTACATAGCTGCGGTAGGGCGGTGCCTTGCGGGTGAACCGACGCGCGGCCTCGCGCAGCTCGGCCTGGCTGGAGACCAGCGCGGTGAGCTGCGTGCCCACGCCGTACATCGGCTTGAGCACCCGCGGCCAGCTATCCAGCTCGGGCAGGTCATCGGGATAGGCGATGTCCTCCAGCACCGTCGACCGTGCCGTCGGCAGTCCCGCGTCGGCGATGACCTTCTTCTGCAGCCACTTGTCCCGGAACCTGACCGCCACCTCCGGGGCCATCCCCCGGCAGCCGAACACCCGGGCCAGCACCGCGGCGTGCACCAGCGCGTGCTCGGTGAACGTCAGCACCACGTCGTAGCCGCGGCCGGCCGGGCCGTTCGCCAGCCCGGCCCGGTACAGCGCCGTCAGCACCGCCTCAGGCGTGCGCTGATCCTGCACGAACACGGTGCGCACCTGCCCCGGAACCCGGGCGCCGTCGCCGTCCCGCACGCCTGGCCCGTAGATCATGACCAGGTCGGCGCCCAGCTCGACGCAGGCCCGCACGATGTACTGATCGGCCCCGATGAGAAGGATGGACGGTGCGTTCGTGGTGGTCATGGCAAGCTCAATCCCAGAAGCTAGTCGGTGCCGAAGGCCTGGCGCAGCCGGCCCGCTGCCTGCTCGACCGCCTGAACGGCCGCGTCGACGTACCCGGTCATTGTGAAGAACGCGTGCGGCATCCCGTCGTAGCGGGTCACCTCGACCGGCACCCCGGCCTCGGCCAGCCGGGCCGCGTACTGCTCCCCCTCGTCCCGCAGCGGGTCGAACTCCGCCGAGATGAGGGTGGCCGGGGGCAGCCCGGTGAGATCCTTCTCCCGCAGCGGCGAGACGAGGGGGTTGGCCCCGTCCTCCTCCGATGCCAGGTAGAGACCCCAGTACCACCGGACGGCGTGCGGGTTGAAAAAATGCTCGTCGTTGCACTCGCGCATCGACGGCGTGTCCGAGTGGAAGTCGGTGTTCGGGTACACCAGCAACTGGTGGACGAACCGCGGGCCGCCGCGCTGCCTGGCGAGCAGGGTGACCCCGATGGTCAGGTTGCCGCCAGAGCTGTCGCCGCCCACGGCGATCCTCGCCGGGTCGGCGCCGAGCCCGGCGGCGTGCTCCGCGACCCAGGCGGCACCCGCGTAGGCGTCCTCCACGGCCGCGGGGAACTTGTTCTCCGGGGCCAATCGGTAGCTGACCGATACCGTCAGGCATCCCGCGGCGTTGGTCAGCCGACGGCACACGTCGTCGGAGGTGTCCAGCGTTCCCAGGCTCCATCCGCCACCGAAGAAGTAGATGAGCACCGGGAACGGCCCATCGCCCTCGGGCTTGTAGATGCGTGCCCGCAGCGGCCCGGCGGGCCCTGGGATCTCCCGCTCGGTGACCCCGGCCACCGGTACGGCATTCCCCGCCCCGGCCACGGTCGCCTTGACGTCCGCCTCGCGGGCCTCCTCGATGGTCAGTGTGTAGAGGTTGGGCACCCGGTCGTGCTCGAGCCGGTCACGGATCGCCTGGACCTGCGGGTGGAACGGCATCTCGCCCTCCTGGACTGGGTCGGTGCTGCCCACGCGGGCAGGTCAAGGACTCCCTCGGACCGGGGCGACGCCACAGCGTCAGGCCTGCACCGCCTCGATCGCACTCTCCACCGACCGGCCGCGCAGCGGCGGCGGGTGAACCGCCGTCACGGCGAATCCCGCCTGGCCGAGCAGGCCGGCGTACTCGGACTCGCTGCGGTCACAACCGGACAGCATGAGCAATATCAGCAGATCCATGACCTCGGCGCCAGGTGTTCCACCGACCTGGCCGCTTCCGGCCTGCTCAGCCCCGGCGGAGGCGGCCGGCGGCTGGATGAGATCCTCGATGACGATGACCCGGCCGCCGGTGGCCATGGCCTGGCGGATCCGCCGCAGCAGCGCCGTCGCCTCATCGTCGGGCCAGTTGTGCAGCACCCGGCACAGCACATAGACGTCCGCGCCGCCGGGCATCGTGTCGAAGAAGCTCGCCTCGACGATGTCGGCCCGGTCGGCGACGCCGGCCTGGGTGAGCCGCTCTCTGGCCTGCGCCGCGGCAGCCGGCAGGTCGAGCAGGATCCCGCGGGCCTGCGGCTGCGCGCGGAGCACCCGGGCCAGCAGCCCCCCGTTCCCGCCGCCGACATCCACCACGGTGCGCATCCCGCCGAGATCGCAGGCGGACAGCACGGCCGGCACGCCGGCCCCGCCCATCGCCGTGCCGAACGTCCGCGCCGCGTCCGGGTGACCGGCCAGGTAGTCGTAGAACGGCTGGCCATATACCTTCTCGAAGGCCGGCTTGCCGGTCTGCAGCGTGTAGGTGATCTCCGCGAACGAGCGGAACACCTCCTCGCCGAACATGATCGCGGCATCCCGGCTCGACCGGGGCACGTCCGACCGCAGCGGCTGGGCCAGGGTGGTCAGCTCGTAGCTGCCCGGCGCCGTCTCCTGGACCAGCCCGGCCGCGGCCAGCGCCCGCAGCAGCCGGTGCAGCGCCCGCTCGTCCGTGCCCGCAGCAGCCGCCAGCTCGGCCACCGGCCGCGGGCGGCCGGCCATCAGATCCGGGATGCCGAGCTTGACCAGCGCATAACAGGACTGCGCGAGCCACGGGCTGGACAGGATACCGAACAGCCTCATCCGGTCGGCGGCGCCGACCCCGGCGGCCCTGGGAGCCTCAGACCTGGGAGCGTCAGCCACGGGCGGCGAGGTGAGCGCCGAGCACCCGGACGGTCTCCGCCGCGGCGATGGCATGGCCGCGCATCGTGCCGTGCCGCGGGTCGCTGCTGTAGATATTGGCGTCGTGTGAGGCGGGATGCCAGGTCAGCTCGACATGGAGGGTGCCGAGGTCCGCCGCGACCTTCCTGGTGCGGGTGGCCATCTCGTGAATGCGCATCCGCCGGGAGTTCATGAACAGCTTGGGGATGTTCTGCGCGTACGACCCATCGAATATGCCCACGGTGATCACGTCGCATCCCTGGTCGAGGAAGGCGGCGACGATCGCCCGCAGCTCACGCTCAACCCGGGCCGGATCGTAGCCGGGGAGCAGCATATCCGCGGAGCCGCAGGCCGCGAGCAGCAGATCCGGCGAGAACGCGAGCGCCTCGGGCACCTGGGCCGCCCTGACCTCGGCCGTCCTCGTCATGCTCTTGCCCAGGTTGAGGTAGGCCAGCCCCGGTTGCTGCTGCCGCAGCCCGGCGGCGATCCTGTCCCCCCAGGGCTCGTCGCGGTAGCCGTCCAGCGGCTCGCCGAGCCCCTCCGCGATGCTGTCGCCGACGACGGCGAACCGCTTCCAGGGATGCCCAGCCAGCAGCTGGTCCGCCTCGCCATCGCGAAGGCAGTAAGGATCTGCCGCTTCGGCCGGGTATATGCGTTCGTTAAGCACGTATGGCACACTACGACTGGAAGTGATCGCCAGACAACAGGCCGCGCCCCCCGCCAATGGCCGTTGGCTGCCGACTGCGCTCTTTCGGTTACCCCCAGTGGTGGACCGACTGCATAGCGCTGTGCAAACGTTGGCAAAGAGGTCGTAAACACTGGCAGGCGCCGACGCCTAAGAGAGGCGGATAGCGTGAACCTCACGTTCGTGATCAGCACCGGCCGGGCCGGATCAACGCTGATCTCGCGAATCCTGCATGAGCACCCGGACGTACTCAGCGTCAGCGAGTTCTTCGCGGCCCTGATGGGAGTGCTGCGGCGGCTGCCCTACCCAGACCACGACATGGACGGCGAAGAGCTCTGGCGGATCGTGGCCAAGCAGGATCACATTGCCGACGCCCTGGTCCAGAACGGCATGCAGACACCGGAGATGTTCTACCCCTACGGCCGCGGCCGGTTCACCCCTGAGGCCGGTATCCCAGTCATCTGCCACAGCACCCTGTCGCTGCTGTCCGACGACCCCGACACGCTGTTCGACCAGCTCGCTGCCGAGGTGCCGGGCTGGCCGCGGCGGACGGCGGCCGATCAGTACCGCGCCCTGTTCGCGCGGCTGGCCGCGATGCTCGGGCGCAGGGTCGTGGTCGAGCGCTCCGGCGGCTCACTGGTCGAGATAGAGACGCTGCGCCGTGAGTTCCCCGAGGCACGCCTGGTGCACATGTACCGGGACGGGCCCGACTGCGCGCTGTCCATGAGCCGGTTCCCGATGTTCCAGCTCGGGATCGTGACCTACCGCGCGGCCCAGGAGGCGGGCATCGGGTTGCAGGCGAGCTGGGACGAGGTCATGGCCGTCCTGCCTGAGGAGTACGCCGGGCTGCTCACCCCGCCCTACGACTTCTCCCGGCTGGCCGAGTTCGAATTCGACCCGCTCTTCTTCGGCGGCATGTGGTCGGAGATGATGAAGTACGGGGTCAGGATTCTCAGCGGCGTGCCCACCGGCCAGTGGGACACGCTCGGCTACGCCGACCTGCTGCGCGATCCGGTGACGGAGCTGACCAGGCTCGCCGACTTCATCGGGGTGGCGGCCACGCCGCAGTGGCTGGCCGCGGCCGGCCATCTCATCGACCCGGGCCAGCAGGGCAAGGCTGCCGCGCTCGACCCGAAAACCCTGACCGCGCTGCGCAAGGCCTGTGAGCCGGGCGAGGCCGCCCTGAAAACCCAGGCAAAGCTCAGGGCAGCCGGCCCGGCCGGCCAGTCCTCCCCCGGCAGCCCCGCGGCGTCCATCCCGGCGCCCAGGCGGCCGGTCACCCCCCCGGGGCACAGCGGCA
Source organism: Streptosporangiaceae bacterium (assembly GCA_036495485.1). Taxonomy (GTDB): domain Bacteria; phylum Actinomycetota; class Actinomycetes; order Streptosporangiales; family Streptosporangiaceae; genus PALSA-505. The sequence goes on from DASXMU010000304.1 coordinate 6,102, forward strand.
ACCGGGAACACGCCCGCCCCAGCGGCCACGGAGCACAGCACCGCGAGCCCAGCAGTTCTGCCCGCGCGGCCTCTTCACCACACCGTCAGGGCTGACCGGGTAACCGGTAACCAACTTCGCGTCGCTTCAGTCGGTATATCCGTTTATTTACTCTTCTGGCACACTACGACTTGAAGTAGTCACGAAATTACAGCCCACGGCCGGCGACGGCCAGGCATCGCCAGCCGCCTCGAGCCGCACGCCGCAGCGCCGGGCAGCAAGGCGATGCTGCCGGGGGGAAGGTGGCGCGGTGGCGGTAGACGTCGACCCGGTCACTGAGGCCACGCCGAAGGCTGTGCCGCTGCGCCGCAACCGCGATTTCAACCTGCTGTGGTCGGGCCAGGCAGCGTCACTGCTGGGCAGCCAGATGTCGGCGGTCGCCTATCCGCTGCTCATCCTCGCCGTCACCGGGTCGGCCGCCCAGGCGGGCATCGTCGCCAGCGCCCAGCTGTTCTCCACGCTGATCTTCCTGCTGCCGGCCGGGGTGATCGCCGACCGCTACCGGCGCAAGGCGATCCTGGTGATCGCGTCGCTGATCCAGATGATCGCCGGCGCGACGGTGGTGCCCGCCGTGCTGTCCCACCACGTGTACATCATCCAGCTCGTGGTGGTCGGCATCGTTCAGGGCATCGCCGGGGCGTACTACCAGGGCGCGAGCCGCGGCGCCCTGCGCCGGATCGTGACCACGGAGCAGTTGCCCGAGGCTATGGCCGCCACCCAGGTCAGAGACCGCGCCACCGTGATGATCGGGCCGCCGGCCGGTGGCGCACTGTTCGGCATCTCGCACTCCCTCCCGTTCACCTGTGACTCCATCTCCTATGGCGCCATCGCGCTGGCCGGCGCGCTGATGCACAAGCCGCTGGATCCGGAGCACATCCCGCCCAGGGAGCCACTGCGGAAAGGCGTCGTCAACGGCCTCCGCTTTGTCTTCGACGAGCCGTTCCTGCGCCTGTTCGCCATCTGGGCGGCGGTGCTGAACGGGGTCATCTTCGGCGTGCGGCTGACCGTCATCGTGCTGGCCCGCAACCGCGGCGCGACCCCGGTCGAGGTCGGCACGCTGCTGTCCATCAGCGCCGCCTGCGGCCTGGCCGGCGCGCTGGTGGCCGTGCCGGTCACCAGGCTGGCCGGCGGCCGCCTGCTGACCCTGATCTGCTCCTGGACGTTCGCGATCGCCTCGCTCGGGATGATCTTCGCCCCATCGGTCTGGGTGATTGCCGTCCTCGCCGGGTTGACCGGCTTCGCGCTCGCCCCGGTCAACGTGATCCTGACCGCGCGGGCCACCGGGGTGACGCCCGACCACCTGCAGGCAACGGTGGGCAACACCATGCTTCTGTGCTACTCCAGCTTCTCCTCGTTCACGCCCGCCCTGTTCGGCGCGCTGACCGACAAGGTCGGCGTGTACCCGGTGATCACAATCGCCACCGTCATCTACGCGCTGATAGCCCTCTGGCTGCAGTTCAGCCGGTCCCTGCACCAGGTCAGCGAGCGCCCCAAGCCCGCGAACAGCACCGCCGCGGCCGTCAGCCCGAACGCCGTCAGCCCGAACGCCGTCAGCCCGAACGCCGTCAGCCCGAACGCCGTCAGCCCGAACGCCGTCAGCCCGAACGGCAGCAGCCCGAACGGCAGCAGCCCGAACGGCAGCAGCCCGGATGGCAAGCCCCGGCGCGGTTCCTACGCCCCCCGGCACGCCCAGCGACGCTGGCGGAAACGGAACCGCAACCGCTGACCCCGGCTGCCTTTACCAGCTGACGGGGAGCGTGAACAGGGCGCGGACCAGTGAGTCCTGTGAGTACCTGACATCGGCGGGGTCGATGGCCAGCTGCAGGCCGGGCAGCCGGGAGACCACCTCGCCCAGAGCGATCCGCAGTTCCATCCGGGCCAGCGGGGCGCCGGGGCAGAAGTGCGCGCCCGCGCCGAAGGTCAGGTGCGGGTTCCTGGCGCGCCCGACGTCGAAGGCCTCCGGGTCTGTGAACTTCCCGTCGCTGCGGTTCGCGGCCGGCAGCGACACCTGCACCGCGGTGCCGCGGGGTATCGCGCCCGAGGCGAGCTCGATGTCCTCGGTCGTCACCCGCAGGAACGCGCCCTCGCTGGCCACCTCGTAGCGGAGGATCTCCTCCACCGCGGTCTCCAGCAGGCCGGGGTCGGCGCACAGCGCCAGGTAGGACTCCCGGTCGCGCAGCAGGGTGAAGATGCCGCGGGCCAGGATCGCCGAGGTGTTCTCCTGGCCGCCGATGAACAGGGCGATGACCATCTGGAGCAATTCGGCCGGGGTCAGCGTGTGGTCGACGTCGCAGGCCCTGATCAGGACGTCGATCATGCCGTCGCGCGGATGCTCGCGGCGGTCCGCGACCAGGTCCCGGATGTAGCTGAAGAAGTAGTAGCTGGCCTCGTCGCGCTCTTTCGCCGAGACCGCGGCGGTGGAGAAGAAGATCCCGGTCCAGCCGATCAGGGCCTCCTGGTCGGCCGTTGGCACGTCGATGAGCTCGCACATCACCCTGACCGGCAGCAGCCTGGCGAAGCCGGCCACCAGGTCGGCGGGTGGGCCCGCCTCGATGACGCGGTCGAGCAGGTCCTTGGTCACCTGCTCGACCTTGGGCCGCCAGGACTCGGCGTTGGCTGGCCGGAAGGCCCACTGGATGGACCGGCGCAGCCGGGTGTGCTCGGGCGGGTCCAGGTTCACGATCGCGTCCGGGTTCAGCGACATGTCCTCGGTGAGGACCATCCGCGGCGCGCCCTCGTAGCGGAAGTTGCGGCTGAACCGCCGGTCCTTCAGCACCTGCTCGACCTCGTCGTAGTCGAGCACCATGTGCGCCAGATCGCCGCTGGGCAGCTTGATCTGGCTCACCGGGCAGGCGCGGTCATACAGCCGCACCGGCGTGCCGAAGTCCCCGGGCAGCAGACGGAAAGGAAAGCTCTCCGGCTGCATATTGGTCATGCCAACCACCTCCGGCCGAATGATCGCCCGTTCGCCGCGGGCGTGTCTAGTATGACTTCGCGGCATCCGCACCTATCGTCCGGACACGGGCTGACAAGGCGCCGGCAGGCATGGAAAGGGCGGCACGGCAATGAGCGGAGCAGACACCGCCAGCCAGCAGCGGCACGACGACGCCGAGGCCCTGATCGAGAGCCTGCTGGCGCCGGAGGTCATCGCCAACCCCTACCCGGTGTTCGCGCGGCTGCGGGAGCTGGGCCGGATGCACGCCACCGGCGGGGTGCTGTTCGCCACCGGGTACGAGGACTGCGCCACCGTGACCAGGGAGACGGCGCTGTTCCGCGCGCAGAGCCCGCAGTGGTGCGACCAGGTCACGCCAGGCTGGCGCGAGCGGCCGTCGAAGATCGCCACGTTCGAGACCATGCTGTTCCAGGATCCGCCGGACCACACCAGGCTCCGCCGCCTGGTGAGCACGGCGTTCACCCCGCGGCAGGCCGAGCGGATGCGGGCCGAGGTCGCCCGCCTGGTGGACCGCGCCCTCGACGCGCTGGCCGACGCCGGCTCCGGCGGCAGCCCGGTCGACCTGCACACGACGCTCGCCGCGACGCTGCCGATCGCGGTGATCGGCTCGCTGGTCGGCGTGCCGCCCAGCGACTGGGCCCACCTGCAGACCGCCATGTCGGCGCTGCTGCAGGTGGTCGAGTTCGCGGTGACCAAGCAGCAGATCGCCGACGCCGACCGCGCCGCGCTCGAGCTGCGCGGCTACTTCGCCACGCTGGTGGCCAGCCGCCGGGCCGAGCCCCGCGACGACCTGGCCAGCACGCTGGTCTCGGTCAGGGACGCCGCGGCATCGAGCTCAGCCGGCCCGGCGGACGGGCTCACCGAGGACGAACTGCTGCAGACGCTCACCTTCCTGTTCATGGCCGGCGTGGACACCATGACCAACCTGCTGGCCAACGGCGCCGCCGCGTTCATCGCCCACCCGGATCAGGCGGCCCTGCTGCGGGCCGACCCCGGGCTCACCTCGCGCGCGGTCGATGAGGTGCTGCGGTTCGACCCGCCGGTCCAGATCGTCGGCCGGGTAGCGGGCGAACAGACCGCCGTCGGTGGCACCACGGTCCCGGCGGGCGGCCTGGTGATCGCGCTGCTCGGGTCGGCGAACCGGGACCCGGCAAGGTTCCCGCGGCCCGACGCCTTCGACATCACCAGGACCGGCACCACGGTGCTGTCCTTCGGCGGGGGCATCCACTACTGCCTGGGCGCGCCGCTGGCCCGGGTGGAGGCCGGCATCTTCCTCGCCGCCCTGGTCACCCGGTTCCCTGGCCTGCAGCTAGCCGGGACGCCAACCCGGCAGGGCGTGGTATTCCGCGGCTTCAGCAAGTTGCCTGTAACCGTGGGCTAGCCTTTTTACCGGGCCTTTACTCATTGCGGTAGCAGAGGGAATTGCACCATGCAAATCCAATATGTGGAATCGTTTTCTCGTGACCAATTTCGACAGTTTTGTCGTTATTTGCGCTGACAACTCTCTCCACGCTTTATCACGTATTGCAACCACCGGTACGGAGAGTGACCCCGCAAGGATTCATTGCAGGAAAACGTTTTACCACGCCTGGCGATCAATCACATGCCAATGTAACTTATTCCCGCACCCTTGTTAATCACGGATTGCGATCATCGGCAAGAGAACTGCGACCGAAGATCTCTGACCAACTTGACCCGATAGCTGTGGGTATGCGACTCTCCAGGCAAACACCCGCTATTAACGAAAAGTCGGTCTTGGCCTGTGATGTTCTGTGTCTGATCGATCTCTCAGCGCGTTCACCGACCCAGCAGAGCTGGCTGGCGATTGGGTAGACGAATTCCTCCTGGCCGGCGACGGCGACCGGATCTGCCTGCGAATGGGCGACCCGGTCCGGCGCCACGAGCTCCGCGAGCTCGTTGATCAGCGGCAACGTGAGCTGGCCGGGGCCGGCCTGGCGGCCGGTGGCACCGTGTCCCTCCGGCTGCCGCCGTCGCTGGCCTACGTTTCCTTCCTGCTGGCGGCCTGGCGCCTCGGCGCACAGGTGAGCCTGCTGGATCACCGGCTGGCGCCCGGCGAGGTCGAGCGGGCGCTCGGACGGCTCGAACCACAGGTCCTGGTGACCGCGCAGAAGGCGGCCACGGCACCGATGGCCGGCTACGCGCGCGAGGTCGAGGTGCTCACCCAGCCGCGCCCAGCCGGGCGGCCGGCCGCCACCGGGCACACCCTCATCCAGCTCAGCTCGGGCTCGACCGGGCCATCCAAGGTGATCGCCAGGACCGCCGCGGACCTGACCGCCGAGCTCGGCCGCTACCGCGAGCTGGCCGCCTCCGGCTACCCAGTGCAGGGCGACCGGATCGTCCTGCTCGCCTCGATCGTGCACGTGCTCGGCCTGGTCGGCGGGCTGCTGCACAGCCTGCACGCCGGCGTCGAGCTGGTCTACCCGGCCCGGCTCACCGCCGATGGCATCACCAGCGCGGTGGCCGCGGGCGATGGCCCCACCATGGTGCTCGGCGTGCCCTTCCATGCCGAGCTGCTCTGCGCCGGGGCCGCTCCGCCGCCGCTGCCCCAGTTCGCCCGCATGGTGGTCGCCGGCGAACTCACCCGGCCCGGCGTGCCGGAGGCCTTCACCAGCCGCTACGGCGTTCCGCTCGGCAGCATGTACGGGATGACCGAGCTCGGGGTCATCGCCACCGACCTGTCCGGGAGCCTGCGGCCCGCGGTCACCCCGGCACCGGGCATGACGCTGCGGGTGGACGGTGGCGAGCTGATGGTCAAGATGGCCGCCTCGCCGTACATCGGGCTGATCGACCCCACCCGCTGGGCCGGCGGCTGGCTGCGCACCAGGGACGCGGCCACCATGGACACCGGCACCGGCCTGGTCACCATCCTCGGGCGGCTGGACTCCCAGGTCTCGATCGGCGGGCTCAAGGTCGACCTCACCGAGGTGGAGCAGACCATGTGCGCGCTGCCGCAGGTGGCGACCGCGGTCGTGGTCTACGACAAGCAGATCGACGCGTACCTGGTGCTGACCGGCGGCTCGTCGCTCGCGGACACCGAGGCCGCGATGGCCGAGCAGATGGCCGCCTACAAGCGGCCCCGGCAGCTGACCGTCCTGCCCGAGCTCCCGCGCACGGCCACCGGCAAGATCGTCCGCGACCACGCCGTGCTGCGCGCCGCGGCCGCACAGGCCGCCGCCGCACAGGCCACGGCGCCGTCCGGGCCGGGATAAGCCGCACCCAAGACTTCGCTATTCCTGCATTTACCCATGACCAGGAAAGGAGTCCCCCGGATGGAGGAGGACGAGGTACGCCAGTTTGTCGTCGACGCGCTGGACGCGATGAATTACGACGTTAGCGAGGTGACCGGCGGCACCGATCTGGGGCCCGCCGGGCTCGACCTGGAATCCCTCGCCGTCGCCGAACTCGCCGTGCAGGTCGAGGACAAGTTCGGGGTGAAGTTCACCGACGACGACACCGAGCAGCTGGCTCTCATGACGCTGGACGAATTCTCCGCCGAGGTCACCAGGCGGATTGGCGTGACCGCTGGAGGAAAGGTCGAATGAGCCCATCTGGAGCGCCCGATCGCGAGCAGATCATCGCGATGCTCGCCGCATTTGGCGACCGGGCGCCCGAAGCCGTTCCCGAGCGGATCGGCTCACTCGAGCTCACTTGGCTGATAACCGGGATCGAACAGCAGCACAACGTCATTCTCGACCTCAGCGATGACGACCTGACCCGGATGACGACGGTGTCTGGTGCCGTGGCCGCCTTCAGGGACGCGCTGGCCGGGGCCGGGCGTGGCTAGCCTGCGGCGGGGCACTCCCGGCCCGGGCACGGCCAGCGGGCCGCAGCAGGTCGTGATCACCGGCATGAGCGCGGTCAGCGCGGCCGGCCGGGGCCTGGACGTGGTGCGCGGCAGCGTGCTGTCCGGCACGCCCGCGTTCAGCGGGGTCGCGCGGTTCGGCACCGGGCGCTGCCGGACGGACGTCGCCGCGCAACTGCCCGGCGAGCCCGACCTCGCCGGTGAGCTCGCGCAGGTGATCGAGACGGCCTGGGCCGGCGCGGCATTGAGCAACGGCCACCGGGCCGGCTGCCCGCTGCTGCTCGCGCTGCACTCCAGCCCGGTGGCCGCCAGGGATCCGGGCACGAGGCAGGTCACCGGCGGCACCGCGGCCACGGTCGCCGGGTGCACCGGGCTGCGGCCCGTGCCGCGGACGTACATGACCGCCTGCGTCGCCGCGAGCACGGCGGTGATCGACGCCGCCACCATGATCGTGACCGGCCATGCGAGCCGGGTGGTCGTCGCGGCCGGCTTCCTGGTCGACGCGGACAGCTTCGCGCTGTTCGACGCCGGCCGCGCCCTGGCCGGCGACGGCCAGGTCCGGCCGTTCAGCGCCGGCCGCCAGGGCCTGCTGCTCGGCGACGGGCTGGCCGCCGTGGTGCTCGAATCCGCCGCCGCTGCCGCCAGCCGGGACGCCCCGGTGGCGGCCGCGCTGGCGGGCTGGGGCCGCAGCGGCGACGCCTATCACGTCTGCCGGCCCCGGCCGGACGGCAGCGGGCTCGCCAGGGCGGTCGAGGCGGCGCTGGCCCGCGCCCAGGCGGACCGCGCGGAGGTCAGCTACGTGAACGCCAACGGCGCCGGCACGCAGTACGCCGACTCCTCGGAGGCCGCGGCGCTGCACGCCAGCCTCGGCCCGTACGCGGCGCTGACCCCGGTGAGCTCCACCAAGTCCGTGCACGGCCATGCGCTGGAGGCGTCCGGGCTGCTGGAGCTGGTGATCACCGTGCTCGCCCTGCAAGCTGGCCGGCTGCCGGTCAACGCCGGCTACCTGGCACCCGACGAGGAGTGCGAGCTCGACCTCGTGCTCGGCCCGGGCCGGGAGCCCCGCGGCAGGTATGCGCTCAGCCTCAACGCCGCGTTCGGCGGCGCCAACACCGCCCTCCTTGTCGAGGCGGCATGACCACGGCCCCCGCCTCCACTCCCGTCGTGACCTGGCCACGTGAGGAACCGCCCCCGGCCGGGGTGGTCATGCTCGCCAGGGCGGAGTGGCCAGCCTCCGCCGGAGACGAGCTGCCGTCCATCCCCGGCTTCATCCTGTCCTCGTTCAGCCCGCTGGTCGTCGAGGTGGCGCGGCGCTGCCTGAGCCTGTACTTCGGCGCCGCGCCGGCCGATCCGGTCCGGGGCGAGCGCACCGCGGTCGTGCTGGCCAGCTCCACCGGCGACATCGCCACCGCGACGGCGATCGCGGCGGCGGTGGACGAGGGGCGCCGGGTCCAGCCGCTGCTGTTCTTCCAGTCCAACCCGAACGCGTCGGTGGGCTACCTCACCGCCCGCTGGGGGCTGGCCGGCCCGGTGGTCTGCACGCTCACCGGCGGCGACGCCATGTCCGACGCACGGCACTGCGCGACGCTGCTCATCGAGGGCGGCGACGCCGACGCCGCGCTGATCATCCTGGCCGACCAGGCGCGCGACCCCGCGCAGCGCGATCACGGTGCCGCGCTGCTCATCGGCCCCCGATCGTGGCCGGCCGCGGCCGGCGGGCTGGACTTCCCAGCCGGATAGACCGGCCACCGGCCGCACGCACGTCCACGTCCATAACCGGAGCACCCGAGAGGGATGAGACACGTGAGCGTCAAGGGCATCAGGGCGCAGCTCGCCGCGAACCAGGACCTGGGTGCGGGGAATGTGCTCACCACCCTGGTGGCTGGCGGTGCCGGGCTGGACGAGCCGCGGCTGACCTTCGACACCGGCGCCGACGGCTTCCCGGCCTGGCAGGCGCTGACGACCCGCGAGCTCGACCAGCTGGTGCGGGCGCGCGCCGCCACGCTGCACGGCCTGGGCATCGGGATGCGCGACCCGGTCGCGGTGGTCGCGCCGACCGCCGCGGACACCGCGCTGACGTTCCTGGCTCTCACCCGGCTGGGTGCGATCCCGGCCCTGATCAACCCGTTCCTGCCCAGCGACCTGATGGCCGAGTACATCCGGCGGCTGGACGCGGCCGGGCTGCTCACCGACGCCGCCCGCGCCGACGAGCTGGCGGCCTACGGCCACGGCGTCCCGTTCCTGGCCGACGTCACCACCCTGGGCAGCGGTGAACCGGGCGACGCTCCTGAGGCCTATCACTACGACCCGGCCGATCCGGTCGCGATCACGCATTCGTCCGGCACGACCGGGCTGCCCAAGGCGGTGGTCCACTCGCATCACAGCCTGTTCGCCGCCCTCAGGTACCGGCTGACGCTGCCCAGGCCGCAGGGAACCGACCGGATCCTGAGCGCGATGCCGTGCCCGCACGCCGCCGGGCTGATCGTGATCAACCTGGGCCTGACCTTCGGCGGCGAGGTGGCCATGGTCTCCCGGCAGACCGGGCCCGGCGTGCTGGAGGCGATCGAGCGGTGGCGGCCGCACAGCGTCATCGGGTTCTCCAGCACCTGGCCGGATCTGGTCAAGGCCGACCTGCCCTCCCGTGACCTGAGCTCGGTGGCGCTGTGGTGGAACACCGGCGACTCCGCGCACGAGGCGCACATCCGCAGGCTGATCGCCTGCGGCAGCCGCGAGGTGGTGACCTCGCAGGGACGGCAGCGGGTGCCCGGCTCGGTCTTCGTGGACGGGATCGGCTCCAGCGAGATGGGCCATTCGCATTTCTTCATCCAGCACTCCGCGGACACCAACCGGTACAACCGCTGCATCGGCCGCCCGCACGGGTTCGCCGAGACGGCCGTCCTCGGTCCCGGCGGGCAGGAGCTCCCGGCCGGCCAGGTGGGTGAGCTCGGCACCAAGGCACCGACGCTGTCCCTGGGCTACTGGAACGACTCGGCCAGGACCTACCGCACCAGGGTCCGCGGCTACTTCCTCACCGGTGACCTGGTCTACCGCGACGAGGAAGGCTACTACTACCACCTGGACCGCAAGGTCGACTCGGTCGACCTCGGCAACGGTGCCTGGCTCTACACCGCCGCCTCGGAAGAGCAGGTGCTCAAGGCCCTGCCGGACGTGCTCGACTGCACGGTGGTCGCGGTGCGTGACGGCGACCAGGTGGTCACCGACGTGCTGCTGATCCTGGAGGCCGGCGCCGACCCTGCCGAGGACCGCAGCGGGCAGGTGCGCGCGGCGCTCGACCCGGCCGTGGCCGCCACCGTCGGTCAGGTGCTGGTGGTGGATGACGGCAACCTCCCGCTCACCGCCACCGGCAAGGTCCGCAAGAACCTGCTTCGCCAGCGTCATCTGGAGGTCATGACCTCATGAACGATGCCGCGGGTCGCAGCGCCGCGATCACCGGCATAGGTCTGGTGACGCCGGTCGGCTGCGGTGTCGACGAGTTCTTCGATGCGCTGTGCGCCGGGCGGTCCGGGCTGCGCCGGCCGCCCGACGGCCACCCGGCCAGCGGCGAGATCGACGTCGCCGGGATCTCCCCGCCGATCGACCCGGTCAGCGTGCTGCCGCCCAGGGAGACCCGGGCCGTGGACCGGTTCGTCCTGCTCGGGCTGGCCGCGGCCGACCGGGCGATCGCGGACGCGGGCCTGGCGGTCGGGGAGAATGCCGATCCGCTCCGGGTGGCGGTGGTGGTGTCCACCGGCGGCGGTGGGCTCGAGACCTTCGAGCAGTACTCGCTGGCCCGGGCCGAGCGCGGCCGTCCCGCGGTCAGCCCGTACCTGCTGCCCGGGATGCTCTCCAACATGGCCTCCGCCCGGGTCGCCATCAAGTACGGCGCCCGCGGCTACAGCTCGGCGATCGTCACCGCCTGCGCGGCCGGCGCCCAGTCGATCGCCGAGGGCTTCCGGCTGATCGCGGCCGGCGACGCCGACGTGGTCATCTGCGGCGGCACCGAGTCGCCCCTGCACCCGACGATCACCGCCGCGTTCGGCAACGCCAGAGCGCTGGCCAGCGGCTGGGATGACCCGGCCGAGGCGAGCCGCCCGTTCGACAAGCGGCGCAACGGGTTCGTGCTCGGTGAGGGCGCGGGCGTGTTCGTGCTGGAGCGGGCCGCGCACGCACGCGCCAGGGGCGCGGCGGCCTACGCCGACGTGATCGGCTGGGGCGCGACGACCGACGCCCACCACCCCACGATGCCACGGCCCGATGGCGAGGGTGCGGCGGCCTGCATGCGGCAGGCACTGGCCAGCGCCGGGCTCTCCCCCGCCGACGTGGGCTACGTCAACGCGCACGGCACCAGCACCAAGATCGGGGACCTGGCCGAGACCAAGGCCATCAGGTCGGTGTTCGGTGACCGGTGCCCCGCGGTCAGCTCGATCAAGGCGGTGACCGGGCACATGCTGGGCGCCTCGGGCGCGGTCGAGGCGGCGGCGAGCGCCCTCGCCGTCGGCCGGGGCCTGCTGCCGCCGACCCGCAACCTCGACGACCCCGACCCCGAGTGCGATCTCGACCACGTGCGCGGCGAGGCGAGAGGCGGGCAGATCGGCGTGGCGCTGTCCAACTCGTTCGCGTTCGGCGGGCACAACGTCAGCCTGCTCTTCGGCCCGCCGGCCGGCCCAGACTCCCGCCGCCAGCCAGCGCCTGGCCACAGCGGCGATCACGGCCAGCACATTCCATCCAGAGGTGGAGAATGAAGATCCAGGGAATTGACCATGTGGAGTTTTGCGTCGGGGACCTGGACCGATCGGCGGCATTGCTGTGCGACGCCTTCGGCTTCCAGGTGCACGGCCGCGGCGGCCCAGAGACCGGCCAGGACGGCGAGCGGTCGGTGCTGCTCCGGCAGGGGCACAGCCAGCTGCTGTTCCGGTCGGGCCTGACCGGGCAGAGCCCGGCCGCGCAGTATGTGCGCAAGCACGGCGACGGGGTCGCCGCGGTCGCCTTCAGCACCGATGACGTCGGGGCCGCGTTCACCACGGCGGTGGCCGGGGGCGCCGCCCCGGTGGCCGCTCCGTCGTTCGCCAGCCGCGATGGCGCCCGGGTCGGCACCGCGACCGTCTGCGGCTTCGGCGATGTGCTGCACCGGTTCATCGAGCGCAGCGGGCCCGGCGACGAGTTCGCCCCCGGGATGGTCGACATGGCCGAGCGCCGCCCGGCGGCGGCCCCTGAGGTCCTGCTCGATGCCATCGACCACCTTGCCGTCTGCCTGCCCGCCGGGGAGCTCGCCGCCACCGTCCGGCTCTACCAGGACGCCTTTGGCCTTTCCCAGATTTTCGACGAGCGGATCGAGGTCGGCGGCCAGGCGATGATCTCGAAGGTTGTCCAGGATTCGGCCGGCGAGGTCACGTTCACGCTCATCGAGCCCGATCTCACCCGCGACCCCGGGCAGATCGACGGGTTCCTCGAGTCGCACGACGGGCCCGGCGTGCAGCACGTCGCCTTCCGCACCGTCGACATCATCGGCGCGGTCGCCACCCTGTCCGGCCGCGGGATCGGCTTCCTCACCGCGCCCGACGGCTACTACCGGGCGCTTGAAGACCGGCTGGGAGCGGTCGCGATCCCGGTGGGCAGGCTGCAGGAACACAACGTGCTCGCCGACCGGGACCGCTGGGGCCAGATGTTCCAGATCTTCACCAAGTCGGTGCACGAGCGGCGCACCTTCTTCTGGGAGCTCATCGAGCGCCGGGGCGCGCTCACCTTCGGCAGCAAGAACATCACGGCGCTCTACGAGGCACTCGAGGACCAGCGGCAGCGGCTCAGCACCGCGACAGCTGAGCCCGCCCTTCGCATCGCAGGAGAAAGCAAATGACCACGACATACGCGGCCGGGCTGAGCGATGACGAGCTCGCGCTGATCCCCTCGCAGGCCGACGTCCAGCGGTACGCGGAGCACGGCTGGTACCTGTCCAAGAAGCTGCTGACCGACGAGGAGGCGGACGCGCTCACCGCGGCGAGCGAGCACTTCTACGCCGGCCGGCGCGACCGCACGCTGCCGCTGCGGCCGCCCAACCTGGCCTACTGGGAGCCGTCGCACGGCGGCGTGCAGCGGCACAACGACTACATCCACTACGAGAGCGGCGAGATCGCGGCCATCTTGCGCAAGCCGCTGATCGGGGCGGTCGCCGCCGCGCTGGCCCAGGCCGGCGAGATCCGGGTGTTCCAGTCCACGCTCATACTCAAGCCGCCGAGCAAGGCCGAGGTGACCAACCTCGTGCCCTGGCACATGGACCGGCACTACTGGCAGACCTGCACCTCGGAGCGGATGCTGACCGCGTTCATCCCGTTCCACGACTGCGGCGAGGACATGGGCACGATCACCATGATCGACGGCAGCCACCGGTGGAAGGAGATCGACGGCGACGACTCCACCCGGCACTTCGCCCACCGTGACCGCGCGGAGCTCACGGCCATCCTGGAGAAGACCGCCGAGCTCAACGGCACCCAGGTGACCCCGATCCCGATGATCATCCCCAAGGGCCACATGAGCTTCCACCACTGCCGCGTCTACCACGGCAGCAGCCACAACCTCAGCGGCAGGCCACGCCGGTCGATCTCGCTGCACCTGCAGGACGGGCAGAACGCCTGGCGGGCCTACCAGAAGCCGGACGGCGGCCTGCTCGCCTACAACCACGACGTGCTGCTGCGCAAGACCGGCCAGGGCACGCCGGACTATGCCGACCCCGAGTTCTGCCCGGTGCTATGGGCCTCCTAGCCGCTCCGCGGCGACGGAGACGCTCATGACCGAGGGACTGCACACACCGGCCGGGCTGTACCGCAGGATGCGGCTGATCCGCGGCTTCGAGGAGATGGCGCTGCGGCTGGTCAAGTCGGGCGACATCGTGGGCGGCACGCACCCCTACATCGGCGAGGAAGCGGTCGCCGTCGGGGTGTGCGCCGCGCTGGCCGACGACGACCTGATCACCAGCACCCACCGCGGTCACGGGCACGTGCTGGCCAAGGGCTCGGACCCGGCCCGCATGCTGGCCGAGCTGGCCGGCCGGGAAACCGGGCTCAACCACGGCCGTGGCGGGTCGATGCACGCCGCCGACGTCAGCGTGGGCATCCTGGGCGCGAACGCGATCGTGGGCGCGGCCGCGCCCATCGCCGTCGGCGCCGCCTGGGCCGCCAGGCGGTCCGCCTCAGGCAAGGTGGTGGCCACCTTCTTCGGTGACGGCGGGCTGAACCAGGGCGTCCTGCTCGAGGCGCTGAACCTGGCCGGGCTGTGGCAGCTCCCGGTGCTGTTCATCTGCGAGAACAACGGCTACGCCACCACGATGCCGACCCGCACCGGGGTGGCAGGCACCGCGGTGGGCCGGGCCGAGGCGTTCGGCATCCCGGCGTCGACCGTGGACGGGATGGACGTCGAGGAGGTGCGGGACGCCGCGGCCGTCGCGGCCGCCCTGGCCCGCCGCGGCGGGGGCCCGTCCCTCATCGAGTGCATGACCTACCGGTTCGGGCCGCATCACACGATGGAGCACCGGATCAAGCTCAGCTACCGTACGCAGGAAGAGATCGACGAGTGGCGCACCCGCGACCCGCTGGACATCCAGGGCCGCAGGATCTCGCCGGACGTGCGTGACCAGCTCGACGCCGAGATCGGCGAGCTGCTGGCGGAGGCCGAGCGGTTCGCCCTCGCCAGCCCGCACCCTGACCCGGCGGGCGCCCTCGACTACCTGTACGCCAGCGGCCTGGTCCCGCGGGGAGGGGTGGTGGCCTGATGCCCAGGCTCTCCTATACCAAGGCACTCAACCGGGCGCTCGGCGACGAGCTGGAGCGCGACCCGGCGGTGTGCGTGTTCGGCGAGGACATCGGCGCCGGGATCGCGCAGCTCACCCTCGGCCTGCTGAGCCGGTTCGGTCATGACCGGGTGGTGGACACCCCGCTGTCCGAGCAGGCGTTCACCAGCATGGCCACCGGGGCGGCGCTGTGCGGGCTGCGCCCGGTGATCGAGTTCCAGATCCCCTCGCTGCTGTTCCTCACCTTCGAGCAGATCGCCAACCAGGCGCACAAGATGTCGCTGATGACCGGCGGCCAGGTGCACGTGCCGGTGACCTACGTGGTGCCGGGCTCGGGGTCCCGCGAGGGCTGGGCCGGGCAGCATTCGGACCACCCGTACAGCCTCTTCGCGCACGTCGGGGTCAAGACGGTCGTGCCGGCCACGCCATCGGATGCCTACGGCCTGCTGGTGTCGGCGATCAGGGACGAGGACCCGGTCGTGGTCTTCGCGCCGGCCGGCGCGATGAACGTCAGGGACGACGTCGACTTCGCGGCGCTCGGCCCGGTGCCGATCGGCCAGGCCCGGGTCCACCGGGCAGGGGACGATGTCACCGTGGTGGCGCTCGGGCACCTGGTGCACGACGCGCTGGCCGTGGCGGACGAGCTGGACGGCGAGATCTCGGTGGAGGTGTTCGACCCGCGGTCGGTGTACCCGTTCGACTGGGAGGCGCTGGCCGGATCGGTCGGCAAGACCGGCCGGCTGGTGGTGATCGACGACTCCAACCGGTCCTGCGGTCTGGGCGCCGAGGTCATCGCCACGGTCTGCGAGGAGATGACGCTGACCGCGCCGCCCAAGCGGGTGACCAGGCCAGACGGTGCCGTGCTGCCGTTCGCGCTCGAGCTCGACCGGGCCGTGCAGCCCGGCCGCGATCAGCTGATCGCGGCCGTACGGACCGTGATGAAATAACAGCGGGCGCTGGCGTGTTAGCTCATCCTTCCCCCGGCGTTCCAGCCGTTCTGCCTGCTCATCGCGCGGTGTGTAACTCCAGTTTGGGCACGGTTCGTCAAGCGTGTCACACCCCCCTGCCGCAGTCATGTAACTTTGTGCCGCCCCCGGGATTTGCCATAGGCCCGGATGGTGTGATGCTTTGCTCACGGCTTGTTGTGAAATATGCGCGCCCCGGTCCACGATGTGACTTGGGCACGCGGGGCTGACAGGCGTGCTGGACGGAGGCTAGTGCCGGTGGCGGAGGCGGTGGCGGCCAGACGGGCCACCTTCCGTGATGTCTTCGCGATCAGCGAGTTCCGCTGGCTCTGGCTGTCCTACCTGATGTCGGTCGCCGGCGACCAGCTCGCCCTGGTGGCGCTCACCGTGCTGGTCTACGCGCGCACCCACTCGCCGCTGGCGACGGCGGCCGCCTACACGGTCGGCTTCCTGCCCTGGCTGCTCGGCGGGCCGAAGCTGGCCAAGCTCGCCGACCGGTTCCCGCGCCGGACCGTGATGATCATCTGTGACGTGACCCGGACCGCCCTGGTCGCGATCATGGCGGTGCCGGCGGTGCCGCTGTGGGCCCTGATCGGCCTGCTGTTCGTGGTCACTCTGCTCGGGTCGCCGTTCCGCGCCGCCCGCTCGGCGATGATGCCGGACATCCTGACCGGCGACCGGTACGTGCTCGGCACGGCCGCCATGCAGACCACCAACCGGACCGGCAGGCTGATCGGGTTCGCCGCGGGCGGAGCGGTGGTCGCCCTGGTCGGGGCCCGCCCGTCCATGGGCATCGACGCGGCCACGTTCGCTGTCTCGGCCCTGATGCTGCGGGCCGGGGTGCGGCACCGGCCGGTGCCGCGCCACCCGGATGGTCACAGGCCGGGTGGCCGGGCCGGCTCGGGCCTGCGCCTGGTCTTCGGCAACCCCACGCTGCGGACCCTGATGCTGCTGGGCTGGCTGGTGCCCTTCTACGCCGTTCCCGAGGCGCTGGCGGTCCCGTACGCCGAAAGAACCTTCCACGGCGGGGCCGCCATGGCCGGGCTGATCCTCGCCGCCGGGCCGTTCGGCTCGCTGCTGGGGACGATCGCCTTCAGCCGCCTGGTCGATCCGGCCACCCGGGTGCTCTGGATGAGGCCGCTGGCGGTGGCCTGCTGCGCGGTCCTCGGTCTGTGCGCGCTGAACCCCACGCTGAGCATCGCCCTGGTGGTCATCGCCGCCGCCGGGGCACTGTCGGCTTACCAGCTGGCCGCCAACGCGACCTTCATCAGGATCGTGCCCAGCCACCGCCGTGGCCAAGCCTTTGGCCTGGCCAACGGGGGGATCAACGTCGGGCAGGGTTTGTGGTTCGCGGTTGCTGGGCTCGGCGCGGACACCATCGGCCCGGCCAAGGTCATCGCGGTCAGCGGCGCCGTTGGCGCGGCAGCCGCCATCGCGCTGGCCATCAGTTGGCGCCGGCAGACGCTGCACCCCGGCGCGCCGGATTCATGATCCCCCTGGAGCGAGCTACTCCCACTCGTTACGCACGTCACGCCTCCAGAGTTGCGACAGGATTCCGTTTTATACCGATTCTCACGGATTCGTCGACCTGATCGTAGGTACTGACGGGTCCTAGTTGCTATACCTTGACCCTACTTAGCAGTTCTTGGCACTATTGGTTGTCGATCGTCTACAGGATGTAATTCCCACATGCGGACGTAATCCATGCGGATTGAGCAGGCCCCACGTGGTTTCCTGGCACGGCAGCCGTGGCAGGAGCCGGTGGCCAGCGTGCGCCACTGGGGAATCTGGAAACTGGCGCCGCGGCTGCGCACGTACCTCATCGCGGTGGACTGCTGCGCCATCGCCGCGATCGCCGTTGCCGCGGCGCTGACCCGCTGGCGCGGCTCGGATGTGCTCCTGTTCTGGGCGCTGGTTGCGGCCGGCGCGATCGTGACCGAGGCGACCCGCAAGGTCAAGATCCCGCACGGTGGCGTGGTCCGTGACATGCTCGCGGTCTGGTTCATCGCCGCGGCCGTGCTGCTGCCGCCGTTCTACGCCATGGTCATGCCGATCCCGCTGACCCTGTTCCGTATGTTGCGCACCCAGCCGGGCGTCGCGCACCGCCGGACGTTCAGCGCCGCGGCCAACAGCCTGGCCTATGCCAGCGCCAGCGTCATCTTTCACTCGTTCCCGGCCGGCATGGCAGGTCACGCCCCGGGGACCGGCCTGCACGTGATCGCCTGGACGGCCATCCTGGGGCTGTGCGGCGCCACCGGGATCAGCGTCAGCAACGCGTTCATCACCACCGCGGTCGGGCTGTCCGACCCGGCGGCGAACCTGCGCGAGATGGCGTTCGGCCGCGAGGCTGCGCTGGGCGACCTGGTCCAGCTCAGCTATGCCTTCGCGATCACGCTGCCGGCGGCGATCTCGCCGTTCCTGCTGCCGGCCACGCTGCCGATCGTGCTGGTGCAGCGCCGCTTCATGATGCACGCCCAGCTCCAGGCCGAGGCCAGGTTCGACTCCAAGACCGGGCTGCTGAACGCGGCCACCTGGCAGCAGGAAGCCCAGGTCGAGGTGAGCCGGGCCGCCCGCACCCGCACACCGCTCGCGGTCGCCATGGTCGACATCGACCACTTCAAGCTCGTCAACGACACCCACGGGCACCTGACCGGCGACGCCGTGCTGTCCGCCCTGTCCGCCTCGATGCGGGCGCTGCTGCGCGAGTACGACCTGGTCGGCCGGTTCGGCGGGGAAGAGTTCTGCATCCTGCTGCCACACACCAGCGAGCCCGCCGCCAGCGAGATAGCCGAGCGGCTGCGGGAGAAGCTCTCCCAGATCACCATCACGCCCAACCATGACAGCAGCCCCGACACCACGGTGCGCGTCACGGTCTCGATCGGCGTCGCCTGCATGCGGCAGTCCCGCCGGGACCTGGACGACCTGATCGCCGCGGCCGACGCCGCCCTCTACTACGCCAAGGAAACCGGCCGCAATCAGGTGAAGATGGCCATCGACCCGGGCGCC
>DASXMU010000305.1:0-5701 GCA_036495485.1 Streptosporangiaceae bacterium
CTACAACGTGGCTGGCAGCGGCACCCGCGGCTTCTCCGGCGACGGTGGCCCGGCGGTCAAGGCCGAGATGAGCCCGGGCTCGCTGACCGTGGACGCGGCCGGGAACCTGGTGATCGCCGACGGCGGCAACAACCGGGTCCGGGTGGTGGCGGCCGTGACCGGCACGTTCTACGGGCAGGCGATGACCGCCGGGGACATCTACACCGTCGCGGGCGACGGGAGCAGCGAGTTCACCGGCGACTTCCTGCCAGCCGTCAACACCGGGCTCACTGCCAGATCGGTGGCGGTAGACGCGGCCGGGAACCTGGTGATCGCCGACGGCGGCAACAACCGGGTCCGGGTGGTGGCGGCCATCACCGGCACGTTCTACGGGCAGGCGATGACCGCCCAGGACATCTACACGGTGGCCGGCGACGGCACTGCCGGGGTCACCGGTAACGGCGGCCCGGCACTGCACGCGGACGTGTCACCCTTCGGGATGGCGGTGGATCCCGCCGGGAACCTTGTGCTCTCCGACGCCGGCGACAATGTGATCCGGGTGGTCGCGGCCAAGGGCGGCACGTTCTACGGCAAGAAGATGACCGCCGGGGACATCTACCCGGTGGCAGGTACCGGTACCGCTGGGTTCGCCGGTGACGGCGGCCCGGCGGCCAGCGCCGAATTCCATGTCCCCCTCGACGTGACGGTGGGCCCAGCGGGGAACCTGGTGATAGACGACGAGGTCAACGGCAGGATCCGGCTGGTGGCCGAAGCCTCCGGCACGTTCTACGGGATTGCGATGACCAAGGGCGACATCTACACGGTGGCCGGCGACGGCCACAGCAACTGGTCCGGCGACGGCGGCCCGGCCACCAGCTCGTCGCTGTATAACCCGGAGGGGGTGGCGGTGGACTCGGCCGGCAACCTGTACATCGGCGACACCTTCAACCGGCGGGTCCGCGAGGTAGCGAGCTAGCGCGGGCCGATCGCGGTAAGGCCCGCACCAGACCGTGGCGACGCGGTCTGGTGCGGGCCGCCGCTGTGCACCCGATACCGTAGAGACGTGGCCGAATCAAGGCGGGCCGGTGACTGGCTGACCGGCATCATGACGCCGCGCAATTCGTCGCGGTTCCCGGGGGAAGACCTTGGGCTGCCCGAGGACGGACCGCGTTCGGTCGCCCGGATGGGGCGGCGGCTGGGGGCCCTGGCCGTGGACTGGCTGCTCAGCCTGCTCATCGCGACGGCCATCACCCGGCATCCGCAGTTCGTGACGATCGCTGTCTTCGGAGCGGAAATCTGGCTGCTCACCGCGCTCACCGGGTTCACCGTGGGCAAACGGCTGCTCGGCATACGGGTCGCCCGGCTGGACGGCAAGCCGGTGGGCTTCGGCTGGTCGCTGCTCCGCACGATACTGCTGCTCGCCGTGGTGCCGCCGCTGGTGAACGACAGCGACCTGCGTGGCCTGCACGACCGGGCAGCCAACACGGTCGTGATCAGGATCTGACCGGTTCCTCCGAACGGCCGCCCTGTTGGCCCCGGCGGATGGTCAGCGGATCTTGGGTCGCGGCATCTTGGGCTGCCTGCCGCGAGCGGGCATCGGGCCCTTGGGCGCCTGCAGCGTCTGCGGGAGCGCCTTGAGCCGGTAGTTCAGGTCGGATACCGCGCTGCCCCGCAGGTTCCTCGGCAGCTTCATGATGTGCCGCTGCAGGCGGCGGATCGAGACCTGGCCCTCACCCTCGCCGACCTGGATGTCGTAGATCGGGATGTCGTAGGCCACCCGGGCGACGCGCTTCTTCTCCGCCGCCAGCAGGCTCGGCAGCCTGGTCGCCGAGCCCTCGCCGACCAGGATCACGCCGGGCCTGCCCACCGCCCGGTGCACCACGTCCATGTTCCGGTTGGCCGCGATGGCCGGGGTGACCGACCAGTTCCCGCGCATCGTCTGCAGCACCGCCGCCGCGGCGCCCGGCTGCCCTTCGATCGCCGAGTACTGAGCGGCCTGGGCGAACCGGCCGAACAGGATCATGGCCACAAGCAGGCCAAGCAGCACGCCGAGCGCGATCAGGAAGTACAGCCCGGTCAGCACGCCGACCACGACCAGGACCACTAGAGTCCCCAGGCCAGCGCCCAGCACGATGGGCATCGCCTTCGGGTTCGCCTGGCGGACCATCCCTGCGGCCATGCGGAGCTGCTTGATTCGCCCTATCGAGGCAGGGTCTGGTGCGCCGCCGGCGGCAGGCGTTGTTTCGGGGGACTTCTTGGCCATGGTGTGCAGCCTATCGGGGGATGGCGGTGGTTTAGCGGTGGAGGGCGGTGGCCTCGCGGTAGAGGCGGCCGGCCCGGTAGGACGAGCGCACCAGCGGGCCGGACATCACCCCGGCGAACCCCATGCCGAGGGCGGTGTCGCGCAGCTCGGTGAACTCCTCGGGGTGCACCCACCGCTCGACCGGGTGGTGCCGGGGCGAGGGCCGCAGGTACTGGGTGATGGTGAGCAGGTCACAGCCCACGCCGCGCAAGTCGGCCATCGCGGCCACAACCTCACCGGGCTCCTCGCCCAGGCCGAGGATGAGGTTGGACTTGGTAATGAGCCCGGCCTCGCGGGCCTGGCTGAGCACGTCCAGGGAACGCTGGTAGCGGAAGCCCGGCCGGATCCGCTTGAAGATCCTCGGCACCGTCTCGATATTGTGCGCGAGCACCTCCGGCTGCGCGCCGAACACCTCCGCCAGCCGCCCCGGGATCGCGTTGAAGTCGGGGATCAGCAGTTCGACGCCACACCCGTGCACGGCCTGGTGGATCTCCCGGCAGGTCTGCGCGTACAGCCAGGCTCCGCCGTCGTCCAGGTCGTCCCTGGCTACTCCGGTCACGGTGGCGTAGGCGAGGCCCATCGCGGCCACCGATCCGGCCACCCGGGCTGGCTCGCCGGTGTCAAGCGGCGCGGGCTTGCCGGTGTCGATCTGGCAAAAGTCGCACCGCCTGGTGCACTGGCCACCGCCGATAAGGAAGGTCGCCTCGCGGTCTTCCCAGCACTCGAAGATGTTGGGGCAGCCGGCCTGCTCGCAGACCGTGTGCAGGTTCTCCCGGCGGACCAGGTCCTTCAGCTCGTTGTACTGCGGGCCGGTGCGCAGCCGTGTCTTGATCCACGGCGGTTTGCGCTCGATCGGCGTCTGGCTGTTGCGTGCCTCCAGCCGGAGCATCCGTCGTCCTTCAGGCGCGAGTACCACGCCTCCAGACTACGGCCCCACCTCCTGTGATCAGGCCGCGGCACCCCCTGTGATCAGGCCGCGACCGGGTCAGCCGCTGAACACGTTCGTGATGGGCGTGGCCTTCGCGCTGGCGCCGGCGTGGGGCAGGCCGTAAGCCTGCTCGATGGTGCGCAGCACGTTGTAATGGGTGATGCTCTCGCTGTACTGGCCGGCCTTGATGTGCGCGCCGGCGAAGATCGTGGGGATGTGGTTCCCAGCGGTCTTGTTGTCGGTGTCCCAGGTCAGGATCAGCAGGCTGTTGTGCGTCATCGCCCAGGTGACATAGCTGCTCAGGTGGTCGTTCAGCCAGGTGTCGCCGATGGCGATCGACGCGCTGTGCATGTCGTCGACCAGGTCCGGGTCGACGAACGAGACCGTGGGCAGGCTGTCGAAGCTGGCCGGGAACTCGGCGAACGTCTTGTTACCGGAGTGCGGCAGCTTGCTGAAGTTGGGTGTGGGGTTGTGCTTGCGCGCGTACGCGCCCTTGAAGCAGCCCTCGTACCCCTGGGATGGCATCGCCCCGGAGTAGCCGCTGTAGCTGAGGCCGGCGGCGATCAGTTCGGAGCCCAGGCTGGCCGCGGCGAACGAGTGCGGGCAGCTGTCGGTGGTGAGGCCGAACGTGGAACCGGCGAACAGCGCGAGGTAGTTCGGCTCGCTCGGGTAGGTGATCCCGAAGGACTGGGTGAACAGCGCTCCCTCGCTGGCCAGGGAGTTGATGTAGGGCGCCTTGGGGTTCCCGATGATCTGGGAGTAGGCCTTGTTCTCCTCGATCACCACGACGATGTGCGAGTAGGCCGGAATCTGGGCCGTCCGCGCCGCCGTGGGCAGGACCATGGCGGTGGCTACGGCGGCGGGCATGGTGGCGGTGAGGGCAACGGCGGCGGCACCGCCGGACAGCGTGCGGCGGCAGTGCGTCATCAAGCTGGTCACGGCTTCTCCTTGCCGGGAGCGAACG
This sequence comes from Streptosporangiaceae bacterium, assembly GCA_036495485.1. GTDB lineage: Bacteria > Actinomycetota > Actinomycetes > Streptosporangiales > Streptosporangiaceae > PALSA-505. Next base: position 4,174 of record DASXMU010000305.1, read on the forward strand.
GGCTGGTCAGCTTGCCATGGCGGTGGCGGGCACCAATGTCCCCCGCTCGCCGGCACGGCGCCAGTGACTGGCGCCGAGGGCGGCGGCGACGGCGCGCTCAGCGGCGGGCAGGACGCCGGCCACGGTGATGTGCCGCCCGGCCTCGGCCGACAGCGAGGTGACGCCGGCATCCCTGATGCCGCACGGGATGATCTTGCCGAACCAGGTCAGGTCGCAGTCGCAGTTGATGGCGAAGCCGTGCATCGTGACGCCGCGGGACACCCGGGCGCCGATGGCGGCGACCTTGCGGTCGGGCGCGGGGGCCGGCCCGGGTACCCAGGCGCCGCTGCGGCCTTCCACCGGCCGGGCCAGGACGCCGGAATCGGCGCAGATCCCGATCAGGGCCCGCTCGATGGCACGCACGTAGGCAACCACGTCGAGCGGCTCGGCGAGCTTGATGATGGGGTACCCGACGAGCTGGCCGGGGCCGTGCCAGGTGATCTTGCCGCCCCGGTCCACGTCGACCACTGGCGCGCCGGGGTCACCCAACGGCCGGTCGGCGGGCCCGGTCCGCTTGCCGGCCGTGTAGACCGGCTCGTGCTCGAGCAGCAGGCAGGTGTCAGGGATCTCGCCGTTCACCCGCCGCTCGTGCAGCTCCCGCTGCAGCTCCCAGCCCTGGTGGTAGGGGACCGCCGAGGCGCCGAATCCGGCATGCAGGAAGACGAGTTCGCCGGTCATGTAGCCAGCATATCCGCGAAGGCCGAGGTCACAGGGGCCGGTCCGCATCCCCGCAATATCCGTGCCGAGTCTCAGCATTTCCTGACGCCGCTGAGGGAAGAACAAGATTCGGTTGAGGTGTTCTTAACCACAGGGAGGGCGGCCACTAGGGGCGGCACTGACGTGTGAGGTGGGAACGAGGGAGGTAGCAGGGGTGCTCGACGAAGCCGAGCTGCGGCTGATGAGCCCGGAGCAGCGTGCCCGTCTGGCGCGCACGCTCGCGGCACTTGACCTGCCCCACCCACGGCGCGACCCGAAAGCCAGGATGCGCCGCAACGTCGCCCTCGTCATCGTCATAGCCTGCTGCATCTTCCTGGCCGTCTGGATCGTCGTACTGGCCCTCACGCTGCCCAGCAGGTACAAGGCCGGCAGCTGGCGGGGCGCCTGGGTCGGGTTCGACATCGCCGAGCTGCTGGCCCTGGCCTCGGTCGCCTGGACGGCCTGGCGCGGCAAGCAGCTGCTGATCGTCTGCATGATCGTCAGTGCCACGCTGATGTGCTGCGATGCCTGGTTCGACCTGACCCTGGACTGGGGCACCAGGGCGTTCTCGTTCAGCCTGATGTCGGCGCTGTTCGCCGAGCTGCCGCTGGCCGCGATGATGATCCTGGGGGCCAGGCGGCTGCTGCGGCTGACCATCGCGACGACCATGGCCCTGCAGGGCGACACCGGGCCCGTGCCGCCGCTGTGGAAGGTGTCGCTGCTCGGTACCGGTCCCAACGAGCCGGCCGGCTCCAAATGGCGAGCCGCGGGACGGCTGGCGAGACATGGCCAG
>DASXMU010000306.1:0-7214 GCA_036495485.1 Streptosporangiaceae bacterium
GACCGTAGAGATAGCTGGGCCGACTGCGGCGCGCAGAACATCCCATTCGGCGCTCTGCTCGGGTGGACGCCGGTGATCATTCCGGTGGTCCTGTCCGCGTCACTCAGGTCATGCTGGTTCGCCTGGTCATCATCTTCCACAGCGTCGTCTCAGCCGAAATGACCCACCATGCATGCATCTACGGGACACGCCTGAACCGGGTGTGTCCCTGCGGGTCGGCATGCGGGCTGACGTGGACCGGGGCCCGGGCCGTTTTGCTGGGACGTGGTAGCGGGGGCCAGCGGCCGCTGGATGGTGGACCGGGTAACGCTTCTGAGGGGAAGGCAATGATCGAGGCCAAGGGCCTGTCTAAGCGGTACGGCGACAAGATGGCGGTGGACGGCCTGTCCTTTACCGTCCGGCCGGGGATGGTCACCGGTTTCCTGGGTCCCAACGGGGCCGGCAAAACGACCACGATGCGGCTCATCCTGGGGCTCGACTATCCCACCAAGGGCAGCGTCGCGGTCAACGGCAAGCCGTTCTCCGGCCTGTACAGCCCGATGCGGGAGGTCGGTGCGCTGCTCGACGCGAAGGCGGTGCACGGCGACCGCAGCGCCTACAGCCATCTGCTCTGCCTGGCGCAGACCAACGACATCCCGCGGAAGCGGGTCGATGAGGTGCTGTCGGTCGTCGGGCTGTCGGAGGTGGCGCGCAAGCGGTCCAAGGGCTTCTCGCTGGGCATGAGCCAGCGGCTCGGCATCGCCGCCACGCTGCTGGGTGACCCGGAGATCGTGATGTTCGACGAGCCGGTCAACGGCCTTGACCCCGAGGGTATCTTGTGGATCCGGAACCTGATGAAGGGGCTGGCCGCCGAGGGCCGCACGGTGTTTGTCTCCAGCCACCTGATGTCGGAGATGGAGAACACCGCCGATCACCTGCTCGTGATCGGGCGGGGCAAGCTCATCGCGGACTGCTCGATGGAGGAGTTCATCGCACGCAGCAGCCAGCAGGCCGTGCGGGTCAAGACGCTGCAGCCCGACACGCTGGCGCGGGCCGTGGCGACCGCCGGCGGGCGGGCAACCATCACCGGGAACGCGACGGCGGGTGGCAGCGCGGAGCTGGAGGTACGCGGCTTGTCCCTGGAGCGGATCGGTGATGTCGCGTTCGCGGCCGGGGTGCCACTGCACCTGCTCGCCCCGGCGCGGACCTCGCTGGAGGAGGCGTTCATGGAACTGACCGCCGACAGCGTCGAATACCAGGGTGCCGCGCACGAGCTGCACCAGCACGCATACGCAGCGACGGAGGCATGACGATGGCCAGTCTCGCCGCGCAGCCGGGCCAGCCGGCCCCGGCCCTGCGCACTCGCGCGGTCCCGCCGGCCACCCGCCGGTCCGGATTCGCCGGAACCCTGCGCTCGGAGTTCACCAAGATCCGCTCGGTGCGCTCCACCTACTTCACGCTGATCGCGTTCTTCGTGGCCGGCGTGGCCTTCTCCATCGCGGCCACGGCCGGCAACGCGGCGAACTGGCGGCACATGTCCCGCGGCGCCATCGCGTCATTCGATCCGGTGGCCACGAGCCTGAACGGTGCTCTCTACCTCGGCGAGCTGATCATCGTGGTGATCGGGGCCCTGGTGATCACGTCGGAATACGGAACGCACATGATGGGCACCTCGCTGGCCGCGATGCCCCGCCGCGGCGTGCTGTACGCCGCCAAGGCCGTCGTGCTGGTACCCGTGGCGCTGGTGGTCGCGCTGGCCACGGCGTTCACCTCGTTCTTCGCCGGGCAGGCGATCCTGGGACCCAGACACGCCGGGGCCAGCATCACCAGCCCGGGCGCGCTGCGCGCGGTGCTGCTGTCCGCGGTGTTCGTGACCTGCTGCGCGCTGCTGGCGTTCGGCCTGGGCGCGATCATCCGGCACACCGCCGGGGCGATCACCACGCTGTTCGGGCTGATCTTCCTGATTCCCGCGCTCGCGCACGCGCTGCCCAATAGCTGGTTCTTCGAAATCGCCCGCTGGCTGCCCGGCGGCGACGCACTAGGCCCGATCAACGCGACAAAACCCCTGGGCCAGCCGTATCTGTACGGCCCGTACGGCCAGCTGGGAGTCTTCGCCGGGTACGCGGTGATCGCCGTGGTCGTCGGGGCCGTGCTGTTCCGCCGGCGCGACGCCTGACGAGCGAGCCCGTCCCCTGACCCGGCAGGCCTGTATCCCACGGCGGATTTCGCGGGCGGTCTTGCCTTCGGCGGTGCGCCGGGCGACATAAGCGCGGGTGCGGGGGCAGCTGCGCATCTGGGTGACCGCGATGGCGCAGCTGGCGCGGTTCAGCGCCCGGTCGCCGCCGCGGTTGAGCCGGTGCCGTACCGTTTGGCCGCTGCTGGCCGGGAGCGGGCTGGCGCCGCCGAGGGCGGCGAACGCGGTCTCGCTGCGGCAGCGGCCGGGGGGGAGAAGCTCACGATGGCCTGCGCGGCGCTGACCGGCCCGACGCCGTAGCGGCTGGTGAGTCCGGGGACGATGTCGTCAACGATGGCCAGTAGCTGGGCGCGGTTGTCTTTGAGCTGGTGCCGGGCCTTTCCGAGCGCGAGTGCCAGGCGGTGGATCTCGGCCTGGCGGACGGCTTGCTCGCGGCTGGCATCCGCGGGAAGGCTCGCGTCCGGCCAGAGCGGCAACAGCCGCGCCGCTCAGGGCCTTGCGGGCGGCCCGGCGGTCGGTGTCGCCGCCGGTCAGCAGCAGGGCTCGCAACCGGCTGGCCTGCGCGGTGCGGGCCGACTTGCTCTCCTGGCGGGCAACGAGCAGGATACGCAGCGCCTCCCGGTCGCCGCCGGCGCGCGGCACTGCAAGCCGCCCGGCGTCCAGACGCAGCGCGGCCAGCACCGCCAGGTGGGCATCGATGGGATCGGACTTGCCGTTCCCGCGGCGCTGGTTGCGGCTTGGCTGCTCACACTCGATCACCAGCAGGCCCGCGGCGGCCAGCGCCCGGGCCAGCCCGATGCCGTAGCTGCGGCTGCCCTCGATCGACACCGCCACCCACGGGCCGGGCGCCACCTCCGCGATGGCGGCCAGCAAGTGCGCGAACCCGGCGCTGTCGTTGCTGACCTGCATCACTGCGATCGGCCCGCCGGATCGGCGATCTCTACTTCATGGGTGTCGCGGTGGGTGTCGATCCCGAGGACGGCATCTACCGTCTCTCCCAGCATGGTCATGCGGCCTCGTGTCTCCCAGGGCCTGTGGCCGCCGTCGGACCGGCCTGGGTGCAGTCACCGGGTGGCATATCTGTGATGGGTCACGCCCACGGGCGGACAGGCTTCTGATCAGGCCAGCACGGTGGGCCAGGCCGGGGCCGGCGAAAACCGGGGACAGGTCAGAAGAAGGGCACGCGCAAACGGCCAGATCCGTAGCGAGTCACCCGGTATCGCCGGCACCGATCCTGGCGGCAGTCCACCCAGAACCGCCGTAACGACACACTCACAGATCCGTTCCGTACCCGCACCCGGTGTATCGGCCCGGCTGGGAGATCTCGCCGTAGCTCGCCGATGCCGGGCGCCAAGCAGGGCCACGACGATGATCGGGGCCAGGATGCCGAGTGCAGCGAGCTGAGCGGGACCGAGTACTGGACCGGTACCGGAATGGCGGTACCCGCCCGTTTCCAGTCCGGCCTGGCGCTCGAAGAAGTTGGGTGAGCCGGGGAAGAAGAAGTCGTCAATGGCGTACGCGACGGGGAACGCGAGGGGACCCCGATAAGGGTCGCGACCGCCCATTGCGCCCGGTGCCGCGCCTCGTGGCCGATCAACGCCCGCAGTTGCTCTCTGCTGGCGTCGTACCGCGGCGTGAGGACGATGTCGCCCAGGGTCATCGCTTTTGTTCCCGCGATATTGTCGGCATGCGGCGCGACGGAGTAGTACGCCGAGCGCGACAAGCATACGGGCGCATTCCTGGCCCGCGCGTACAGCAGCCCTATCCCTGTCTCAGGCCACGTCGCCGCTTCCTGTGCCAGCAGCGACACATCGAAGCGGCCGCTGCGCGCGGCCTGCGCGCCCCCCGGCGGTGAACAGGCCGGCACGGACTGGAAGGCGGTAGCGAGCCGCCCGACCGACCCGGCCGCGATGATGACCAGGCCCGCGATCACAACAGCGGCACGGACTCGACGCAAGCGCGTAGCTGGCCGGCATCCCGGCCGGTGACGCCACAACCACCACGCCAACCCCGCGATCCCGAAGAGCAGGACCATGCCGAGGGCACCGAGCATCATCTGAGCACGACGCGGCAGCGTCATGATTACCCCCGTCAATCAGGCCGGAGGCGGCTGGCGACCACGACTATTAGCCGGTCTGGCGATAGGTGACAGCCAGAGCAAGGCGAGGCCGTATCGGGCCAGCCCGGCGGCCTGTAGCCGGGTGCGGTCCGGGCGTCAGCCCGGCCGCCTGGGCATCTCACCGTGGCCCGGGAATCATCGCGGAACGTGATCTTGCCACGGGTGGTCTCGGCGTAGAAGCGGCCAGCTCGCCAGCGTCCGCGCGACCGAGCGCCACGAGCCGAACTTGATCAAGTCAGACATGAGGTCCCTCGCCGCCTTCCGGCCGTAGATACCATGACCCATGAGCGGCCTGCGGTGAGCTGCGCGGCCTAATGCGCCGGCCCGTTCCTATTCGGTTGTCTTGCGCTTGAAGAAGTGGGTTGCCGTCGGGGCTGCCACAGCCAGGATCACGACCGACCAGGCCAGCGCGGCTTGTACAGGGTGCTGCATGGGCCACGCCTGGATCGTCCCCGATGGGTTCGGGTTCCCCCACAGCACGCGGGTCCCGGCCACGACCGCGCTGACTGGGTTCCAGGTGGTGATCGCCTGAAGCCAGCCGGGCATGTGCTGGGTGGGCACCAGGGCGTTGGACACGAAGGTCAGGGGGAGCAGCACGATGAAGCCGAACGAGGCGGCCGTTTCGGGGCTGTTCGCGTTCAGCCCCAGGCAGGCGGACACCCACTGCACCGCGTAGGCGAAGAACAGCATCAGCGCGAATCCCCCGATGACCGACGCGGCGCTCGCCCCCGGGCGCCACCCGACAGCCAGGCCGGTCAGCGCGACGATCAGGGCGCAGAGCAGCGAGGTGAGCAGGTCGGCCAGCGACCGCCCGACCAGGACGGCGGGACGCCACATGGGCAGGGTGCGGAAGCGATCGATCATGCCCTCGTGCAGATCGGTGCTCAGGCCGACCGCGGTGCCCATGGTCGAGGAGACGAGGTTGAGCGCCAAGACGCCGGCCAGGACGTAGTCCACGTAGCTGCCGCCGCCGGGGATCGGGATGCCGCTGCCGAAGATGTAGACGAACAGCAGGGTGAAGATCAGCGGCTGGATGGTCACATCCGATAGCTGCATGGGCGCGCGCGAGATGTGGATCAAGTTGCGCCGGATCATGGCCCAGGTGTCGGACAGCGGGCCGAGCGCGTTGCCAGGCGGGTGCGGCCGCCCCGAGCCGGCCCTCGGATCAGCGATCGTCGTGCTGGTCATGCACGCACCTCCCGGGCCTGGTGGCCGTTGCCAGTTCGGCGGGGGGCACCGGCGGCACCGGCACTGTCGGCATGGCCGTCGCCGGCGATGTGCCCGCCGGTGAGGGCGAAGAACACGTCGTCGAGCGAGGGCCGGCGCACTTCGATGTTGTCCACGAGAACTTCGGCAGCGTCCAGCGCCCGCACCAGGGCGGTGGCCAGTCCCGGTGTCGCGTCCACGGCAGCGCTGAGACGCCGTCCGTTGTCGCTGACCTGGACGTGCCCGGCCACCAGCGGCGCCAGGGCGCCGGCCGCGCCGGCGTGGGGGACCGCCAGCGTCACCTGGACGTGTGCGCTCCGGCTCGCCTCCTTGAGCTCCTGCGGCGTCCCTTCGGCGATCACCGTGCCGTGGTCGACGACGACGATGCGGTTGGCCAGCGCGTCGGCCTCGTCGAGGTATTGCGTGGTCAGCAGGACCGTGGCCCCCTCGCCGGCAAGCGCCCGGATGATGTCCCACACCCGCTGGCGGGCCGCCGGGTCCAGCCCGGTCGTCGGCTCGTCGAGGAACAGCACCGGCGGCCGGGTCATCAGCGACGCCGCCAGGTCGAGCCGGCGGCGCATGCCACCGGAGTAGCCCTTTACGACCCGGTCGGCCGCGTCGGCCAGTTCGAACTGGGCCAGCAGCTCGGCCGCCCGGGCCCGTGAGGCGGCCCGTCCCATGCCGGACAGCTCCCCGGTGATCACCAGGTTTTGCCGCCCGGTGAGCAGCGGGTCGAGCGTCACGTCCTGGGCGGCGACGCCGATGTAGCGCCGCACCTGGCCGGGATGCTTGACCACGTCGACCCCGGCCACGGTGGCCCGGCCGGCATCGGGCAGGGCCAGCGTGGCCAGGATCCGCACCGCCGTGGTCTTGCCGGCGCCGTTCGGGCCGAGCAGGCCCAGGATTGTCCCGGCGGGCACGGCGAACCCGACACCGGCCAGGGCCCGGGTCTGCCCGTAGTTCTTGGCCAGCCCCTCAGCCTCGATCATCGGCCCGGATTCCCTGCCGTCACCCATGCGGCTTCCCTCCTGTAGCGGCATCCCCGGCTGGGTAAGGGCGGGGAGCGGGGCCTTGGCCGGCGGCGCTAGGTGTCCCGGTAGCGTCTGCCGGCCGGGGCAGGCGTTCCGCCGGGCCGGGCATCTGCGGGCTGGGTCATGGCGTGGCCTTCCTGGCGCGGACCTCCGTACCGTCACCCATGCGGCTTCCCTCTACGGAGGTGTCCGGGGCGGGGCCGGCGCGGGCGGGTGGTGCGGTGGCCAGGGGATAGACGATCTCGTCCATGATCTGGCAGGCGAGCCGGGTACCGGGCAGCTCGCCGGAGGTCACCAGCTGCTGCAGGCCGAGCGCGGGGAACAGCCTGGCCAGCAGGTCAGGTCGTGGCCGCCGGGCATTTCGCCGCGGGCCACGGCCTGCTCGAACACCCTCCGGAAACCCGCCATCCGCGGTGCCAGGAATTTCTCCTTGAACACCCGCCGCAGTTCCGCGTCGTGGGCCACCGCGTTGACCATGCCGATCGTCATCTGCGCGCCGAACAGGCCATCGCCGCTGGTCACGGACTCAGCCAGGGCGCACAGGTCCTGTCGCAGCGACCCGGTGTCGGGGACTTCCAGGTCGCCTTTCAGGCTGTTCAGCGCGTCGACGACAAGCTCGGCCTTGTCCCGCCACCGCCGGTAGATGGTGGTCTTGGCCGCGCCGGCCCGTGCCGCCACGGCGTCC
>DASXMU010000307.1:0-14154 GCA_036495485.1 Streptosporangiaceae bacterium
AGCGCTTCGACCGTGGCCCGGTCGAAGAGATCGGTGGCGTACTCCCAGATGACCTGCATCGACATGTCCTGATCGCCGGCGGCCCGCCCCACCCGCTGCTCGGCCCGCGGAATGACCACCACGTTGAACTCGGACTTGGCCGACCCGTTGTGCAGATAGGTCACCTCGCCGCGGACACCGTCGAATTCCAGGTCGGGCACGGCCGAGTCGTGGAAGCTGAACATCGTGGAAAACAGCGGGTTACGGGACAGATCGCGCACCGGGCCCAGCGCCTTGACCAGGCGCTGCAGCGGAACGTCCTGCCAGGCATAGGCGTCGACCGCGGTCTCGTGCACCCGGTGCAGCAGCTCGGGCAGCGCCGGGTCGCCCGACAGGTCCACGCGCAGCGGCAGCGTGTTGACCACCATGCCGACCAGGCGTTCCGCTTCGGCGGTGCGGCGGTTGGCCACGCCCACGCCGATCATGAAATCGTGCTGCGCCGCGTACAGCGACATGAGTGCGGCGAAGCCGGTGAACATGAGCGAGAACAGCGTCACGCCGTGCTGGCCCGCGCAGGCCCGCAGCGCGCGGTACTCGCGCTCGGGCATCTGGAACCGGTGAACGGCCCCGCGGAAGCTGAACTCGTCCGGCCGGGGCCGGTCGGTCGGCAGGTCGAGCGCTGGCGCCCCGGCCAGCCGTGCGGTCCAGTGGTTCACGAACCTGGCCAGCGCCGGCCCACGCAGCCAGTCGTGCTGCCACACGGCCAGGTCCCCGAACCCCAGCCGCAGCCCGGGCAGCGGCGAAGGCCGCCCGGCCAGGCGGGCCTCGTACAGCTCGGCCAGCTCGGCGTACAAGACCGCGAACGACCAGCCGTCGTGCACCATGTGATGTTCCACGTGCAGCAGCACGTGCTCCTGCGGCCCGTAGCGCAGCACCGTCCACCGGACGAGCGGCGGTGAGCCGATGTCGAAATGGTGCCTGACCTCTGCTTCGATGATCTTCGCGGCTGCCCGTTCCTGGTCGGCGCGGGCCTGCCCTGGCAGCTCCCTGACCGGCACGTCGATCTGTATCGCGGGCACCACCTGCTGGAGCGGAACGCCGTCGATATCGGTGAACCGGGTGCGGAACACGTCATGACGCTGCACAAGCTCGTTCAGCACCCGGGTCAGGACGCCGGTGTCCAGCGGTCCGTGCAGGTGCAGGGCGGCCTGGAACTGGTAGGAGATGTTGCTGGGCGATATCAGTTCGAGCAGCCAGATTCGCTCTTGCGGGAAGGTGAGCGGGATGCGCTGGCCCGGCACGGCCGGGCGCAGCGGCGGCGGCACCGGCGGGCCGCCGTCGTCGCCGCCTGCCTCGATCATCGCGGCCATCCGCGCGGCGGTCCGCCCGGCGTGAATCTGGGGCAGCTCGAGGTTCACGCCGAACTGGTTCTTGATCCGCACCGACAGCCGGCCGGCCAGCAGCGAATGGCCGCCGAGAGCGAAGAAGTCGTCGTCGGCACCGATCGCCTGGTTGCCGAGCAGCTCCCTGAACAGAAGGAGCAGCGCCGCCTCCGTACTGGCAGCCGGCGCCTCCGGCTCAGGCCGCCGGTGATGATTATCTTTCTTTGCCTCAATCATTTGGCATGTCCATCTCTGCGGCGTAGGTGAGCAAAGCACGGCAGGACAGGCTTGCCCCAGCCCGGCGGCTTAGCCTGAACCCGGGAACCAGATCGCACACGTCCGGTGGAGGAAGAACCAGATGACCAGGGACGCTGGGATGGCGACGGTGGCGGGCGCGCACGCGGTGGTGAACGGCCTGCCGCTGTACTACGAAATTCACGGCCAGGGCCGGCCGCTGGTGCTGCTGCCCGGCGGGATTCTCACCACCGGCCTGACCTTCGGGCCGGTCATCGGCCCGCTGGCCGCCGGTCACCAGGTGATCGGCGTCGAGCCGCAGGGCCACGGGCACACTCCAGACATCGACAGGGAGATGTCGATGGACCAGCTCGCCGACGACGTCGCCGCGCTGCTCCGCCACCTCGGGATCGACCAGGCCGACGTGGCCGGCTTCAGCCTCGGCGGGATGATCGCCCTGGACCTCGCCATCCGTCATCCGGCGGTGGTCGGCAACCTCGTCCTGATCTCGGTGCCCTACCGCGCGGACGGCTTCCACCCGGAGACGCGGCCTGAGCAGGTGGCCACCTCCGGCTCGGCGCGGCTGCCCACCGAGGCGGAGCGGGACGTGTGGGAGGCCGAATACCGGCGCGTGGCCCCCGACCCCGATCACTGGCTGGCGCTTCAGGAGCGGGTCGGGCCACTGGTGAACGACTTCGAGGGCTGGTCGGCCGGCGACATGCGCTCGATCGGGGCACGCACGCTCATCCTGGCCGGCGACACCGACTTCGTGCGCCTCGAGCACGCCATCGAGATGTTCCAGCTCATACCCGGCGCGCAGCTGGCCGTGCTGCCGGGCTGCCTGCACATGGACATGACCCGGCGGCCCGAGCAGGTTCTCGCGATCGTCGGCCCGTTCCTGGACGCCGCCGGGTGACATCCGTCAGTACAGTTCGGTCGAGCCGGGCGCGATGTCACCGCGGAACCGGCCTGCCGGATCGACCCGCGCCCGCACCTGGTCGACCGCGCGCACCTGCTCCGGGCTGAGGTGTCCCTGCGGCTGCCCGACGGTGCCGACGAAGTTCGGCGCGGTCCGCCCCACGTCCCACCGGCCGAGCGCGCCCCTGACGACCGCGCAGCGTTCCATGATCGCTTCCGGGGTCACCGGCCCGAACGGCACGCCGCTGCCCACGTAGGCATAGCGTGCGTCCAGGTGGCCGAGCACGCCGCCGTGCGCGCCCGGCGCCGCTAGCGCGCCCCCGAGCTGCCGCAGCTCGGCGCTGGTCAGCGCCGTGCCCGATGCCTGCCCTGTGGCGCGCAGGAATGCGGCGGCGCCCGCCTCGCCCAGCTCGCCGAGCAGCATGTGGTCGGCGAAGATGGGGAACGGCTCCGCCGGGTCCATGTGCGCGTGTGCCACCGCGGGCGGCGCGGCGAGCTGCCAGGTGTCGAGGATCGGCGCCGCCACGGCCCGCAGCGGCCCGAGCAGGCCGCCGGCGCAGCGCTCGGCTCCGGCCGGGTCTCCTGCCGGGCTGAGCACGGCACCGTCGACGCACACGACCGGGCCCGCCGACAGCGCGGCCGGCACCTCGGGCACCGCGGGCAGGTTCAGCACGCGCAGCGTCGTCGTCGCCTCCCGCGGGGCGTCGGCGCACCAGGCCAGCCACGCGGCCATCAGCGGCTCCGCGTGGGCGGCCGGCCAGTACGCCGCCCCGGTCACGACGGTCTCGGCCGGGAAGAGTTCCAGTTCAACCGAGGTGACGATGCCGAAACCGCCGCCGCCGCCCCGTATCGCCCACAGCAGCTCCGGGTCGGTCGAGGGGTCCACGCGGCGCAGGTCGCCGTCCGCGGTGATCAGTTCGAGCGCGCGGATGCTGTTAGCGGCCAGGCCGAGCCGCCGGCCATAGAAGCTCACGCCGCCGCGCAGCAGGTAGCCGACCACACCCACGGTCGGCGACGAGCCGTGCGGTGCGGCAAGCCCGTGCGCCGCGGCGGCCTCGATCACCGCGCCCCAGCGAGCGCCCGCCGGGATGCGGGCAAGCCGCCGCCGCGCGTCGATCTCGACGCGGCCCGCCAGAGCGGTCTGGATCAGCAGCGCCCCGTCCATCCGCCGCGCCGCCGCCGCGCCGTGGCCGGTAACGTGCACGCGGACCGGCAGATCCCCGGCGGCGGCGTAGCGCAGCGCACCGCGGATCTGGTCGGTGGTCACCGCGGTCACAGCGGCCGCCGGGGTCGCGGGCGCCGCGAGATTGAACACCCGGGTGGCGGCTTCGTAGGCTTCCTCTCCTGGGCGCGCGATGGTGGCCTCCCAGCCGCCGACGGCGGTCACGAGCCCAGCCCGCCAGCCGCGGCTGACCCGGCCCTGGCCGCGGCTGACCCGAGCCTGGCTTGGGTCAGCTCGCGCAGCGCGATCGTGGGCAGGAGCACCGCGATCCCGGTGTGACTGTGCAGCGTCGAGAGGTCCCGCCAGACCCGCTCGAGCCGCCCGCCGTCGGTGACCGAGCTGGTTCCCGCGGTCGGGAACAGCTGGCCCTCGACCGCGTGCCAGCACAGCTTGATCACGTGCCGGCAGATGGCCGCTATCCGCAGGTCGCGCTCCCTGGTGAAGGCGTGCGGACCGAGGGCGCACGTGTCGCGCCACTGCTGCACCGCGTTCAGCAGTGCGGCCTCGGCCGTGCCGATCATGGCCAGGGCTTCCCCGAACCAGAACTGGTAGTCGGGGTTCTCGCCGCGGCCGGTGATCGGCGGCCGTACCGTCGTACGCTGCCGCAGCACGTCCTCGTACACGTCAAGCGCTCCCTGGGCCATGCCCACGGCCAGGGCGGCTATCTCCATGGTCATATAGCTGAGCGGCCCACCGCCGTACTCGGGATTGCCGTGCAGCGCGGCGCCTTGGGTACCACCGGAGACATCGATCTCGCTGATGTGCACCCCTGGCAGGGCCAGGTGGCCGGGGATGACGGCGTTCTCGACGGTGATGCTGTGCGACCCGCTGCCCTTGAGCCCGAGCTGGCGGCCCCAGTCGTCCAGCCGCCGCCATTGCGCTCTCGGCGCGACGAACAGCAGGGGAACTGGTGGCCCGTCACCCTCGAAGATCAGGGTGTGGCCCATGAAGTGGGTCGCGTAGGGCGCGCCCGAGCAGTACGGCCAGGTTCCGTTGATCAGCCACTGACCGTCGCCGGTGGGTGTTGCCGTGCCTGCCGGGACGATGGTCGCCGGGCAGATGAAGTCGCCGCCGCTGAACATCTCCGCCTGCGCGCGCTCGCCGAACAGGGTCGCCGCGGCGAGTGCGTGCGTCGCGCCCAGTGAGTACATCCAGCCGGTCGACGGGCAGCCCCGGGCGAGGGCCATCGTGACCCGCAGGAACGTATCGATGCCGAACTCGTAGCCGCCGTAACGCCGGGGGACCAGGAGCCGGTAGAAACCGTTCTCCGCCAGTTCGGCGTGAGTGTCGCTGGCGTAGTAGGTGCGCTTTTCCGTCTCAGCCTGGCGGTCGACCAAGCCGGGCGCCATGGCCTGCGCCCTGGCGACGGCATCCGCCGGGGTGAGATCCGGAACCGGCGGGGCCGGGTAAGCGCGCTGCGCGCGGCCGGTCGTCAGCGCCATGACGGCACACTCCTTTATCCCCGGAAGCCACACATTCTCCCTGGTGAAATATGCACCGGCAGGCCGGCACTCCTGCCTAACCTTTTACGGTCGCCGCCGTCAGGTCCATCTTCTGGATTGCCCTGCTGATTCCAGCACGCTGCGACAAGACGGCAAGCGCGAAGATGCATTAACCCTAATGGCTGCCGATCATGGTGACCGAATGTCCCGTATCGGCTGGTGATAACACGGCTGGAGGACGCATGAGCGGACCCCGGATTCAGGACGGAAAAATTACCATCGATGTCTGGCTGCAATATTACGTCACGCCGGATTTCCTGGATCCGGTCAGGAGGATGGCCGCGGAGTTCGAGAGCCGCCATCCCGATTACCGCATCGACATCAAGGGCCATCACTTCGAAACGATCGTGACCGAGATGCGCGAGGCTGTGGCGCGCGGCGCGGGGCCGACGGTCGCCGAGTATTTCTGCTTCATGACCGCCGAGGCCAGGGATGCGCGCGGCCCGGACGCGCGTGCGCTGTTCACCTCGGTCACCCCGGCCATCGGCGGGCGCCGCGAGATCCTCGGGGAACCGGTCACCATCGGCGACATCGTCCCGGCGGCCCGCGACTACTTCAGCTACGACGGCGAGCTTCCCGCGGTGCCATGGGCGGCATCGACGCTCCTGCTGTTCGCGAACACGACGCTGCTCGAAGCCGCTGGTGTGCCGGAGCTGCCGCGGACATGGGCCGAGGTGGAGGCCGCCTGCCAAGCCCTGGCCAGGCTCCGCAATGGTCCATCCCACGGCATTTGCTGGCCCAATTATGGCTGGTTCTTCCAGCTCGCCGTCGCACAGCAGGGCGGCTGGCTGGCTGATCACGACAACGGCAGGCACGGGGCAGCGGAGAAAGTGGACCTCGCGTCCACGGAAATGCTGGCCTATATCAACTGGTGGCGGCGTCTGCACGAGCTGGGGCATTATCTCTATACCGGCACGCCGGCCGACAGTGCGAAGAACACGGGCAAGGCGTTCGCCGAATCCATCGATGCATTCGCGCAGCAGCGGGTCGCGTTCGCTCTCAGCTCGTCGGTTGATTCGCCGCGGCTGGTGCGGGCGGCCCGGGCCGGCGGTTTCCCGATCGCGGCGGCCAGGGTCCCGCACAATGGCGAGGTGCCGTACGCGGGCAACCTCATCGGCGGCGATGCCCTCTGGCTGGCCAGCGGCCTGGACCCCCGGACGCAGGACGGGGCGCTGGCGTTCATTCAGTACCTCAGCAACCCGCGGAACGCCGCCGGCCGGCACAAGGCCACCGGCCACAGCCCGATCACCCGGGCGGCGGCTGAGCTGGTGGCCCAGGAGGGCTGGTTCGAGGCCAACCCCGCCTTCGGCGTCGCCTCCGGCCTGCTCGGCCAGGGGACCGATTCGCTGGCCGCCCGGGGCGCGCTGCTGCCCCGCTTCTTCGGCGTCCACACCGCCATGACCCACGCCATGCACGACGTGCTGACCGGGGGCGCCGACCCGCAGCAGCGTTTCGCCCAGGCCACCGTGGACGCGCAGCGGCTGCTCGACGACTATCGCCGGCATAACCCGGCGGGCTGACGCCGCCTGTTCCTCAGGCGCTGCCCCGCGGCCTGGCGTTGACCAGACCGGGGGGCAGCCGTGGAGCTAGCCGGAGGTGCGGGCGGCGAGGCGCTCCGGGCCTTCGTCGATCGTCTCGATGAGGAGGCGGCCGATGGTGCCGGCCATCCCGGCCGGATAGGCGTCGGTCCTGACGACCAGCCGCACGAAGAACCCCGCCGGGCCCGACTGCACCTCGAGGCAGACTTCGGCCCCGATCGACGTCCACGTCCCCACCTGGGCCTCGGTGCCGGTGACGTCGCCGAACTGGATCTCCGGCTTCTGGATGTCGTGGAACAGCAGGTACGGGCATCCCTGCAGCGGCCGGTGCTCCATGCCGAGCTGATCGAGTGCCCGGTCGATCTCCTTGGGATCGAGGAACAGGTCCTGCGCGGCCCGTGCCTTGTTGTAGGCGTCGTGCATGCGGGCCAGCAGGTTCTGCCCAGCTCTGGCGGGACCGTTGGGGCGCAGGAAAGCCAGGCCCATGCGTGAGGTCATGCCCCGGTCGAGCAGGTCGTTGCCACGCTTGGCGTAGGCGAACAGCATGCCGAGATCGGGCTCGGCTCCCGCCTTGATCATGGCATCCGCATAGGCGGCGGCCACCCAGGCGAACGGCGTCATCCCCTGGCTCTGGCCGTAGCTCTCCCACGCCCTGAGCTGCGCGGAGCCTACCTCGAAGTCCTGGGCCGCCGCCGGGCCGAGGAAGGACGGCGGCGCGTCGCTGTGGCCGGGCAGGCGGCTTGGCCGCAGGCCGCGGAGTTCGCTGAGCCAGTAGCGCCGCTGCAGGTCGAGGTCGGTGGACGCGATCTGCTCCCGGTAGTCCGCCTCGTAGTCGGCCAGGCTGGCGGCAGGCCCGGCGAACACCGGCTCCCGGCCGGCCGCCCGTGCGGTATACGCCACCGAAAGGTCCGCCAGGAGGTTCCCCGCCGATGCCCCGTCGAAGGCCACGTGGTGAGCGGAGATGGCGAACAGGTGACGCCCGCTGGCCGTGCTGCGGACCAGCGCGCACCGCCACAGCTCGCCATCCTCGATCCTGAAGGGCTCACCGAGCAGCCCGCGGGCCGCGGCCACCGCGGCCGCGTCGCCGGCGGCCGGCGGCAGCCGGTGGAACTGGGCGTCACCCGGTTCGGCGGGCAGTGCCGCCTGGCCCACGTCCGGCCCCGAGGTCACGTAGTGCGCGTACAGCGGCTGGTGGCGGCGGTGCACGTCGGTGGCGGCCCGTTCGAGCGCGCCGGCGTCAAGCGGGCCGTCCAGCCACCACCCCATCATGCTGGCGAGCTGCGCGGTCACGTGCACGGCCTGCATCGGGGTCAGCCGGGCCACGCGGTCGCCGGCCGGCTCGCTGACGGCGGCGGGACGCTGGGCGCCGGAGGCGTGCGCGGCGTCCAGCCACGCGGCCAGCTCTGCCACGGTGGGTGTGCGGAACACCTGCGAGACCTGCACGCTGGACCCAGTGACCTGGCCCAGCCGTGAGCAGACCCGCGCGACCGACAGGGAGTCGCCGCCGAGCTCGAAGAACGAGACGGACCGCGGCACGGTGTCGATGCGGAGGATCTCGGCGAAGACACCGGCCACGGCGGTCTCGGCCGGGCCCTGCGGATCGTCGGCCTCAGGCGCGCCTGGCTCATCGGCAGCAGCGATCGTCTCCATCAGCGGGCGGTCCAGCTTTCCGCTGGCGAGCAGCGGGAAACGGTCCAGCCGCTGGATCCGCCGCGGCACCAGGTAGGCGGGCAGCAGCCTGGTCAGCTCCGCCTGCAGGTCTGCCTCGCTGAGGCCGGCCTCTGGGCTGGTATAGAACAGGGCCAGGGCATCAACCTGCCCGTTTCGGCGCAGCGGTACGACGGCGGCCATCGTGACGCCGTTCACCTGAACCGCCGTCCGCTCGATCTCCCCCGGCTCGATCCGGTAGCCGTGCACTTTCAGCTGGAGATCCATCCGCCCGCCGAAGCACAACTCCTGGCCGGCCGACCAGTGCCCGAGGTCACCGGTCCGGTAGACGCGGGTGGGGGCGCCCGCCACGTCGATGACGGTGAACTGCCGGGCGGTCAGCCCGGGGTCATCCAGGTAGCCGATGGCCTGCCCAGCCCCGGCCAGGCCGATCTCGCCCACCTGGCCGCCGGCCGCGAGCGTGGTCCCGTCGAGGACGTAGAGCGCGGTGTGCGGCACGGCCACGCCCAGCGGTATGCCGTCCGCCGACCCGCAGTCCGCCAGGCTGACGTCGTGCGTGCTAACCACGATGCCGCACTCCGCCGGACCGTAGAGGTTGATCAGCCGGGTGCCCGGGTTGTTCTCCAGGAAGCGCCTTGCGTGCGCCGTGGAGGCCTTCTCCCCGCCGATGAGCACTGCGGTGGCCCCCCTGAAGCACTGGACGTCCTCGTCGACCAGCATGTTGAACAGGCTGGTCGTGAGGAACATGACGTTCACGCCGTCGCGTTCACGCAGCTCGCGGAGCGCGGCGGGCACGAGGATCGGCTCGTCCACGATGACCGTGGTGCCGCCGGTGAGCAGTGGCCCCCAGCAGTCGAGCGTGAACCCGTCCCACGAGGCCGGCGCGATCTGGGGCATGGTCACACCGGGCCCGAGCGGCATCCAGCCGCAGTCGTCGTAGAGCCTGACCGTGCCGCGATGCGCGGACACCACGCCCTTCGGTGTGCCGGTGCTGCCCGAGGTGAACAGGACCGTGCAGGGATCCTCCGGGCCAGCCTGGACCGGGCTCGGGCGGCGCGGCGGCGCGGCCGGGTCGTAGCGGACCGGAGCCCAGGCCGGCACCGGCCACGGGCCGCTCAGGGAGGTGACCACCAGGCGCGGGTGCAACCGGGTGACGAGCCCTTCCAGCCGACCGTGCGGTGCCGCGGGGTCAAGCGCCGAATAGGCGGCACCGCGCTTGAGCAGGCCGAGCAGCACCCCGACCAGCTCCGGCGAGCGCTTCATCACGACGGGCACGAGGTCGCCGGGCTCGACCCCGGCCTGCTCGAGTTCCACCGCGTAGTGATCCGACAGCGCGTCGAGTTCCGCATACGTCAGCTTTGACTCATGATGGACCAGAGCGGTGGCGGCCGGAAATTGCCGCACGCAGGATGCGAACAAACCATGAATCGTGTCGCCCCGGCGAAATGAGGCCCCGCCACCGGTCCCTCGCGGTGCAGGCTCGGCCGGCAGCAAACTTTGATGTGTCAATTCCCGCTCCTCGGAGTTTGGGGCACGTGCTCGGCGCCGGAACAGCTTTGGCCGGAGTCAGGGGTTGAGCAAGCTGCCCCTCATCTTTTGCAAATCTTCGAACGAGCACAGATCGCCGGCCGTCCAGCCATCGAGGTCGTATTCGCCGAGGCAGGAATCCACGAATGCTTTGTACTCGTCGATCTGCCCGCTGGCCTGCTGGGCGAACAGCAGCTCGACCCGGGTGTTCTCATGGTTGCCCGCGTAGTTTCGCTCGTAGAGCTCGTGCCGCCCGCCGAACTCGGTGCCCACGGCGTCCCAGAGCAGCTTCATCACCTTCACCCGCTCCAGCGCGCCGATCCCGTCCGAGCCGCGCAGGTACCTGTCCAGGTATGGCCGGATTTCCGGGTTCCTGAAGTCGTCGGCCGAGGAGTTCACATAGATCAGCCCGCTGGCAACGTCCTGGAGGACGATCTCCCTGATCCGCGGGTAGCCGGTCTGCATGAACCAGCGGTAGGCCATGCCGTACTGCGGGTTGGGCAGCACCGCGCCGTTCTTCCACGGCACCGGATTGCGGGCGGCGGCGTCGGACAGCCCCCAGAACAGGTTGCGCCACGCCAGCACCTCGCCGAGCCGGGACTGAACGCCACGGAAATCCTTGGTGCCGGTGATCTCGAGCGCTTTGGCCAGCAGCCCGGCGATGAATTCGAGCTTGACCGCGAGGCGGATGCAACCATGGAATGTGAAGCGCTCGAAGAACCCGGATCGCTCGCTGAACTGCTGGACCTTGCCGAGGTTGCCGTAGATGAAGACGTTCTCCCAGGGGATCAGCACCTTGTCGAGCACCAGAATGGTGTCGTTCTCGTCCAGCCGGGAGGAGAGCGGGTAGTCGAACGGGCTGCCCATGACCGCCGCCGTGGCGGTGTAGGAGGGGCGGCAAATCAGCTTCATGCCCGGTGCGTTCATCGGCACCGTGGCGACGAGCGCGAACTGCCGCTTCTTGATGGGCAGGCCGTAGTGCGCGATGAAGTTGAAGTGGGTGAGCGCGGAACCGGTGGCGACGACCTTGGCCCCGCTGACCACCAGGCCCGCGTCGGTCTCCCGCTCGGCATGGACGAAGACGTCCTCGACCTCGTCCGGCGGGCGGCTGCGGTCGACCGGCGGGTGCACGATCGCGTGGTTCCAGTAGAGCACCTTCTCCTGGGACTCGCGGTACCAGCGCCGCGCGTTGTCGTCGAACGGCGCGTAGAACTCGGCGTTGGCGCCGAGCGTGCCGAGGAAGGACGCCTTGTAGTCCGGGCTGCGGCCCATCCAGCCGTAGGTCATCCTGGCCCAGGCGGCGATGGCTCGCTGGTCGGCCACCAGGTCATCGACGCTGTGCGGGGTGGTGAAGAACCGGTGGGTGTAGCCATCGCTGCCGGTGTCGGTCGGCGCGGTCAGCACCTCCCGCTGGCCTGGATCGTGCAGCGCGTCATACAGCCTGGCGGTCATCCTGATCGGGTTGGCGAACGCCGGGTGCGTGGTCACGTCCTTGACCCGCTCGCCATACAGGTAGATGGCCCGCCCGTCGCGCAAGCTCTCGATGTACTCCGCGCCGGTCAAGGGGCGGGTCTGCCGCGGGGTCACATCGCGCCGGTCCGGATGCGGCCGGCCAGCTCGGCCAGGTACCTGGCGACGACGTGCGGAACCACCTTGCAGTCCAGCACGAGGGTGCCGCGGCTGCCCTGCTCCCGCCACTGGGTCACGGCGGCCAGGTCACCGACCCGGCGCACGGTGGCGGCGGAGGCACCGAGCGCACGTGCGATACCCGCGAAGTCGGTGTCGTGGAACAGAGCCGGGCCGATGTCGATGCCGAGCGGGCCATACATGTGCACCTCGGAGCCGTAGGCCGCGTCGTCGTAGATGACCACCAGCGCCGACTTGGCCTCGCGGACCAGCGTCTCGAGCTCGGCCAGCCCCATCAGGGCGCCGCCGTCGCCGAGGGCGATCACGACCGTGCGGTCGGCCCGCCCGACCGCGGCACCGACGGCCCCGGCGAAGCCGAGCCCGATGCTCTGGAACGCGACACCGGTGAACACGTACGCGGACGGGTCCGGTACCGGCCAGTACATCGCGGGCCAGGCGACGAAGTGGCCGCCGTCGGTGACCACGGTGCGAGCCTCGGGCAGCAGCCCGGCCAGCGTCAAAGACAGCGTGCGCGGGTCGATCCGGTCATCCGTGCTCGCGTCGTCGTAGGGCTGGTGCGCCCAGCCGACCTGCTTGATCTCGCCGGCGACCTCGGGCCGCCAGCCCGATACCGGCAGGTCGCGTCTGTTCACCCCGTCGAGCAGCGTGCAGGCCACCGCGGACGCGTCGCCGGTGACGCAAAGATCGACCCTGTCGATGGTCGGTGCCCTGGTCACATCCACCTGAATCAGCACCGCGCCCGGATGGAGAACCTTCCCGCCGTTCAGCGTGAAGTCGTTCAGGCTGGCACCGAAGACGACGACCGTGTCGGCCTCGCTGATGATCCTGGCCGCAGGCGGGGTGGCGAACCCGCCGATGATCCCGAGCTGCCAGGGACTGCCGTTGAACAGGCCGTCCGCCATCACGGTGGTCACCAGCAGCGCGCCGAGCCGGTCCCCGAGCTCCATGATGGGCTTGGCCGCACCCGAGCGCCACGCGCCGAGCCCGGCCAGCAGCAGCGGCCTGCGGGCCCGGGCCAGAGCGTCGAGCGCGGCGTCCAGTTCGGCCGCCCCCGATCCGGTGCCGCGGTCCTGCGGCACGCTCACCGGACTGGGCGCCCCCGGCACCTCGGCCTGGAGCAGGTCACTGGGCAGGCTCAGCACCACGGGGCTGGGACCCGCGCGGGCGAGCCGCAGCGCCTCGGCGGTCTGGGCGCGCGCGGTGGCTGGATCCTCGATCCGCACGGTCCTGACGCCGAGCGCCCGGGCGAACTCTGCCTGCTCGATGTCGATGGCCCTGGTACGGCCGGCCGGCCCGTCGCCGCACAGCACGAGCACGCCGCTGCGGTACTTGGCCGCCTCAGCCAGCGCGGTGGCCGTGTTGGTCAGGCCGGGCCCGTAGGTCGTCGTGCAGATGGCAACCTCGCCGGTCACCCGGTAGTAGGTGTCGGCCATGGCCATGGCCCCGCCCTCGTGCCGGGCCTGGACGTAGCGGACGCCGTCGGCGATGAGCCCGGATACCGCCAGGAGGTTGCCGTTGCCCACCACGCCGAAGGCGTCCATGACGCCGCCGTCGGCCAGAGTCCGGGTGACCGCCGCCACGAGCTTTGTCCTTGGCTGGCTTACGCCGAGCAGCCGGTCCAGATCGGCCACCGTCGGGGCATCGAACAGGTCAGCGATCGACAGATCAACGCCGAGAACCGAATTGATCTGCTCGATCAGCCGCATGGCCATCAGCGATTGCCCGCTGAGGTCGAAGAAGCTGTCATCCATCCCCACGTGCTGAGCGCCGAGCACTTCGGCGAACATCGAGCACAAGGCCGCCTGCCGGGGCGATCCGGGCGCCCGGTAGGAAGCCGCGCTCTCGATGTCTGGCTCGGGCAGTGCCCGGCGGTCCAGCTTCCCGTTGGGGGTCAGCGGCAGCGCGTCGATCACGACGAAAGCCGCTGGCACCATGTAGTCGGGCAGCACCTGCCGGACGTGCGCCGCCACGGCCGCTACGTCGATGTCACCACTGGCGGCCACGACGTAGCCGATCAGACGCTTGTCCCCGGCCGCGGCGCCGGTGGCCACGACGACCGCGTGGGTCACCCCCGGGTAGCTGGCCAGGGCAGTTTCGACCTCGGCGACCGCCACCCGGAAGCCGCGGATCTTCACTTGGTCGCCCGCCCGCCCGGCAAAGTCGATCAGGCCGTCTGGGGTCAGCCTGACCAGATCGCCGGTGCGGTACATCCGCCGGCCTGGCCCGCCGAACGGGTCGGGGACGTAGCGCTCCGCGGTACGGCCGGGGCGGCGGTAATATCCGCGCGCCAGGCGCTCACCCGCGATGTACAGCTCACCCACCGTGCCCGCTGGCACTGGGCTCAGGTGCTCGTCGAGGATGTGCAGCCGGACGTTGTCCTGGGCGCGGCCTACCGGCACGCTGCCGCCCGCCCGGTAGCCCGCGGTCATCGGAGAGCTGGTGGCGAACAGCGAGACCTCGGTCGAGCCATACATCGCGCGCACCACGATGCCGGGGCACACGTCGAGTACCCGCTGCACGGCGGTGGCCGAGATCAC
>DASXMU010000308.1:0-3550 GCA_036495485.1 Streptosporangiaceae bacterium
CACCCCGGGCACCACTGCCCGCCGCATGTTCGGGCTCGTGGAGCCGGTCGGGCTCATCCCCTATGCGGCTGACGAGCCGGCCGGGGCGCTGCTGGCGCTCGGCCTGCGCAACTACTGGGACACCTATTTCGCCGGGCGGGCCGCCCCGCTGGGCCGCGACGTCCCGGCTGGCGTCGTGCACGCGATCTTCTACAACTTCGCCCCGGGCGAGGCCGCCCGCCACATCCCGCGTGTGTGGGACCTGATCACGCCCGGGGCGGCGCTGGCGGCGCGCGACCGGGGGTGCGTCGTGGCGCTGCGGCGGATGCTCGGCGATCTCGCCGATAGCCCCAGCGTCGGGCGGGCCGCCGACCTCGCCGTCAAGGCGGCCATCTGCGCCCGGACGGAGGGGCGTCCTCTGTACGCGGCGCTGCGGACGCTGCCGGCCCCGGCGGAGCCGCTGGCGCGGTTGTGGTATGCAGGCAACCTGCTGCGTGAGCACCGCGGCGACGGCCACAACGTCGCCTTGGCCGCCAACGGCATCGGCGGCACGGAGGCGCATGTGCTGCTCGCGCTGTCCCAGGGCATGCCGGCGCAGAAGTTTGGCCGCGTCTGGCACCTGCCGCCCGCGCAGCTGGCTGGGGTCGTGGATGGCATGCGCGACCGCGGCCTGATCGGTGCCGATGGCTGGCTCACCGCCGGCGGCCGCGCGGCCAAGGCGCGGATCGAGGCGCTCACCGACGACCTCGCTGCGCCGGCCTACGACGCCCTTGGCCCGGGTGAGCTCGGCCAGCTCATCGCCGATCTCGAACCCATCGCCGCCGCGCTGAACGCCGCATATAGCGCAGAAAACTAGCCGAGGCAGGTGAAGCGTAGCCGTGGGTGCATGAGGACACGGCTGGTCCCCTCAACCCGGCCGGCAAACGCACCCTGATCGCCTACGGCCACTGACCCATAACGAATCCATGATCTAGGGTCCCCCGGTCGGCCCTGGGATGTCAGACAGGTTCGATGGCACAAGCTCGAAGCCCTCGGCGGCGGCTGCGGTGCGCAACGAGCGGTCGAACGCGGCGAACGCTGTGCGGCCTTCCTCTGCCCGGCGTACCGCGAGAGCGCTGGACAACTGGACCGCGTCATAGGCGCGCAAGCCATGCGATGCGCACAGCCTCGCGGCCTGGTCGAGAAGCGTGCCGGAGACCGCGACGGCGGCGAACCGGGGCAGCTGCGAATCGGTGCCGTAATAGTCCGCCTCGAAGTCGGCCGTGAGCAACGCGGCATCGTCGGCCGACAGTTCGTCCATGCGCTGCTTGCGCCACAGCGCCGCAGGCACCTCCACCCTCGCGAGCTGCGCGACGGCAACGCTCGTCAGTCTCCGGATCGGCTCATGACCGGCCTCGTCGGCGTAGAGCTTGACGAGTGCCGAGGAATCGGCGAACGTGCTCAACGATCTTCGCTCACCAGATCTGCCAGCCGCGTCCCTGTACCCGCGTTCCTGCGGGCTCTGGCGGTCTCCTGGCGCGGCGGCCGGCTGCGGCTGGCGCCCGGCTCGGCGAGCAGCCCGGCCTGGTCCAGGCGTTCCCGCAAGCGTTCCGCTTCGCTGCCGGCCAGCCCAGGGTTCGTCGCGGCGTCGAGCACGGCCGTCACATAGTCGTTCATGCTACGGTGCTGCCGCTGAGCTGCCCGGCGCACCCGCTCCACCAGGTCGCCCGGTGCCCGCCATGTCATCTGCTCCATACCTGCATGTTAGCAGGCATGCATGCATCCTTCGCTGGGTAAAATGAGCACGATCTTGCGAACATAGGATTGAGAGCGTGCTCTTAACCGTAAGGACGCGGCAGACGCGCCCACGGGAGCGGCCCTAGTGGAGAGGAACGGCAGTGAGCGTCGTGCCGATCAGGTTGTTCGGTGACCCGGTGCTGCGCACCCCGGCCCAGCCGGTCACGGATTTCGACCGCGGGCTGCGCAACCTGGTCAAAGACCTGACCCAGACCCTCGATGACGCTGACGGCAGCGGCCTGGCCGCTCCGCAGGTCGGCGTGGGGCTGCGGGTCTTCGTGTTCAGCGTGGACGGCGTGCGCGGCCACCTGATCAACCCCGGCCTGGACTTTCCCGACGAGGAGGAGCAGGACGGCCTGGAGGGCTGCCTGTCCTTCCCCGGGCTGTACTACGACGTGAAGCGGCGCCTCAACACGGTGGCGCGCGGTGTGAACGAGTACGGCGACCCGCTCCAGGTGGTTGGGACCGAGACGCTCGCCCGCTGCCTGCAGCACGAGACCGACCACCTGGACGGCATCCTGTTCGTGGACCGGATGGATCCCGCCACCCGCAAGGAAGCGATGAAGATCATCCGGCTGGCCGGATGGTCCGGCCAGCCGGCACCAACGGTCAAGGTCAGCCCGCATCCGATGTCAGGCCGGGCCCGCTGAGGTCAGCCGGAACGAACCCGTCACCGGACTGTGTAAGCCACTAGCTGCGGGTTCCCGCCGCTGCTTGAGCTCGAGGTCCTGGGGCCGCCTGCCGGGACCAGCACCGTGTTGCCGAAAACGTCGATCGGCGAGTTCGCGGACGTGGGGAGCTGGTGGCGGTAGACGATCGCGCCGGTGCTGCGGTTGAGGGCGATCAGGGCACCGCTGAAGAGCGTGGTGAAGACCAGGCCGTTGGAGACTGTGGCCGCGCCGAGCGGCAGCGTTGGGACCTTGGTGTCCCATTCGACCTTGCCGGTGGCAAGGCTGAGCGCCTCCACCTCCCCGGTAGCGGAACCGCCGGACTTGTCGCCGTCGACCGACTTCAGGGTGGTGGCGGCGATCGGGACGTCAAGGGTGGCCACGTACACGCTGCCGTCCGCCACAGCCAGGTTCGACAGCACGCCGCCCAGCGATCCGGGCAGCATCGTGTACGGCAGCTTGATCTTGAGCTTGTGCGCGAGCGCCAGCGCAGAGTCGTTGTCGTGCCCGTTGTGCTCGCCGACCGGCGTCTTCCACAGCAGCGCGCCAGACCGTGCGTTCAGCGCGTAGACGTACCCCATCTTGCCGGCGGTGAGGATCACGGGAGCCCCGCCGATAGAAGCCGAGATCGGCGACGCCTGCAGGTCGTAGTCCTTGAAGTCGTCCGGCACGGCTTGGTAGTACCAGCGCAGCTTCCCGGTCGCCGCGTCCAGGTTCACTGCGCTGTCGGTGTAGAGCTGCCGCGACGGATGCGCGATCGCCGACGCGATGCTCTGGTACGGGTTCCCGACGCCGAACGTCACCGATCCGTCGCTCTCCACGAGCGGCGTCTCCCAGGCGCCGCCCGAGCCGACACCGAGAGACTGCTCACCCTTTCCCGGGACGAGGAGCGTGCTGAACTTCCACAGCTGGCGGCCGGTGGCCGCGCTGAGCGCCATCAGCACGCCGCCGCCGGGACCCGAGCCGTAGGCGCTGGCCAGATAAACCCGGCCGTCCGCCACCTGTGGCTGGATCTCGAAGGCTCCCTGGCCGCTGTTCAGCAGGTTGCTGTCCACCCAGGTCGGCTTGCCGGTCGCGGCGCTCAGCGCGAAGACCGAGGCCGACGTGTCCCCGTACACGGTGCCGCC
>DASXMU010000309.1:0-27723 GCA_036495485.1 Streptosporangiaceae bacterium
GAGGTGGCCAGCCGCGCTCACCTGGAGGCGATGGTTCCCACCGTCGAGCGCGCGCTCGGGGAGGCTGGCGAGAAGCTGGCCGCGGTGGACGCGATCGCGGTGACGGCCGGGCCCGGGCTGGCCGGCGCACTGCTGGTCGGGGTCGCGGCGGCGAAGGCGTACGCGACCGCGCTGGGCAAGCCGCTCTACGGGGTCAACCACCTGGCCGCCCACATCGCGGTGGACCAGCTCGAACACGGCCCGCTGCCGGCCCCGGCGGTCGCCCTGCTGGTGTCGGGCGGGCATTCCTCGCTGCTGCTGGTGCCCGATGTCACGGCCGAGGTGGTGCCGCTCGGCGCCACCATCGACGACGCGGCCGGTGAGGCATACGACAAGGTGGCGCGGGTGCTCGGGCTGCCGTTCCCCGGTGGGCCGCCGATCGACGCGGCGGCCAGGCAGGGCGACGGGTCGGCCATCGCGTTCCCGCGGGGCAAGTACCGGGATGGCTCGCTCGACTTCTCCTTCGCCGGGCTCAAGACCGCGGTGGCGCGCTGGATCGAGGCCCGCAGGGCCGCCGGGGAAGACGTCCCTGTGGACGATGTCGCCGCCTCGTTCCAGGAGTCGGTGGCGGACGTGCTCACCGCCAAGGCAGTGACGGCCTGCCAGCGCAACGGGGTGAGCGACCTGATCGTCGGCGGCGGGGTGGCGGCCAATTCGCGGCTGCGCGCGCTGGCCGCCGAGCGCTGCGCCGCCGCCGGGATCCGGCTCCGGGTGCCCAGGCCCGGGCTGTGCACGGACAATGGCGCGATGGTGGCCGCGCTCGGCGCCGAGCTGCTGGCCAGGGACGTACCGCCGTCCCCGCTCGACCTCCCGGCCGATTCGTCGCTGCCGGTGACCAATCTTGTGGTTAGGTAGCTAACCTGGATCTGGAACACTGCGGGCTGGAGGAGATGAAGGCGATGAGTTCGGCCGACGAGCAGCCGGGCAAGTCCTGGGATGACAGCGATTTCGACATCACCGAGAGCCGGGTCGAGGTCGCCATCTCGCCGGGCTCCAAGGAGGGCAGCGACCACGTCATCACGCTCAGGGACGGGGCCAACCCGGACAGCCCGACGCTGGTGTTCACCCCCGCCGAGTGGGAAGCCTTCGTAGCCGGCGTCAGGGACGGCGAGTTCGACCTGGACGAGGAGGGTGCCCTGGTGGACCTCCCCGAGGCCGAGGGCCAGGCCGGCGGCAGCTAGCCGCTGACGGCGGCGCCGCGACATTTCGCCGGCCGCCGAACCTTCCCGGTCCTAAGGTCGTCGCTGGCATGGCAGACAAGGACCCTGGCTGGACGCCGCCGCCCCCGCTGGCGCGATCGGGTGCCGCGGGTGATTGGGTGGCCAGCAGGCACGCCGACGCGGTGATGATCCTTTCCGACGCCACGTTTGAGGTTCCCGAAGCCGGGCCGCCCGGTGAGGTGGGCACGATCTCCTGGCTGCGCGCGTCGGTGTCCCGCTTGCTCGTTCCCGCCCGGCCAGCCGGTGGAGTACCGGCCGTCGGCGCCGCTGCGAATCCCGGTCAAGCTGGAGGTCGTGCTGCGCTGAGCGGGTGCCCCCGGCTATCATCGGCCAGGCCGGCCAGCCCTGACCCGGGTCCGTGGCTGGTCTTGGCCCGGCCCTCGTGTTGACGGAGTCGCGCGGACTGGATACTGTTCGGGACTGGCACTCAGTCGTGTAGAGTGCTAACGCGACAAGGTTGGCCTGACACCCGCGACGGCAGGCCGCCATGGTCGCCTCTCAACCCCATGTCTCATAAGCCTTTCCGGAGGGGGAGGTCAGATCGTGACGACCGCCACCAAAGTTGTTCTTAAGCCGCTCGAAGACCGGATCGTGGTACGCCCGCTCGAGGCGGAGCAGACCACGGCATCCGGCCTGGTAATCCCGGACACCGCCAAGGAGAAGCCCCAGGAGGGTGAGGTTCTTGCGGTGGGCCCCGGCCGTTTCGACGACGCCGGTGCCAAGCGGGTCCCTATGGATGTCAAGGTCGGTGACGTGGTGCTGTACAGCAAGTACGGCGGCACGGAGGTCAAGTACAGCGGCGAGGAGTACCTGGTGCTCTCTGCCCGTGACGTACTCGCCATCATCGAGAAGTAGCGATCCGCACGAGGTAGCCGACGCTGCTCATCGGCCTCCGGCCGATTTCGCCGCAACCCGCAGTGGTGTCCCGGGGGGCTGAGCCCCCCGGCCCCCACGCTGGTGGTTGCGCGGGTGGGCGGCTGGCGCTGCATCCCGCAGTTACCGCCCCGGGCTGCCCGGCCTCGGAAGTGATGACTTCCCCGAACCGGGCAGCCCGGGGCGGTATGCATAGCAGGCCCGAAATTTCAGAAATGGATCGGAGTCCGAGGCTCGGATGAGCAAGATTATTGAATTTGACGCGGACGCCCGGCGCTCGCTCGAGCGTGGCGTGAACCGCCTCGCCGACGCCGTCAAGGTCACGCTGGGCCCGCGCGGGCGCAACGTAGTCATCGACAAGAAGTGGGGCGCCCCGACCATCACCAACGACGGCGTCACGGTCGCCCGCGAGGTGGACCTGGAGGAGCCGTACGAGAACCTCGGCGCCCAGCTCGCCAAGGAAGTGGCCACCAAGACGAACGACGTCGCCGGTGACGGCACGACGACGGCGACCGTGCTCGCCCAGGCGATGGTCCGCGAGGGCCTGCGCTCGGTGGCGGCCGGGGCCAGCCCGACCGCGCTGAAGCGCGGCATCGACGCGGCCGCCCAGGAGGTCTCCGTCCGGCTGCTCGAGGCGGCCCGCGAGGTGACCGAGCGGAAGGACATCGCGCACGTCGCCACCATCTCGGCCCAGGACGAGAGCATCGGCAACCTGATCGCCGAGGCCTTCGACAAGGTCGGCAAGGACGGCGTCATCACCGTCGAAGAGTCGCAGACCATGGGCCTGGAGCTGGAGTTCACCGAGGGACTTCAGTTCGACAAGGGTTACATCTCCCCGTACTTCGCCACCGACCAGGAGCGGATGGAAGCGGTTCTCGAGGACGCCTACGTGCTGCTGCACTCCAGCAAGATCTCCTCGATGTCCGACTTCCTGCCCATCCTGGAGAAGGTCGCCCAGGCCAAGAAGCCGATGCTGGTGGTGGCCGAGGACGTGGACGGTGAGGCGCTGTCCACCCTGGTGGTCAACAAGATCCGCGGCCTGCTCATGGTCGTCGCGGTGAAGGCACCAGGCTTCGGTGACCGGCGCAAGGCCATGCTCGCCGACATAGCGGTGCTGACCGGCAGCGAAGTGGTCAGCGAGGAGCTGGGCCTGGAGCTGGAGCGGGTCGACCTGGACATGCTGGGCCGGGCCCGCAGGATCGTGGTGACCAAGGACACCACCACGATCGTGGACGGCGCCGGCGACCAGTCGGGCATCCAGGACCGGATCCGCCAGCTCCGCACCGAGATCGACAACACCGACTCCGACTGGGACCGGGAGAAGCTGCAGGAGCGGCTGGCCAAGCTGTCCGGCGGCGTCTGCGTGCTGAAGGCCGGCGCGGCGACCGAGGTCGAGCTGAAGGAGAAGAAGCACCGGCTCGAGGACGCCATCTCGGCCACCCGGGCGGCCATCGAGGAAGGCATCATCGCGGGCGGCGGCGCCATGCTGGTCCAGGTCGCGGCCAACCTCGGTGACCTGGGCCGGACCGGTGACGAGGCAACCGGCGTGCGCGTGGTGCGCGAGGCGCTGAGCGAGCCCTGCAAGTGGATCGCCCTGAACGCCGGGGCCGAGGGTTCCGTGGTCGTCTCCAAGGTGGCACGCCTCGGCGAGGGCAGCGGCTTCAACGCGGCCACCGGTGAGTACGGCGACCTGCTGGCGCAGGGGGTCATGGACCCGGTCAAGGTGACCCGCTCGGCCGTGCAGAACGCCGGCTCCATCGCGGGCATGCTGCTCACCACCGAGGTGCTTGTCGTGGAGAAGCCGGAGGAGGAGCATGCGGCGGCCGGTCACGGTCACTCCCACGGCCATGGACATGCTCACTGAGCGTTCCCCCCACTGATCACAGCAGACACCCCAGTCAGTTACTATCAGTAGCTGGCTGGGGTGTTTTTATGCCCAACGTCACGGTCGGCCGGGGAATCCGGGCACTGGGACTGGAGTTTTATCGGGCCTGGCAGCGATAGATGTCGTCTACCTGGGCATCATGCCTTTGTGACGGAGGGATGCATTGCCGGGCGCACGCTCCCGGGGGAGAGCATGACTACGCTTGCGCTAAACGACAGGACCGGCCTTCGCGACCTCACCGACCTCACCGACCTCGCGGTCCGCGGGCAGCCCGACGCGATCGAGAGCCTGCTCGAACAGGTGCGGCCGATGGTGGTTCGCTACTGCCGGGCCCGTCTCGGCCGGATCTCGGGTCACTACCACATAGCCGACGACGTGGCCCAGGAGGTGTGTATCGCCGTCCTGACAGCACTGCCGAGATACCGGGACATGGGGCGGCCGTTCGCGTCGTTCGTGTTCGGCATCGCCTCGCACAAGGTCGCCGATGCCGTCCGGAGCGCGACCAGGTCCGCCGTGCCGACCGAGGATCTGCCGGACGGCCCGGACGAGCATCCTGGCCCAGAGGAGATGGCCGTCGCCTACATCGAGGCTCAGCGGGCCAGGGAACTGCTCGCCCGGCTTCCAGACCACCTGAGGGAACTGCTGGTCCTGCGCGTGGTGGCCGGGCTCAGCGCCGAGGAGACCGGTAACGTGCTCGGCATGTCCGCGGGGGCAGTGCGGGTAGCGCAGCACCGGGCACTTGCCCGGCTACGGGCGATCGCGATACGGGAGTCGATTGCGTGACAGCGGGGGGCGGTCGCTGGCCGCCCGGTGGGACCCCGCGAGATCTTCGCTCGCTGCGGGCCCGGCCGGACGGCGAGTGGCCAGGACAGGTCGTCAGCCTCGGTGAAATCTGGCATACCGAGGCGCTCATCGACGCGCTCGCAACCAGCGGCACCATCCCACCCACCGCCGCCAACGACCCAGCCGCCACCCTGCTGGCCGCCTTCATCCAGGACCTGGACCCTTCCGCCTGCACAGCCCCGTCGCCCGCCAGTGCCCAGCCCGCCGAGCCCGATGCGGCCCAGCGGCGAGGAAAGCGGCGCACCGCCCGGCCATGGCCCATACCGGTGCGGGCACTCGCCACCGCCCTGGCAGCCGCCGCAGCCGTGGTCCTGGTAGCCGTCGTCCAGCCCCCCTGGCCAGCCAGTGGCAGCAGGACGGCAACCCGTCCGCTCGCCGCCCAGCTACAGCCAGCCATGCAGGTGCGCCTCCCCGGCCAGCACCACCCATCACCCGATGACCCGCTCCTGACCGGGCCAGCGGGCCTGGTCCCGCCACCGGCCGCCGGTGACAGCTGGCCCAGCAGCTCGCCAGCCATTCCAGCCGGCGCCCGCAGCCGCCCGGCCAGTACCGCCCGGATGGGCCTGGCCCGTCAGGCCGGCCCGGCCGGTGCCGCCCACGGCTTCAGGCCCGATAGCGGCCTGCCCGTCGGCGCGGGCCCGGCCCACAACGGCTCTGTGCCCGCCGGACGCGGTCCCGCCTGGCACAGCGGCCCGGCCGCAGGGCACCACGGCGGGACACGACGACCGCCGCGCAGCCTCTCTGGCCCTGGCGGCCGGCAGTTGCAGCCTGGCCCCAGAGCACCCGCACCTGCCGGGCACGGTGCCGTGGGCCCACCCCATCGCGGCACTCGCCCTTCGCCGGCCGGGGGCGGCACCCGGCCTTGGAAGTTCTGGCTGCGGGGGACGGCCCGGGCGGGTGCCGCCCGGGCGCTCTTATGCCTGGCCGGGACCGTTGCTGTCGCGGGGTGCCTAGTTCGGTGTAGAGGGCGAGAGCCTGGTGCCGGCGCTGGCGGCCAGGTAAGAATTAGAAAACGATATTCAGCCTGCTATGGCACGGGGTGATCAGACAGCAGCCCACGGGCTGGCGCCTAGGATGGACGTCATTCACTTTGAGTGCCGGGGAGGCGCCATGGCCGACGACGTAAAGTTTGCTCCGCCGGGGCTGACCTTCGATGATGTGCTGCTGCTGCCCGCACACTCCACGGTCATGCCGGCCGAGGCGGACCTCACCGCGCGGCTGACCGCACGGCTGTCGCTGCGCATCCCGCTGATCTCCTCGGCCATGGACACCGTGACCGAAGCGCGGATGGCGGTGGCCATGGCCCGGCAGGGCGGCGCCGGGGTGCTGCACCGCAACCTCGCCGTCGAGGAGCAGGCGCAGCAGGTGGACATGGTGAAGCGGTCCGAGGCCGGCATGATCACCAACCCGGTGACCTGCCGTCCGGATGCGACGGTCGCCGAGGTGGAGACGCTGTGCGCGACCTACCGCATCTCCGGCGTGCCGGTGACCGATGCCGACGGCATACTGCTGGGCATCGTCACCAATCGTGACATCCGGTTCGAGAGTGATCACAGCCGCCGGGTCGCCGCGGTGATGACGCCGATGCCGCTGGTCACCGCGCCGGTCGGTGCGGGGGCGGACGAGGCGCTCACGCTGCTCAAGCGGCACAAGGTGGAGAAACTCCCGCTGGTGGACCCCGGCGGCAGGCTGCGCGGGCTGATCACGGTGAAGGACTTCGCCAAGAGCGAGAAGTTCCCGCTGGCCACCAAGGACGCCGGCGGGCGGCTGGTGGTCGGCGGATCGGTGGGCGTGGGTGAGGACGCCAAGCGGCGGGCTCAGGCGCTGATCGAGGCCGGGGTGGACTTCCTCGTGGTGGACACCGCGCACGGGCATGCCCAGCCGGTGCTCGACATGGTCACCCAGATCAAGGCGAACGCCAAGGTGGACGTGGTCGGCGGGAACGTGGCCACCAGGGCCGGGGCGCAGGCGCTGGTCGAGGCCGGTGCGGACGCGGTGAAGGTGGGGGTCGGGCCGGGCTCGATCTGCACCACCCGGGTCGTCGCCGGGGTCGGGGTGCCGCAGGTCACCGCCATCTACGAGGCCGCACAGGCGGCCCGGGCGGCCGGCGTCCCCGTGATCGGCGACGGGGGCCTGCAGTATTCGGGTGACATCGCCAAGGCCATCGCGGCCGGCGCGGACACCGTGATGCTGGGCGGCCTGCTGGCTGGCTGCGAGGAGAGCCCGGGCGAGCGGGTCTTCGTCGGCGGCAAGCAGTACAAGCTTTACCGGGGGATGGGCTCGCTGGCTGCGATGCGCGGCCGGGAGCGCGGCCGGTCCTACTCCAAGGACAGGTACTTCCAGGACGACGTGCTGTCCGAGGACAAGCTGGTTCCCGAGGGCGTCGAGGGGCAGGTGCCCTACCGGGGGCCGCTGGCCGCGGTGGCCACCCAGCTGACCGGCGGGCTGCGCGCCGCGATGGGCTACTGCGGCGCCAGGACCATCGCCGGGCTGCAGGAGGCCCAGTTCGTCCAGATCACCGGCGCCGGCCTGATGGAGAGCCACCCCCACGACATCCAGATGACCGTCGAGGCGCCGAACTACGCCGGGCGACAGTGAGGGTTCGTCAGGCCGGCCAGCGAGGGCAGGCGGTCTTGCCTGCCCAAGCGCCGGTGCACGTGGCAGTGCGGTGACCGGGGTGGGTTTCTTGACGAGCTCGAAACTTCGGGTCAGGCACGGTGCACGTGGCGGCGCGGCAACCGCACCGGGTTTCTCGACGAATCCGGCACTTTGAATTGGACGCAGCGATAAAGCAGTAAGGGTACACATTGACGCAAATGGAGATCGGCCGCGGGAAGAGCGGCAGGCGGGCCTACTCGCTGGACGAGATCGGCCTGGTGCCATCCCGCCGCACCAGGGATCCCGAGGAGGTCTCGATCGCCTGGCAGATCGACGCCTACCGGTTCGAGTTGCCGCTGGTCGTCTGCCCGATGGACAGCGTGGTGTCGCCGCGGACCGCGATCGAGATCGGCCGGCTCGGCGGGCTGGCCGTGCTGGACCTGGAAGGCCTCTGGACGAGGTACGACGACCCGGAGCCGCTGCTCGCCGAGATAGCCGAGCTGGACGAGCCCGCCGCGACCGCCCGGCTGCAGGCCATCTACGCCGAGCCGATCAAGGAAGACCTGATCGGCCGCCGGATCGAGGAGATGCGCGCGACCGGGATCACCACGGCGGCCAGGCTCTCGCCGCAGCGCACCGTCCAGCACTACAAGTCGGTCATCGACGCCGGCGTGGACATCTTCGTGATCCGCGGCACCACGGTGTCGGCCGAGCACGTCTCCGGCCAGGCCGAGCCGCTGAACCTGAAGCGGTTCATCTACGAGCTCGATGTGCCGGTCATCGTCGGCGGCTGTGCCACCTACCAGGCCGCGCTGCACCTCATGCGGACCGGCGCGGCCGGGGTGCTGGCCGGGTTCGGCGGTGGCTCGGGGCACACGACCACGGTGGTGCTCGGCGTCGCGGTGCCGATGGCCACGGTGATCGCTGACGTGGCCGCCGCCCGCCGGGACTACCTGGACGAGTCCGGCGGCCGGTACGTGCACGTGCTGGCCGACGGCGGCATGACCCACAGTGGTGACATCTGCAAGGCGCTGGCCTGCGGTGCGGATGCTGTGATGGTCGGCTCACCGTTCGCCAGGGCGACCCAGGCGCCCGGCCGCGGCTACCACTGGGGCAGCGAGGCACACCACCCGGAACTGCCGCGCGGCGCGCGGGTGAAGGTCGGCACGGTCGGCTCGCTGCAGCAGATCCTGCACGGGCCGTCCAGCGTCGCCGACGGCTCGATGAACCTGATGGGGGCGCTCCGCCGGTCGATGGCCACAGCGGGCTACTCGGATCTGAAGGAGTTCCAGCGGGTCGAGGTGGTGGTCGCGCCGGTGGGCAGGCCGCGGGCCGAGGTGCTCGCGCCACGGGCCGATGAAGGGGCACCGGCGCAGCGTCCAGTGGGATACGCCGGGTAGCGTTCGGGGTGTGAACTCCGGGGATGGGGAGATGGCCACGCCGGGAGCCGGAGCGGTCACGGCGCTGGGTCCGGACAAGCGGGCGGCGGCCCTGGGTGACCGGGAGCGGACCGCTGCGCTGGCCGGCCTGGCCGCACAGGAACAGCATGTCCTGGTGGTCGGCGGCGGCGTGACCGGCGCGGGAGTGGCGCTGGACGCGGCCAGCCGGGGCCTGTCGGTTGGGCTGGTCGAGGCCAGGGACTTCGCCTCCGGCACGTCGTCGCGATCGAGCAAGCTGATCCACGGCGGGCTGAGATACCTGGAGCAGCTCGATTTCGGGCTGGTCAGGGAGGCGCTGACCGAACGGGCGCTGCTGCTGCAGCGGATCGCGCCGCACCTGGTCAGGCCGGTCTCGTTCCTGTACCCGATCATGCACCGTGGCGGCTGGGAGCGGGTCTACGTGGGCGCCGGGGTGAGCCTGTACGACTCGCTCGGCTTCTCCATGGGCCAGGTCCGCGGCCTGCCCGGGCACAAGCAGCTCACCAGGCACGCCGCGCTCGAGCTGGCGCCGGCGCTGAAGCGGTCCGTGGTGCACGGCGCGATCAGGTACTGGGACGCGCAGGTGGACGACGCCAGGTTCGTCATCACGGTGCTGCGCACCGCCGCCAGCTACGGCGCCAGGATCGCCTCGCGCACCCAGGTCACCGGGTTCCTGCGGGAGGGCGAACGGGTCACCGGCGTGCGCGCGGTGGACCTGGAGTCGGGGGCGGAGGTCGAGATCCGCGCACAGCAGGTGGTCAACGCGACCGGTGTGTGGACCGACGACATCCAGGCGCTGGTCGGCGGCCGGGGCATGATCAACGTGCGGGCGTCCAAGGGCGTGCACCTGGTGGTGCCCAGGGACCGGATCCACTCCAGCACCGGGATCATCCTGCGCACCCCGGCGAGCGTGCTGTTCGTCATCCCGTGGGGCCGGCACTGGATCCTCGGCACGACCGACACGGACTGGTCGCTGGACAAGGCGCACCCCGCCGCCAGCAGGTCGGACGTCGACTACGTGCTCGCCCAGGTGAACCGGGTGCTCAAGGTGCCGCTGACCAGGGACGACGTAGAGGGCGTCTACGCCGGGCTGCGGCCCCTGCTCAGCGGCGAGTCGGACGAGACCTCCAAGCTCTCCCGGGAGCACACTGTCGCCCACCCGGTGCCCGGGCTCGTCATGATCGCCGGCGGGAAGTACACGACCTACCGGGTGATGGCCAGGGACGCCGTTGACGCGGTGGCCCACGGGCTGGACGGCAAGGTGCCGCGCTCGTGCACGGACATGGTCCCGCTGGTGGGCGCCGAGGGTTTCCCCGCGCTATGGAACTCCAGGTACCAGATGGCCAGGGCGGCCGGCCTGCACGTGGCCAGGATCGAGCATCTGCTGAACCGGTACGGCACGCTGATCGGCGAGGTACTCGGCCTGATCGGGGCCGACCCCGGCCTGGGCAGGCCGCTGGCCGGCGCGGATGACTACCTGCGGGCGGAGATCGTCTACGGGGCCTCGCACGAGGGCGCCAGGCACCTGTACGACGCGCTGGCCAGGCGCACCCACATCACGATCGAGACCTGGGACCACGGCATCTCGGTCGCCAGGGAGGCGGCCGCCCTGATGGCCGGGCCGCTCGGCTGGGACGCGCGGCAGACCGAGCGGGAGATCGAGCACTACCAGACGGCCATCGCCGCCGAACGCGCCGCCCGGGACGCCAGCGACGACCGGACAGCGGACGCGATCCGGCTGGGCGCTCCGGACATCGTCCCGCTGATGGGTACGGCCGCCGCCCCCTAGAATTGCGGCCGTGACCCAGCCGCAGCGCCGACCCCGCGTCCTGTCCGGCATCCAGCCCACCGCCGACTCGTTCCACCTGGGCAACTACCTCGGCGCCGTGCGGCAGTGGGTGGCCATGCAGGACACCCACGACGCCTTCTACTGCGTGGTGGACCTGCACGCCATCACCGTGCCGCAGGATCCGGCCCTGCTGCGCCGCCGGACCAGGATCGCCGCCGCCCAGTTGTTCGCGGCCGGGCTCGACCCCGGGCGGTGCACCGTGTTCGTGCAGAGCCAGGTGGCCGAGCACACCGAGCTGGCCTGGATGCTCAACTGCATCACCGGCTTCGGTGAGGCGAGCCGGATGACCCAGTTCAAGGACAAGTCGGCCCGCGGCGGCCTCGACCAGGCCAGCGTGGGGCTGTTCACCTACCCGATCCTGCAAGCCGCGGACATCCTGCTCTACCAGGCCGACCAGGTCCCGGTCGGCGAGGACCAGCGGCAGCACCTGGAGCTCACCAGGGACCTGGCCCAGCGGTTCAACCACAGGTTCGGCACGGTCTTCACCGTGCCAGGCCCGTACATCCTGGCCGAGGTCGCCAAGATCAACGACCTGCAGGAGCCGTCGGCCAAGATGAGCAAGTCGTCGTCCTCGCCGCAGGGGATCGTGGACGTGCTCGACGAGCCCGGCGTGATCCGCAAGAAGATCGCCAGGGCGGTGACCGACGCCGGCTCGGAGATCCGCGCCGACGAGACGGGCAAGCCCGGGATCACCAACCTGATCCGGATCTACTCCGCGCTGGCCGGCCTGACCATGGCCGAGGTCGAGGCCGCGCACGCGCAGGCACGCTACGGCGACTTCAAGCGCGAACTGGGCGAGCTGGTGGTGAACGAGTTCGCGCCGGTCAAGGAGCGGACCGAGAAGATGCTGGCCGACGAGGCCACCCTGGACCGGCTGCTGGCCGAGGGCGCCAGCCGGGCCGCCAAGGTCGCCGCGGCCACCATGGCCCAGGTCAGGGACCACATCGGCCTGCTGCTCCCGGTGGATTCAGCGACCCGGTGAGACCGGTTTCCGGCGGCTGTAGTACACCACGAAGCCGGTGACGATGAGCGTGAACAGCAGCAGGAAGCCGACGCCGACGGCCACTGGGCCATAGGGGAACGAGCCGCTGGTGATGGCCCTGGCCGCCGCCACCCGGTCCGGCTTGGGCTTGGGTTTCGGCTTCGGCGTGTGCGGCGCTGGCGGGGGCAGCGGGCCGGCCAGCGTGCCAACCGGCTTGACCTTGTCGTTTACGGCGAAGCCCCAGTTCAGCAGCTTGGCAGCGGACTTGAACTCGGTGAGCGGCGGGCAGTGCAGCAGCGTGACGATCAGCGTCACCCCGTTACGTTTCGCCATGCCCATGTAGGTGGCGCCCGCGGCGCTGGTCCAGCCGAGCTTGCCGCCGATGTCACCGGAGTAGTCGGTGAGCATCAGGTTCTGGTTGACCAGCGTGACCCACTTCTTGGGCTTGCGCTCGAACCGCGCGGCCAGCGTCCGGTCGTAGGCCAGGAACGCCGGAATCTGCAGCGCGCGGCGGGCGAACAGCGCCTCGTCGTAGGCGGAGGTGCGCTGGCCGGGGGCGTCGAGCCCGTTCGGCTCGACGGCCACGGTGTCGTCGGCCTGCAGCTCGCGGGCCTCGTCGTTGATCAGCGCCATGCCCTTGCTGAACGATCCGGTCGCCTGGGCGAGGGCGACCGCCGCGTCGTTGGCCGAGATGGTCAGCAGGGCGGTGAACAGGCTGGCGATCTTGTAGCTGCGCCCGGCGATGAGGCCCACGTCGTTGGGCTCGGTGCCGGCGGCCTGTTTGGAAGCGACCGTGGTCGCGTCCGGGTCGAGCAGCGGGATGAGCGTGATCGCGGTCAGCACCTTGAGGGTGCTGGCCGGCCTGTACCAGCCGTGCGCGTCCTTTGCGGCGAGCACCTGGCCGGTGTCGGCGTTGGCCACCACGAAGGCGCCGGCCTTGACGTTCGGGAGCTTGAGCAACTTTCCCGCCGGGTAGTTGACCACGACGCCAGGGCTGGCGAGCTGCGAGCCGCCCTGGGCCGAGTCCCCGGTGCTCGAACTGGCCGGCCCGGCGCGCGCTGGGCACGCAGCGATCGCGCTCACCACGAAGAACGCGGCGGCCGCGATCGCTGCCGCTCCTCGCCTGCCAAGCATGCCCTGCCCGTCCTTCCCCACGGGTAGCGCTGACTCGTGTCACTAACCGTACTGCGCGTAGCGGGAAGGTTCAGTATCGGTCAGGGTTCGTGACCGATCGTCCGGCAGGCACCGTTCGGTTCCATATCAAGAATATTTTGATCTCGAGCCTTTGTGTGATGCCCGTAACCTTGGCCCCATGGCGTGTGAGTCAGAATCAGGCCTGCCGGTCGAGGCCGTGTATGGTCCCGGTCACCTGAAGGATTTCAGCCCGGCGGAGAAGCTGGGCGAGCCGGGCGAGTACCCGTTCACCCGTGGGATCTACCCCACGATGTACACCGCCAGGCCCTGGACGATGCGGCAGTACGCCGGGTTCGCCACGGCGGCGGACTCCAACCGCCGGTACCACCAGCTCATCGACGCCGGCACCACCGGGCTGTCGGTGGCCTTCGACCTGCCGACCCAGATGGGGTACGACTCGGACTCGACGGTGGCGCACGGCGAGGTGGGGCGGGTCGGCGTGGCCATCGACTCCATCGAGGACATGCGTGCGCTGATGCACGGCATCCCGCTGGACAAGGTCTCGACGTCGATGACGATCAACGCGCCGGCCGCCGTGCTGCTGCTGCTCTACCAGCTGGTCGCCGAGGAGCAGGGGATCGCCGGGGCCAGCCTGAACGGGACCGTGCAGAACGACATTCTCAAGGAGTACATCGCCCGCGGCACCTACATCTACCCGCCACAGCACTCGCTGCGGCTGGCCGCCGACACCTTCGCCTACTGCCGGACCGAGATCCCGCGGTGGAACACGATCTCCATCTCCGGCTATCACATGGCCGAAGCAGGCGCGACCCCGGTGCAGGAGATCGCGTTCACGCTGGCCAACGGCAAGGAGTACGTGCGCGCGGCACTGGCGGCGGGGCTGAAGGTGGACGAGTTCGCGCCGCGGCTGTCGTTCTTCTTCGTCGCCAGGTCGACGCTGCTCGAAGAGGTGGCGAAGTTCCGGGCGGCACGGCGGATCTGGGCGCAGATCATGCGGGACGAGTTCGGCGCGGCCGACCCGAAGTCGCAGATGCTGCGGTTCCACACGCAGACCGCGGGAGTGCAGCTCACCGCGCAGCAGCCGGAAGTGAACCTGGTGCGGGTGACCATCCAGGCGCTGGCCGCGGTGCTGGGCGGGACGCAGTCGCTGCACACCAACTCGTTCGACGAGGCGATCGGGCTGCCGAGCGCGAAGGCGGCAACGCTGGCGCTGCGGACCCAGCAGGTGGTCGCCTGCGAGAGCGACCTGACCGCCACCGTCGACCCGTTCGCCGGGTCATACGCCGTCGAGTCCATGACCGATGACGTCGAGGCCGCCGCGCGCGAGCTCATCGATCAGATCGAGGAGGCGGGCGGCGCGGTGGCCGCGATCGAGCAAGGGCTGCAGAAGGCCGCGATCGAGCGTTCGGCGTACCAGGTGGCGCGGCAGGTCGAAACCGGGGACCGCGTGGTCGTCGGGGTGAACCGGTACCAGGCCGAGGCCGAGGAGCCGCAGCGGCCGCTGCGGGTGGACCCGGCGATCGAGAAGGAGCAGGCGGACCGGCTGGCTAAGCTGCGCAGCACCAGGGACGCCGCCGAGCACACGCGGCGTCTGGACGATCTCAGGCGGGCCGCCGAAGGGCCAGAGAACGTGCTGGTGCCGCTGCGGGAGGCGCTGCGGGCCAGGGCGACCGTCGGTGAGGTCTGCGACGCCCTGCGTGAGGTGTGGGGGATCTACCAGCCGCCGGAGCTGGATTGACCGTTTGGCCGCGCTCATCTGCGGCGAGAGGGCCGGGTGTGGCTCGGCGATGTTGGCTTTCTGCAAGATGTCTCGCCAGGGCTTTCTGCAAGACGATCTTTGCATCACGATAAGGGGACTATGGGCCGCCGTTTATTAGGTTACTATCCGCGCACGAGTCGTTACATATCGACCGTGGATGGCAGCCGATCGCCCCGCGGGACAAGCCCGCATACCAGCGGCCAACCTGGAAAGATTGCGGATGGAGGTCGTCGGTGGTCATCGACTGGAACCCGTCACGGGGTGCGACGCTGGGTGTGGAATGGGAGTTGCAGCTCATCGACACAAGGACCAGGATGCTCCGCCAGGACGCCCGCGAGGTGCTCGGCGCCCTGCCTGAACTGGCCGAGGGCAGCGAGCGTCCCAAGATCCGGTACGAGCTCATGCAGTCACAAATCGAACTCGCCACCGGAATCTGCAGCACGGTCGCCGAGGCCAAGCAGGACCTGGCCGAGACAATCACGCAAGTCCAGCGGGTAACCCGGCCTCGCGATATGATGCTGACGTGCGCAGGGACGCATCCCTTCAGCGACTGGAGGGACGCGAAGATGGCACCCGTGCAGCGGTATGCCGAGATTATCGAGCAGATGCAGTGGCTGGCCCGCAGGATCCAGCTATGCAGCGTCCAGGTTCATGTGGGACTCGCCGACGGTAACAGGGCCATCCCGATCATCAATGCCCTGTCCAGGTACCTGCCGCATTTCCTGGCACTGACCGCGTCGAGCCCGTTCTGGAACGGCCAGGACACTGGCCTGGCGTCCAGCCGGGCCGTCATCTTCGATGGGCTGCCCACGGCAGGGCCACCCCATCGGCTTTCGGACTGGAGTGAGTTCGAGGAGTACATGGACACACTGCTCCGCGCCGGAACGATCCGGAGCATCAAGGAAGTGTGGTGGGACATCCGTCCGCACCCGGACTTCGGCACGGTCGAGATCCGTATGTGTGACGGTGTGCCGACTCTGCGTGAGCTCGGCATGGTAGCGGCCCTCTCGCAGTCCCTGGTCCAGCTCTTCAGCTTTCAGCTCGATCGTGGTTACCAGCTGCCCAGCCCGGCAACTTGGGTCGTTCGGGACAACAAGTGGCGCGCGACGAGGTACGGTCTTGACGCAACAGTGATCACCGATGACAGCGGCACCACAGCACCGTTGCGTGATGAGCTCTACGAGCTGGTCCGCGAGCTCGAGCCTGTAGCGGACAGGCTGGGCTGCGGTGCCGAGCTTGGCGTGGTTTCCGAAGTGCTTGAGCAGGGTGCGTCTTACGAGCGGCAGCGTGCCGTTATGGCTGACGGTGGCGGGCTCACTGAGGTGGTGGATGCCCTGGTCACCGAGTTCACGGAAAACCGGTTCCTGTGCCCGGGGGAGGCAGCGCATGCCGGGAGATGATGTGACGGGGGAGCTCGACGCGTTTCTCGCCGGGCATTCCGCTGAGCTGATCGACTTCCGCCGTGACATGCATGCCCACCCGGAGATTGGCTACCACGAGCACCGGGCTACCCAGCGCGTCGCCGCCCGGCTGGCCGAGGCCGGCCTGCGGCCCATGCTGCTGCCCAAGGGCACCGGGCTGATCGTGGATGTCGGCGACGCCAGCGCGCCGGTCGTGGCGCTGCGCGCCGACCTGGACGCGCTGCCCATCCAGGACGAGAAGGCCGTGCCGTACCGGTCCACGGTGCCGAACGCGTGCCACGCCTGCGGGCATGACGTGCACACCACCATCCTGCTCGGCACCGGGCTGGTGCTGGCGGCCCAGGCGGAAGCCGGGCTGCTGCCCGGCCGGGTCCGGCTGATCTTCCAGCCGGCCGAGGAGGTCCCCGGCGGCGCGCTCGACGTGCTGGCAGCCGGCGGCATCGCCGGGGTGGAGCGCATCTTCGCGCTGCACTGCGACCCCCGGCTCGACGTGGGCAAGGTGGGGATCAGGATCGGCCCGATCACAGCGGCCTGCGACAAGATCACCGTGCGGGTCACCGGGCCCGGCGGCCACACCGCCCGGCCGCATCTGACCGCCGACCTCGTCTACGC
Organism: Streptosporangiaceae bacterium; assembly: GCA_036495485.1. Lineage (GTDB taxonomy): Bacteria > Actinomycetota > Actinomycetes > Streptosporangiales > Streptosporangiaceae > PALSA-505. The sequence continues at coordinate 16,655 of DASXMU010000309.1, forward strand.
CCTCGGCAAGATCGTGACCGAGCTGCCCGCCGCGCTGACCCGCCGGGTGGATCCCCGGTCCAGCCTCAGCCTGGTCTGGGGGCGGGTGAGCGCCGGTTCGGCGGCCAACGCCATCCCGGACGACGGCGTGGCCGAGGGCACCGTCCGGTGCCTGGACGACGAGGCCTGGCAGGCCGCTCCCGACATGCTCAAGGCGCTGATCGACTCGGTGGCGAGCGCGTACGGGGTGATAGCCGAGCTCAGCTACCAGCGCAACGTGCCGCCCACCGTCAACGAGGCGGCCAGCGCGGGGATGCTGTCCACGGCCGCCCAGCGGGTGCTCGGCCCGGAGGCGGTCGCCAGCACGCCGCAGAGCCTCGGCGGTGAGGACTTCGCCTGGTACCTGGAGTCGATCCCCGGTGCGCTCGCCAGGCTCGGCACCCGGACACCCGGTTCGCCCGAGCTGGACATCCACCAGGCGACGTTCGATGTGGACGAGCGGGCCATCGGCGTGGGGATCAGGCTGCTGGTGGAGACCTCGCTCACCGCCCTGCGCGAGGCCGGCGGGGCCGCGCCCGTCGACACGCTGCCGAGGGCGGCGCACGCCTTAGAGACCCTGTCAAAGTCACGGCTCGCCGGATTATCGTTGCCGATCGGTGCCTAGATTGGGTTCCCGGCCGTTGCCGGGAAGCGCCTAGAGTAGGGCAGAGTGGCGGCTAGCTGGCCGCCCAAGTCCCTGCTTTCTGCCCAACTGCGGAGTGTCAGCGCGGTGTCCTCAGCCCAGCAGCAACCTGGCCCGGCGAGTTCGTCCCGCATGCCCAACGGGAGCACGTCGGGTACGGCGGGCAAGTTCGGTTCGTTCCGGCGGCCAGACGGGAAGCCGGAGATGTACCGGTCGCCGGTGGCGCCGCTGATCTGGTGGGTGTGGGTCCTGTTCGCCGCGGCCAACCTGGCCGATCTCGCGGTGCAGGGGCGCAACCACTTCGCGGCGATGGTCGTCGTGGTCCTGCTCCTGATCACCGGGGTAACCTACGTGGCGGCCTTCAGGCCGCGGGTGTTCGCCGGTGACGATGGCATGACCATCGTCAACCCGCTGCGCGACTGGCGGGTGCCCTGGAACTGCGTGGAGGGCGTGGTGCTCGGCGACTCGCTCGAGGTCTTCTGCAACTGGCAGGACGACGCCGCGCCGGATCGCGGCGCGGTCAACGGCGCGGTCGCCGCCCGTGCGGGGTCCAACGGCGCCGGCCCGGCGAAGGCGGGCAACCAGCGGAAGAAGCTGTACGGGTGGGCCGTGCACTCGCCGCGGCGGAGCAGGCTCAAGGCCGAGCTGCGGGCCCAGCGCCAGGCCATGGCGGCGGAACGGCGCCAGTCCAAGTCCTATGGCCGGCTTCCCCAGGAAGCCAAGGACGCCATGAAAAAGACGGACGCGGAGCACATCGTCTACTCGCTGGAGAGCCGCGCCAGCAGCGCGCGGGCGACCGCGATCGCGACCCGCGGGCCGGTGGGCACCTGGAACCGGCTGGCCGTCGCCTCGATCGTCCTCCCCGCGCTGCTGGTGATCGTGGTCGGCCTGATCTGACGGTGCTGACTGGGTACCCGATGGGCCAGATGGGGGCCTCGTGACTGAGCCGCGTGCACGCATCGTGATCATTGGCGGGGGCCCGGGGGGGTATGAGGCGGCCCTGGTGGCCGCCCAGCTCGGTGCCGAGGTCATCGTGGCGGATACCGACGGGCTCGGCGGCGCCTGTGTGCTCACCGACTGTGTGCCGTCCAAGACGCTGATCCAGACCTCGAGTGCGATGGCCGCGCTGAACAGCTTCGCCGACCTGGGCATCAGGCTTGCGGGGGGTTCAGCGGACGGGGCGGCCACCGTCGATGCTCCCGGGCTGTACCGGCGGGTGAAGGCACTGGCCAAGGCGCAGTCCAGCGATGTGGCGAGGCGGCTGGCCGCGGAAGGGGTCGAGGTCATCAACGCCCCGGGCCGGCTGGCGGGCCCGCAGGCCGTGTCCACCGGCGGCCGGGAGATCGGCGCCGACGCCGTGCTCGTCGCGACCGGTGCGCAGCCCCGCATCCTGCCGGGCGCGGAGCCGGACGGGGAGCGCATACTCAACTGGCGGCAGCTCTACGACCTCGGCGAGCTGCCCGGGGAGCTGATCGTCGTCGGCTCGGGGGTCACCGGGGCCGAGTTCGCCGGCGCCTATCAGGCGCTCGGCTCGCGGGTGACCCTGGTTTCCTCGCGCAGCAGGGTGCTGCCGCACGAGGACGAGGATGCGGCGATGGTGATCGAGGACGTGTTCCGCCGCAACGGGATGACCGTGCTGGGCAGGTCCAGGGCGGCCGGGGTGAAACGGACCGGCCACGGCGTCGTCGTCACGCTCACCGATGGCCGGACGGTGAGCGGATCGCACTGCCTGCTGACCGTGGGCATGACGCCGGCCACCCGTGGGCTGGGCCTGGAGGACGCCGGGGTGCGGCTGGACGGCAACGGGTTCGTCCAGGTGAACAGGGTGTCGCGCACCTCGGTCCCCGGTGTGTACGCCGCCGGGGACTGCACCGGCGTGATGATGCTGGCCTCGGTGGCGGCGATGCAGGGCCGGACGGCCATGTGGCACGCGCTCGGCGAGGCGGTGCAGCCGCTGCGGCTGAGCCACGTGGCCGCGACGATCTTCACCGACCCGGAGATCGCCACCGTCGGCGTCCCGCACAGCGCAGTCCTGGCCGGGGACGTGGCCGCCCGGGTGGTCAAGCTGCCGCTGGCCACCAATGCCAGGGCGAAGATGGCCGAGCTGCGCGATGGGTTCGTCAAGCTGTTCGCGCGGCCGGGCACGGGCATCGTGCTCGGCGGGGTGGTGGTGGCGCCGCGGGCGAGTGAGCTGATCCTGCCGGTGTCGCTGGCCGTGGAGCAGCAGCTCACCGTCGACGAGATGGCGCACACGTTCGCGGTGTACCCATCCCTGTCCGGCAGCCTGACCGAGGCGGCGCGCCAGCTGATGAAGTCCGCGGTTGACTGAGCTCGTTGTGGCGTGGGCCTGAGCGCGCCGGCCCGGCCTCAGTGGGTGGGGCGGCCTAGATCCGGGTCGTTGGGCACCGGCAGCTTGTGCTGGCGCAGCCGCGCCGCCCTGATGTCGTCGGCGTAGATGACCACGGTGAACAGGCTGCCGACGAGGGCCAGCGCGGGAACCATGATCCGCAGCCAGGGCGGGCCCGGCAGCAGCGCCAGGATCACGCACACCGGGATCATCACGGTCAGGTGGCGGAGCATGACCCGTATCCGCCAGCCGGCGTCGGTCAGCTCATGCCGCACCCAGTCCCGATGCTCGCCGCGCAGCCTGAAACCGACCGCGAACAGCACCTTGCCGGGCAAGCCCGGATCGCCTGGCAGCTTGGTCGCTCTCGTCACTGGATCTCATCGCCTGGCAGGTTGGTCGCTCTCGTCACTGGATCTCATCGCCTGGCAGGTTGGTCGCTCTCGTCACTGGATCTCATCGCCTGGCAGGTTGGTCGCCCTGGTCACTGGATCTCATCGCCTGGCAGGTTGGTCGCCCTAGTCACCGGAACAGCGTAGGCAGCCGGTCATTCGCTGTACACGGCGAGGCCCTGACTTCGGGTCAGCGCATCCCCCGGGCGCGGTGGCCGTCGGCGATCGCGCCCGCCATCTGGGCGCCGCCGGCGCGCCGCGTGACGGCCGCTGCCAGGCCCGGGGCGACCGAGGCGATCGTGGCGCCGATCCGCAGCTCGGGCGGTGCCACCGAGACCTCGGCTCGGTCGCGGGTGATGGCCAGCAGCACGCCGCGCGCTACGGCCCGTGGGGTCACGGTCCGGACGCCGCGCTGGGGCTGGGCGCCTGACCTGGCGAACATGCCCGCGTCGCGGACGAACCCGGGCAGCACGATGGACACGCCCACGCCGCTGCCGTGCAGATCCTGGCGCAGGCCATGGGCGAAGCCGCGCAGCCCGAACTTGGTCGCGTTGTACATGGCGCTCTGCTCGGAGGCCGCCTTGCCGGACAGCGAGCCGATCAGGACGATCTGACCCGACCCGCGCTCGCGCATCTGCAGCGCGGCCTGCCGGGCCATGACGATCGGTGCCCGCAGGTTGACGTCGAGCACCTGGTCGATCTCTTCTTCGGTGTAGTCGAGCACGTATCCCGACCCGGGCAGTGCGGCATTGCCGACCAGGATGTCCACCCGTCCCGCCTCGTCCATCACCCGGTGCACGTCGTCGGCGGAGGCCAGGTCGGCGGCGATGGCAGCCGCCGACAGCTCTTTGGCCAGCGGCTCGAGCACGTCGGCACGCCGCCCGGTCAGCGTCAGGCTCGCGCCCGCCGCGTGCATGGCCCGCGCGATGGCGTGCCCGAGACCGCCTGTCGCGCCGGTCAGCAGGACCCGCGCTCCGCTGAGCTGAACGGTCATGGCCGCACTCCTCGTCTGCTCCGTTGGCTCTGCCTGACCTTACGCCTGACGGCCGGGAGGGCGGTGATCGTTACGCCAGCCGGTTCGACGGCCGGGGTGCGGCGCTAGAACGGCGGGACGGGGCCGACCGGCCCGGTCAGCGGGAGCACAGGCACGCAGGGCACCGGCACCGGGTGCGCCGGGTCGAGCGCGTTCAGCATGTCGGCCAGCGCGACCGGGTCGTAGGAGAGCTCCAGGTGGTCGGACGCGTCCAGCGAGCACTGGTTCTGCACGGTGATGTCGGTGACCCTGGGCCCGGACAGGAAGGCCGACGTGTACGGGGTGACGACCTCGTCGTCCTTGCTCTCGATCACCGTGTAATTGACCCCGGGAACCGTATCGCCGCCCGCGTTGAGCCTGGTCAGGAAGGCCGAGCCGGGCTCCTGCTGACGGCAGGCCGGACACGCGATGCCCAGCACTTTGCTGAACCCCCCGAGCAGGCTGAGGGTCTGGGCGAGCGTGGTGAGCCCGTCGATGGTTGTCCCATGGTTGGACGGGGCCAGCCCGACCAGCGTGTGCACCCGGGCCGCGCCACCGAGGAACCTGAGGTAGTACCGGGGCATCATCCCGCCCTGGGAGTGGCCCACGATGTCCACCTTGGCGGCGCCGGTCGCGGCGAGGACCCGGCCGGTGAAGGCCGCGAGCCGCCGGGCCGAGGGAACGATGCTCTGGGTCCCCTGGATCGGGTCGGCGGTGAAGAGCCCGCCATAGTTGAAGGCGAAGACGCAGTACCCGTGGTTGACCAGCACCGGGGAGGCCGCCTGCCAGTTGTCGTCCATGTTCTCGAAGGTGCCGTGCACCAGGATGACCGGATCCGGATGGGCCGCACTCGGCCGGCAGGAGAAGTCGTTGGCGCCGGGCGGCGCGACGTCCGGGGTGGCCAGCGTGGCGGCGAAGGCGGTCGCGAAGTCGTAACTGACCGGGAGGGCAGCTGGGCGGCCGTGACTGCCCGATTGGGCCGAACGGGCAAGCGCCGGCCTGGCGGTTAGCGCACTGCTTGCGGTCAGGCCAAGGACACAGGCCAGCCCGGCGGCGAACGTGCGGGTGAGTGGTCGCATCAGCGTCTCCTTGCGCGTCGGCTGCCAGAATTAGACCACCCCGGCGCGGCGGTTCCCACGCGTCACACAACAAATCAGCCGTCGCGTTTATCACCTCGTGATAAACGGCGGGCGCGAAAGCTGGCCGGGCGAGATGCTGGGGGGCCGGGCGAGATGCTGCGGGGGGCTGGCCGGGCTGCGGAGGGGCGGCCGGCCCGGGCTGGTGCGCCAGTGTCACGCCAGCCCGGGCCGCCCCCTCCCGCCGTCACCAAGCTCAGCCGGCGACGTCGGCCTCCCTGGCGGCCGGCATGCCGTCCGGCCGGGGAGGCGTGGTGACCACGCGGATGCTTCTGGTCATCCAGATGGCATTCGCAGCAAGCCGCCGTTCGGTTCAGGCCAAAGTGGAGCTTTTTATCAGAATTACTTTCCGGAGTTAGCGCGACTACACATGGTCACGAGTTAATGGGCGATTTGTTCCGCTCTGTCCGGCAAGAAGGTGCTCAGATGGAGTCGCGGAAGCTGCGGTAGACGTTCAGCAGGGCCTCGCGCTGGGTGGGGGTGAGGCGCGGGTCGGTGGCGATGGCCGCCTCGGTGTCGGGCGGGGCCGGGTCGGGGTGCTCGGCGTTCAGGACGTCCTCGGCGGGAGCCATGAAGTTCGCCCGCCTGAGCAGGTCCTCCGGGGCGATGCCGAGGGCCTGGGCGATGGACCGCAGCACCCGGAGCGACGGCTGGTGCAGGCCGCGCTCGATCTGGCTGAGGTAAGCGTTGGAGACGCTGGTCAGGCTGGCCATCTCGCGCAGCGACATGTCGGCGAGGCGCCGCTGCATCCGGATGAATCCGCCGAGCGCGTCCATCTGCTTCTGCCAGAGTTCGCTGGCCGGGTCCCTGCGGGGCACGTCGCCGGGGCCAGCATCGCTCCGGGCGCCCCCACCCGGAGCCGCATCACTGCTTGACATACCAATCAATAGTAGCCCTGTGGCGCGCGAAATATCACCCACGGATTCTCATCCGGCGCTGATGCCACGCCGCCGGCGCCATGATCGGCACCGGCCGGGCGTGGCGTTCCGCCGTGAGCGGGGTAGAAGATCACCGTGAGGGAATCCGCCGCCGCGCCGGGCGGCCACGGACACCGGGAGGGTGGCCGGGTCCCCCTGGCCTGTGGTGTCGATGGCACTTGGACACCACTGGGTGGTGGTCGATGGCACTTGGACACTACGGGGTGGTGGTCGATGGCACTTGGACGCCACGGGGGCGGTGGCCTGGCTCTGCCCGGCCTTGTGGTGTCGATGGCACTTGGACGCCACGGGGTGGTGGTCGATGGCACTTGGACACCACGGGGGAAGAAGGGCGGCCCGGGTGAGCCTTGACGCGTACCGGCGCAAGCGGAACGCCGCACGCACCCCCGAGCCCATGCCACCCAGTGACGCCGCGCCAGGCGCCGCCCAGCCCGGCACCGCGTTCGTGGTGCAGGAACATCACGCCCGCGGGCTGCACTGGGACTTCCGCCTGGAACACGACGGCGTGCTCGTCTCCTGGGCCGTGCCGAAGGGCGTCCCCGAGGAACCGTCCCGCGACCATTTCGCCCGCCAGACCGAGGACCACCCGCTCGAGTACGCCGGCTTCAGCGGCGTCATCCCGCGTGGCGAGTACGGCGCGGGCACCGTCACCATCTGGGACCGCGGTCACTACGAACTGGTCAAGTGGCGCCCCGGCGAGATCAAGGTCATCCTGCACGGGCGGCGCCTGTCCGGCGGCTACACCTTGTACCGCACCCGCGACGACGACTGGATGCTGCACCGGGAGCGGATCGCGCTGCCCGACTGGGTGGCCCCGATGATGGCCCAGCTCACCCCGCTGCCGCCCGACGACGGCTCCTGGGCCTACGAGATGAAGTGGGACGGCGTGCGCGTGTCCGCCTACCTGAGCGGCGGGCGGCTGCTCCGGCTGGTCTCCCGCACCGGCCGCGATGTCACCGCCACCTACCCGGAGCTGCGTGGCCTCGGCCCGGCGACCAGCGCCCACCATCTGGTGCTTGACGGCGAGATCGTCGCGTTCACCAGCGGGCGGCCCAGCTTCGAGGCACTGCAGCCGCGAATGCACGTCACCGATGCGGCCGAAGCCGCCCGGCTCGCCAGGCAGACCCCGGTGACCTACCTGATCTTCGACCTGCTGCACCTGGACTGGCGGCCCACCACCGGCCTGCCGTACCGGCAGCGCCGCGAGCTGCTCGACGCACTGGAGCTGGCCGGGCCGTTCTGGCAGACCCCGCCCGCCTTCACCGACGCGGCGGGCGCCGATGTGCTGGCCGCCGCGGCGGCCCAGCAGCTCGAAGGGGTCGTGGCCAAGCGGCTGGACTCCACCTACCGCCCCGCGGCCAGGTCGGCGGACTGGCGCAAGGTCAAGCCGGATTTCAGCCAGGAGGCGGTGGTCGGCGGCATCAACCCGGGCAAGGGCAACCGGGCGGGCACGATCGGCTCGCTGCTGGTCGGCGTCCAGACCGGCGACGGGCTCGCCTACGCCGGCCGGGTCGGGACCGGCTTCAACACCCGGGAGCTGCGGATGCTGGACGAGCTGCTGGCCCCGCTGCACACCAGGACCTGCCCGTTCGCCACCCCGGTCCCGGCCGATCACGCCCGCCACGCTCAGTGGGTGGAGCCGAAGCTGGTGATCCAGGTCGCCTTCACCGGCTGGACCCAGGCCGACCGGATGCGCGCTCCCTCCTACCAGGGCCTGCGAAACGACAAGGATCCGGCCGAGGTGATCAGGGAGTCATGAGGCACCAGCGAACCGGCCAGGGATGATAGGAGCATGCAGCTACCCGTGAACCCGCCGGTCGCGCCGATGCTGGCCAAGCCGGTCGATCAGATCCCCGACGGACCCTATTGCTTCGAGCCCAAGTGGGACGGCTTCCGGTCGATCATCTTCAGGGACGGCGACGAGGTCGAGATCGGCAGCAGGAACGAGCGGCCGATGACCCGGTACTTCCCCGAACTGGTCGCCGCCGTGCTGGCGAACCTGCCCGGGCGGTGCGTGATCGACGGCGAGATAGTGATCCCCGACAGCGAGGGCAGGAAGCTCGACTTCGAGGCGCTGCTGCAGCGGATCCACCCGGCGGCCAGCCGGGTCGACCTGCTGGCCGGGCAGACCCCGGGCCACTTCATCGCCTTCGACCTGCTCGCGCTCGGCGACACCGACCTCACCGGGAAGCCCTTCCTGGAGCGGCGCAAAGCGCTGGAGCAGGCGCTGGCCAGCGCCCACGCGCCGATCCACCTGACCCCGCTGACCACCGACCGGGCCACGGCGACCGAGTGGTTCATGCAGTTCGAGGGCGCCGGGCTGGACGGCTTGATCGCCAAGCCGGTGGACGTGACCTACCAGCCGGACAAGCGCGTCATGCTCAAGGTCAAGCACGAGCGCACCGCGGACTGTGTCGTGGCCGGCTACCGGGTGCACAAGAGCGGCGGCGACACGATCGGCTCGCTGCTGCTCGGCCTGTACAACGACTCCGGGAGCCTGGCCAGCGTCGGCGTGGTGGGCGCCTTCCCGATGGCGCGGAGGAAGGAGCTGTTCACCGAGCTGCAGCCGCTGGTCACCACGTTCGACGGCCACCCGTGGAACTGGGCCAGGCAGGAGGAGGGCGCGCGCACCCCGCGCAAGGCCGAGGCCAGCCGGTGGAACGCGAAAAAGGACCTGTCCTTCGTCCCGCTGCGCCCCGAACGCGTCCTGGAGGTCAGGTACGACCACATGGAGGGCCCGAGGTTCCGGCACACCACGCAGTTCGTCCGCTGGCGTCCCGACCGCGAGCCACGATCCTGCACCTACGCCCAGCTCGAAGAGCCGGTGAACTTCGACCTCGCCGAGATCCTCGCGACCGGGAACGCCTGACCGCCATGGCCACCGAAAAGGTGACCCTGGAAGTGGCGGGCCACGAGGTGAGCGTCAGCAACCCGAACAAGATCTTCTTCCCTGCCACCGGGCACACCAAGATCGACCTGGTCCGTTACTACCTGTCGGTAGCTGGCGGCGCGCTGCGCGGGGTCACCGGCCGGCCGATGGTGCTGAAGCGCTTCGTGAACGGCGCCGGGGGCGAGGCGTTCTTCCAGAAACGGGCTCCGGCGAACCCGCCGCCCTGGGTCGAGACGGTCGAGCTGCGCTTCCCGTCCGGCCGCAGCGCCGAGGAAGTGGTGATCAGCGACGCCGCCGGGCTCGCCTGGGTGATCAACCTCGGCTGCATCGACCTCAACCCGCACCCGGTTCTGGCCAGCGACCTCGACCACCCGGACGAGCTCCGGGTAGACCTGGACCCGGTACCGGGGGTCGAATGGGGCCAGATCGTGGACGTGGCCCTGGTCGCGAAGGAAGCCCTGGAGAGCTTCGGCCTGACCGGCTGGCCCAAGACGTCAGGCTCGCGCGGGTTCCACATCTACTCCCCGGTCGGGCCGCGCTGGCCGTTCACCGACGTCCGCCGCGCGGCGGTGGCCCTGGCCAGGGAGATCGAGCGCCGCGCGCCCGCCATTGCGACCAGCAAGTGGTGGAAGGAGGAGCGGCACGGCGTCTTCGTCGATTACAACCAGAACGCCAAGGACCGCACGGTCGCGTCCGCCTACTCCGTGCGCCCCGTCCCCGATGCCCGGGTGTCTACCCCGCTGAGCTGGGCCGATGTACCCGGCTGCGACCCAGCGGCGTTCACCATCGACACGGTCCCCGGCTGGTTCGCCGCCACCGGCGACCCGTGGGCGGCCATGGGCCAGACGGCCGGCGACCTCGGGCCGCTGCTGGAGCTGGCCGCCCGGGACGAGGCAGCCGGACTGCCCGACGCCCCGTGGCCGCCGCACTTCGTCCGGCAGGCTGGTGAGGAACCCCGGGTCCAGCCCTCCAAACGCCGCAGCCCCACCGGCCGCCGCCAGTCCACGATGCCGCTGATCGAGATCGCCCGCGCGGCCACCAAGGCGGAGGCGATGGCCGCCCTGGACCGCTGGAAGGAACGCCACCCCAAGGTCGTCCCCCACCTGGCCGCGCAGGACGTGCTGGTCGACTCGATGCGCGGGCGCAGCTCAACCTGGACGCGAATCCGCATCAACCTGCAGCACGTCCCCGAGCCCGAGCGCCCCGCGCAGGAAGAGTTGCAGATCGACTACAACCCCTGGGCCCCCGGCGGCCGCTGAGCTGGTGACGATCCCCCATCCCCGGTCCGCCGCCGGTTGCCAGGCTGGCGCGGCAGCCCGCGCTCGCCGCCGTTCTCAGTAGTCCGCCGGGGTTGCCAGGCTGGCGAGTGCTGCGCTCGCCGCCGTTCTCAGTAGTCCGCCGGGGTTGCCAGGCTGGCGAGTGCTGCGCTCGCCGCCGTTCTCAGTAGCTCGCCGGGGTTGTCAGGCTGGCGAGTGCCGCGCTCGCTCCCGTTCTCATTTTCTTTTCATTTGATAAAAGAAATTTGAACTTCCGAACGGACGGATGGATTCAGACGATCTCAGCGTGCGGCCCGGACCGCCGGGGCAGCAGCCACCGAGGCGCGCGGCACCAGCGTCATCGGCTCGCGGATCATCACGTCGGTGGCGGGGGTGCGCTCGATCCTGGCGATGAGCGCGTCCACGGCGGCGCTGCCGAG